>CAYWLQ010000059.1:0-29063 GCA_964458775.1 uncultured Myxococcales bacterium | reverse complement strand
AAGCCTATCAGTTTAGACGCCTCGCGACTACAACGCCTTTGTGTTACCGCTTACATTGCAACGACGGTTTTTTCACCTCATCGCATGCTTATATAACAATATTATTTTCAAAAATGTCAGCCGGCAAGGTCGTTTGCTGAGCGAACCAATATCAACCCGGGACTGGAAAACTAAACTGAGCGAACCAATATCAACCCGGGACTGGAAAACTGGAAAACTAACCCGGGACTGGAAAACTCAACCAATATCAACCCGGGACTGGAAAACTGGGAACTGAATACTAGGACTGGAAAACTAACCCAAAACTGGAAAACTGAAAACTAACCCGGGACTGGAAAACAGACTGGAAAACAAAAAATTGGGGACTGGAAAACTCAAAAACTAACCCGGGACTGGAAAACTAGTTGTTTAGGAATATGTTTTGATGCTTAATCGCGGTTGTTTTCCAAGTTCTCAACAAGGGGTTTCAAACTATGAAAGAACTAATAATGCAGGCGGTTTTATTAATAGCGGGCGGGGCTCTTATTTTGAGCAGTCGATACTGGGGTAAACCTTCTGCAGTTCTAGCTTCCGGCATTTTTTTTATTAATCTTTTCTGGGTAACTATGGTTTTAGGGCATGATATAAAATTATGGTCTTTTATGAGAAATTCTCTTGTCGGTAATATCTTTATGATTTTGGTAATACTCATAAACCTGATTGCGGTGGCGGTTCTTGCTGTATTCGGCAAACGATAGAAACGAATTTGATTATCTCTTTTTATTATATATACAATTTAACGGTTTTTAGCTGAGATTGAAAAAAAATAAAAGCTATCTGAACCTTAGATGTTTTTTCAATGTTGCCCACCCGTTTTGGCAAATAAATAGACACAAATAAACGTTAATCCGTTGTAGCGATTGAGACTGCCTGGGTCACTGAACAAAAACGGAGAGAGGCTAATGATGGAAAAAAAATTATGGACCGCAGTTTTTGGAGTTTATACTGTTGTGTGCTTTTCATGCTCAGACGGAAGCGCGGATTTGGCAAAGGATACGGATAGCGAACTAAAAACTACAAACGCAGACAGTGACACCGATGCAGACTCTGATGCCGACGCGGATGCCGACGCAGATACAAACACGGATGCAGATACAAACACGGATGCAGATACAGACACAGATGCAGACACGGATGCAGATGCAGACGCGGATACTGATGCCGATTCGGATGCTGATACGGATACCGACGCCGATACGGATACCGACGCCGATTCGGATACTGACGCTGACGCGGATACTGATTCTGATACTGATAGCAACACCGACACGGATACTGACACCGATATGGATACCGATACCGATACCGATACGGATACCGATAGCGATACCAATACGGATACCGATACCGATACCGATACCGATACGGATACCGATACCGATACGGATACGGATACCGATACGGATACGGATACCGATACAGACTCGGATACCGACACTGATACGGAGGTAGCTTTTGTCGGCTGTGAGGTTTTCCCGGATTTTCCCGGTGCCGAGCGAAGCTCGCTTTACGCTGTTACGGTAAACGGCGCCCCGATTTTTGTTGAGAAGTTGAGCAAGTACTCACCGCATATGCAAGTGCACTACGCCCATTGTTCCATGACTGTTGATACTGCCATGGATGTCTCTGTCAGTGTGAGCGGAGGTTTCAACTCCCATACGCTGAGCCCTAGAAGCCGGGAGATAGCTTCTGCCAAGAACGGTGACACCCTTAGTTTCAGCAGCGGGCCCAACTACTTGATTCTCCAGGTGGATACAAAAGAGCTGCTGTTTATCTTCCTGGATCCACCAGAAATCGACCCGCCTCGACTTGGGGATCCTGACGTAAAGAACTTGGCAGATTACAACGTGGACAACACAGGTCAGACCCTGGTGACATCGCAAATCCAATCGGCCATCGACAGCGCCTCGGGTGCGGCTCAAAACATACTATATGTGCCGCCGGGGCGATACAAAGTGGGGGAGTTGTGGATGAAGAGCAATATGAAACTTTATCTTACGGGCGGTGCTCTTCTTTACGGTTCTGATACGCCGGGGGATTTTAACACAGGTAGGGGAGGCATAAACATTGAGGGGTGCACGCACGGCGTTATTCGAATGTATCAGGTCAGCAACAGCGAGATTTTGGGTCGAGGTGTTATTGACGGAAACGGCATTGCCGTTCGTGCGCAAAACGACACAAAGATAAATCTGCTAAAAATCGAGGGGAGCTCTGACATTTTGGTCGACGGCGTTATAGTTCGGGACTCAAGTTTTTGGAACACGCTCATCTATCGCAGTGATAAAGTGGCAATTAGGAATTATAAAATGATCAACTGCCGGCCCAATACAGACTGGAACAATACCGACGGGGTCGATTTCGACGAATCTACGAACGGCGTGCTTTACAATGCCTTCCTGTATACCGGTGACGACAGCATGGCGACCAAGAACGAGGAACCCTCGGGGACCGTGAACACCAAAAACATTGTTCACGAGCGAGTGGTGGCCTACAGCAATTCCGTCGGCTGCAAAATTGGCACGAAGTCGATGGGGCAGAGCATGGAAGACATTATATTTAGAGACATTGATGTGGTAGCAGCCGGAAGAGCTCTGACTCTAGAGGGGTATGATACCGCTGTAATACGAAACACGGTCTTCGACAACGTTCGTGTCGAAAATGCGGGAATCTTCATCAAGCTTGCGTTAAACGAACCCCCGAGCTGGCGCTCCGCAGCCAATCAGAGCACCTACATGGACACCTACTTTACAAACGTGACTTCTTATTCAAACAGAACCATTCAGCTGTACGGCAGAGCCGGAACCACCGGTTCCATCGACGGTGTACACTTCGAGAATCTTACGATTCGCGGCAATCCTGTTACCAGTCAGACCGACACAGATGCTTCATGGAGCATTACCAACGGTGTAACTAATATTACCTTTAAATAGTTTCCGTCTCAAAAACGGATGTTTTAGATAAACCGCCCATGCACGCCATCTGCGCGCCACAAAATATGGTACGTACCAACAGACACGCACACAACATTTAGATTACGACGGCTCGATCTACAAGGAAGTATTGTTTTGAAGGTTCCAACTAGAGGAACCAACTAATAAATACCTTATCTATCCCAAACTATATGACCTTAGTTCTTGCCATAATTTTCATGTTTCAAACCATGTATGAAAATGATAATTATCAGCAAATGTCTTTTTAGTGATTGAATAGATTGGTTTTTGTAAGTATTTAGGGCGTCTTGCAACCTGATTTAAGAGGTATATTTTGGCATTTTCGTCACACATCTTTCTTTTTTTGTTTTTGCCGGTCGCTTGGATCTCATTTCGGTTAACTGCTCGATTTTGGGGGTCACGAGCCGCCTGTGTTTGTCTTATTATTTCATCTTTGTTTTTTTATTCTTGGGAAAATCCCATTCATCTTGTTTGGCTTCTTTTTTCAGCATCTGGGAACTATGCTCTAGGGCGCTATTTAGCAAAACAACAGACACGATCGGTTTTGCCAATATCACTTGGTGTGGGTTTAAATCTCGCTTTACTTGTTTATTTTAAATACACAATATTTGCAGTCGAAAATCTTAAATACGTTTTTGGACTCAATCTACAAGTCGACAGAATTGCATTGCCTTTGGGAATTTCTTTTTTCACCTTCCAGCAAATCGCATATCTTGTTGACTGCCGACGAGGAGAAGCAGGCAAAGGAGATCACCCTCTTGATTATTTACTCAAGGTTGTGTTTTTTGCAAAAATGCCTCAAGGACCTATTGCCCGTGCGAAGGAGATGCTGCCGCAAATAGCGGACAATCGTTTCGGATCTTGTTCTTGGGAGAATATCGGTGAGGGAGTAACAACTATTATTCTTGGCCTTTTTAAGAAGGTGATTATTGCCGACGCACTGAGTCCATTGGTCAGTCAGCTTTTTGACGGTCACGCCTCTCCTACTGCTATTGACGCTTGGATTGGAACCCTGGCATATACATTTCAAATTTATTTTGATTTTAGCGGCTATTCAGACATGGCAATAGGCATCGGAAAGCTTTTTGGACTTAAGGTTCCAATAAATTTTGATTCACCATATAAATCAACTTCAATTGTTGAGTTTTGGCGTCGTTGGCATATTTCGCTTTCTTTTTTCCTGCGCGACTATCTGTATTTTTCTCTTGGCGGAAACAGAAAGGGAACATTAAGGCGTTATGCAAATCTGTTGATAACCATGTTATTGGGAGGACTTTGGCACGGTGCGGCATGGACTTTTGTTGCCTGGGGAGGTTTTCACGGACTGGTGCTTTGCATTACACATGCTTGGAGAGGAATAGTTCGCAATCGTAATATAGTCATACCTCGGTGGATCGCGTGGTTTCTTACCTTTCAATTTCTTAACGTCTCTTGGGTTCTTTTTAGGGCACCAAGCTTTACAAAAGCAATAGACATTTATAGAGGGATGATTGGTCTTAACGGCTTAAATATTGAGTGGAAACAGCTGTTCGATTTTAATCTTACCATTAGCCTTAGTGATGCATCTTTAGGAATTCAAACGGCATTTATTATAATACTTTTTGCTATGGTTCTTTTTCTTCCTACCGCTTGGCGATGGGCGGAACAATCTCAATATGCTAAAAAGCCTCTAATGGCGCCGGGAATTGCCATGCTTTTTATCCTTGCAATATTGTTTATGACAAGGGTTCAGGAGTTTATTTATGTGCAATTCTAATAAAATCGCAAAAACAGATACATTGCGCAACGAATGGAAAATATGGATAAAAGTTTTTTCCGCAGTAACTCTAATGCTATCTCTAGTTCTGAGCTTTGTTCAACTTGTCATCGATCCGTTCGACGTATGGAAGTCACCGTCTATTGCAGGACTTAACAATGTTCGAGTAGGAAAAAAAACGGAGCGTTTGCGCAAACTGTATGAATATGCCTTATATAAGCCATCTGTGTTATTTATTGGGAACTCCAGAACCAAGTATGGTATTCCGCCTTATTGGCCAAATACTCCGGAAGAAGATGTTTATAACTTCGGCCTTGATAGCATGGCCGGTATTGAAATTCTCAGAACTTGCGAAAGTTTAGTTAAAATACATCGCCCCAATATTATTGTTTTAATGATTGACACTCTAACTTTCTACCAAACTGAACTTGAAGTTCCTGAACAATTTTCACAGGAACGTCTTAATGCATATGCATTTTCAAGAATGACCGGATTGCTATACAAGCTTCAAGAGACAGTTTTTACTATTGATGCTCTTAATAAATCTAAGGAAACTGTCCGGAAAAGCCGAAAATTGCCTCATGTATTAGAAAAAAATGATCGAGGTTATCTATCAAAATACGGAAATAGTAAAAGACTCAATGTCGATAAAGTTCGCAAAATCGTATGGAGATGCATTTTTACATCAAAAGCAAGACATGGTTCAAAACCCTTTGTAGATGCTATTATTGAATCGGTAAGAAAGTTAAAACAGGAAAATATTGAAATTTTTTTAGTATGGAATCCTGAATATGCAATTTCTCAATTACTTATAGATGAAACTGCTAAATCAAAAACCTTTGAAAAAATAAAACGACGGTTGGTTGAAGTAACTCCCTTATGGGATTTCAGGACGATCAATTCGGTTACACAAAATACAAATAACTATATTGACGGTTCCCATTTTTCAGGCGATGTCGGTCGAATGATAATTAAGAGACTAAACGGACAAAACGACAATGTTCCCTCTGATTTTGGGAAATTGGTAAAAAGCAACAATATAGATAAATATTTAACTGATGTTCAAAAACGACTAAACTTGTACAGGCAAAAGAATGCCGATTTTTTACATGAAGTTAAATCGGTTCGCAAACATAGAAACAAAGATCAATTCTTTGCAAAAGCAGATTCACTATTGGGTATTTCTACAAAGAAAAAAAGAAAATAATCCACTAAATATACCTGCTAGATACTGTTTTATGGTTGTTGCCGGAAGTATCGCTCAACACATTACATAACCTATCCGAATGCTCCTTTATACAGACTGTTTCAGAATTTCTTACGAAATAGAAAGCGTAACAATAGACAAACGTAACAAGTAAAGCTGCATCTGTAAAAAACAAAACATCTCAAAAGTACTCTTTAGGATTGAGGCATCAATCTACTCACTGCGTAACAGTGCAAGATCATACATACTCGCTCGTCAACTTTTTAATAAGGAAGCATTTTGAGATGAAAACTGAATAGTGCCTAACAGTCGTAGAACTGAACTTATTGTTTTAAACGGAAAATAGAAATGATATTTTAATAATTGCTGTTCTAATGGGTAAAACAAAAAGGACCTCTATTTTTCCTACCCTTACCTGATTTTGATAATCGAGGTCCGCTTGACCCAAAAAAGACCCATGTGGTCTAATGTTGAAAACATCGAAGGTGTTGTCATGAAAAACAAAAGAGTAGGGATCTCGGTTTTGGTGTTTTTTTTCATCCTCTGTTCGTGCGCATTTTTGACGCCAGGTTGTACGAAGGAGGACAATCGACCCGCAGCGAGTGAAGGTGACACTGACGCTGATACGGGTGAGGGTTCTGATGCAGACACAGATATAGATACCGACACTGATGCGGATACCGACAATGACGCAGATGCAGATTCTGATACGGATGCTGATGCGGATGCAGATACTGACACCGACACAGATGCAGATGCTGACGCTGATGCTGACGCTGATGCTGACGCTGATGCTGATGCTGATGCGGATGCTGATGCGGATGCAGATTCTGACGCGGATGCAGATTCTGACACTGACGCGGATGCTGACAGTGATACGGAGACATTAGTCGGCCCTGATTGTTCGGCCGTCATGCCGAGCGGAGGTACTACGGTAAACCTTACTTCTTGGATCAGCGGTCGAGCTTTTAACGGTCTCTCCTATGGAGGTTGGACAAATGGAGATGGGGGAACTATTACCTACTTTACCGATGCTCCCGCATTTGCGGCGTCATGGAACGAGAGCCAGAATTACCTGGCCCATCTAGGTCTGGATTTCAACGGCACCAAAGACTACACAGAGTATGGAAAGATCGTTGCCGAATTCGTCGAGAATAAATCGGGAGATGCCGGTCCCTTCTCAATGATAGGTATGTACGGATGGACGCACAACCCTTGCGTTGAATGGTACATAAACGAAGATTCATTCAATCGCTTGTGGGGTAGAGGTGATATCACAGCCGTTATTGACGGGGCTACATACTATATGTCCAGCAACGAAACGACAGGAACCGAGGGTGCCAATGCCTGCGAATCCGGTCATACGGGCCCATGGATTCAGATACGCAGTACCAGGGAAACGGCTCGACAATGCGGGATAATAACCGTTAACGACCACTTCAATGCATGGGCTGCACAGGGCTGGATTCTGGGAAAACTGACATCAGTTCATATCAATGTTGAGGTCGGAGGCGGTGTCGGCAGCATTGAGTTTCCGGTGGCAAACGTTACAACGAGCATCAAATAAAAGTAGTAGTGTCAGAATAGGAATATACTGTTTTTTTCAAAATTTATGTCGATTTATTGAAGAATATTGCCTTTTTCAAGAAATTGAGGGTTATAAACAGCCGCTAAGAGGTTTTGTTTAAGCGATTCCGTACAAATAGCCTGATTTTCCTAGTGGTTTTTGGGAAGATACGATGCTATTGTTATTTTGTTTTTAAATTCGCTTTATAAAAAATAGGGAGAAAAATATGTGCGGAATAGTATGTTATGCCGGAAATAAATCTTGCTCGGATATCATATTCAATTCTTTAAGGAGACTGGAATATAGAGGTTATGATTCTGCAGGAATTGCTGTATTGGACAAAAACAGTCTACACGCGGTTCGGGCGGAGGGCAAGCTCAATAATCTCAGATCCGTGCTTGATAAATCTCCTATTTCAGGAACAACAGGGATAGGTCACACTCGGTGGGCAACCCACGGTAAGCCTTGTGAGACTAATGCCCACCCGCACATAGTTGACGGTGTTGCGGTTGTTCACAACGGTATTTTAGAAAATCACTTGGAACTTAGGCGAGATTTGCAAAAGCAAGGTGCTGTGTTTAAGAGCGAAACTGATACTGAAATATTGTCACACCTAATTTCTCGTAGCCTGTTGAAAACACAAAATCTGTTTGAAGCAGTAAGAGAGGCCCTTAAAATGGTTAAGGGATCTTATGCTGTGGCTGTGCTTAGTGCAGCTGAACCTGAATCAATCATTGTCGCGAAGAATGCTTCTCCTTTGGTAATTGGAATAGGGCAAGGCGAAAACTTTGCAGCTTCTGATGTTCCCGCGATTTTAGAATATACAAATCAAATGATTTTTCTTGAAGAAGGGGAGATAGCTTGTTTGTCATCTTCCCGTGTTTCAATTGAAACCCTAGAAGGAACCAAAGTGGAAAGACAGGCAAAGACTATCTTGTGGACGCCGGTACAGGCGGAGAAAGCCGGTTTTAAGCACTTTATGCTAAAGGAGATCCACGAGCAACCCAAAGCTGTTGAAGATACTTTGAGAGGTCGTATTTCTGTTGAATCGGCCGATATTGAGGCTGAGCTGATAGGTCTTGATGAAACAGCTGCCAGAAGAATTAGGCGGGTGGTGTTGACTGCCTGCGGAACCTCATATCATGCAGCGCTGGTCGGAAAATATTGGATTGAATCGCTTGCACAGGTACCGGCTGAGGTTGAGCTGGCCGGTGAGTATCGTGCTAGAAATCCCTTGGTAGATCCTAATGACTTGGTTATCGGTGTTTCTCAGTCAGGTGAGACATTGGATACTCTTGAGGCTTTAAAAGTTGCTAAAAACGGAGCTGCTTATGTACTGTCCATAGCAAATGTGCTGGATTCAGCGATTCCGAGAATGTCAAACGGTGCTCTTTATACGCATGCCGGTCCTGAAATCGGTGTTGCTTCAACCAAGTGTTTTACAGCACAATTAACAGCGCTTTTTATGCTGGCCGTATATTTGGGAAGAAGGCGTAAAACACTTTCAGAAGAAAGAGCCCGCAAACTTTTGTCAGCAGTCCTTGAAGTTCCGGCATTGATAAGAGAGACAATTGCTTTAGAACCTGAGATAAAAGAAATAGCCCAACGTATTGCTTTAAGCAACCACGCTTTATTTTTGGGTAGGAGCCTGTCCTTTCCTATTGCTTTGGAAGGAGCGCTTAAACTAAAGGAAATTTCCTATATCCATGCCGAAGGTTATTCCGCCGGTGAAATGAAACACGGTCCCATCGCTTTAATAGATGAAAAAATGCCGGTGGTAGTAATAATGCCCAGCGACAGTTCTTTTGAAAGAATTGTAGGCAATGTTCAGGAAGCTTTGGCCAGAGGAGGGAAGGTAACATCAATATGCACCAAAGGGGAAACCGCTGCCTTGGATCTTAATATCGAGCGTATAGAAATACCGCCGTGCATTGAGGAGCTTTCTCCATTTATTACTATAATACCGTTACAACTCTTGGCTTATCACGTTGCAGATACAAAAGGTACTGATGTGGACCAACCTAGAAATTTGGCGAAAACAGTTACTGTTGAATAGGGACTTGTGTCTTAGATAGTGTCCATCTCAAAACACCCCTTAACAAAAGGGGTACTTCTGAGATGGACACGAGATAACAAATTTGATCAGAAGCTTTAGGCCCAATAAACACTATTTCTGACTTTTTTGATCATGTGCTTTTGACTGAAGTGTAGCTTTGTGATTCCTTTCAAAATTGACTATTTTTCATATTCACAACTGACATTCGTATTCACAACTGATCTCACAAATTAACGAGATATTGTCTCAGAGAATTGAGGAATGCCGATCTTGTAGTGTCGAAGAAACAATAGCGTGATTAGTTTAATCACGCTAATAAATTGCTTATTTTTACTTTAAGGGAAGATGCTTTAGAATCGGTATAGTCAATATGACTGTATGTATCGTTGCTTACAATTGAATCAAAATAGCCTTCTAATTTAAACAAAAAGAGGTTTAGTTCTTGCCATACTTCTTTTGTGACTATGAATTCAAAATTACCATGTAATATCCGATTCCTTACTTTATGCAAAACTCCTACTAATTGATTTATCTGCTGTTTCTGATCAAGATGGATTGCTATCTGCGTTTTTTGTATTTTGTGCCCTAATCCTTTACTTCTATCAAAATCAACCTTCTTAAAGTCCAGAAAATTGGTAATAATACCTTCAAAAATTCTAAGACGTAAGCCTGTTAAAACGGTATAGTAATCAGAATGTTTGTCGTGCGGAATATACTCTTGATGAAGGTCATCTAGTATTCTGCGCTCATGTCTATGTATGTCAACCGGATAGTTCATGACTACAAATTAAGCAGTTCTTTAGCGACTTTTTTGCGAAAATCATGATAGTATTTTGTATTCTTACCGCCGCCTTTAAAGGGGACTATATTGTCATTGTTAAGGTTATCGATTTTTTGCTGTAATTGTTCAATTGTGGATGGTTTGATACTGTCTATATAGGAGAAAATCGATATAAATATAGCTTCAAACAGTCCGGCATAGGCCTTGCCTTTGATACGCAAGATTTTGTTGCCACTCAAATGACTATTCAGCAACTTACAAGTATTTTCAAAACACGAAGTTTGCTTATTTACATCAAAAGGAATTTCCTTTTTAGATACTTTTTCTAGATATTCGTCTAAAAACTCCCCAATATTTTTTTGATAATTTTCGTCATAGTTCGCAAAGGCAAATATTTTTAGCACTATTTCCTGTAATTCCATTTTCCTGTTTTTGATGACTGCTTTGCCAAAGAATCGTTTGGCAAGAGACAGAAAGTATTTCTCTTTAACTATTTGGTTGATAACATTAATAAAGTCTTTGTTAATGATTCGAATTTTGGCATTTCGTATTTGCTGGGGACTTAAAGGTGAACCGCCGGCGTTCATTCTTGTGAACATTTGATACTGAATCCATGTATTGCTCGAAGTATAAGAATAGATATCGATAGGTTTTTGTTTTAGTTTTCTCTGTATTCCTAATTCTAAATCTGTAAAGTTTTTTCCATTTAAACTATCTATAATGTCGCAACCTATCAACCTTAACGGCTCAACAGATAGATCTTGTTCTCCTCTTGTTTCTTCCGATTCACAAACATCCTCATCATTATCGTCTTCATAAAAAGACTCCTCGTCGGGAGCATTTCGAATCATACTGAGTTTTTCCTTTAATGCTTCAAAGCCGTTAGGCATCTCTCCAATAAAATGAAGATACGTGCAAATTCTTTGCAAGCCATCTAGAAGAATTCGTTTGCCATCTTCTTCTTCCACCAAATAAATCGGCGGAATAGGCAAGTTTAATATGAGAGACTCAATAAAACGTGACTCTTGCGTTTCTGTCCATTGAAATAGGCGCTGGTATTCAGGATCTATGACAATATCCCCTGTCTGTATTTTATGAGTTATCCATTCCATATCATAAGTTAATGCGTTAATTTGGACTTGAGCTCGCTTTTCATTAATTTTTTCAATTAAACTTAGATTATTTTGCGACATGTTAATGCAACCTCATTTACTGATTTATGGCCGTGTATCAAATTTAATCCCTTGGCAGGAAATATTTGCAAGTCAATTAGCTCAAACCCTTCTAGTTTCAACATGTCTTGGAAAAGGATAGAAAGAGGAATAGAAATTTCTTTATAGTGAGAATCTTGAACTACCAAACACAATTTGCCTTGGGACCGAATAACCCTATGTAACTCTTTAAAAGCAACTTGCATATCAGTAAAAAATTGAAAATATGTTTTAAAGTAGTATGCGGCTGATGCCTTAGAGGGATGCTTTTTTATTTCAAGCAATAAAGAATCCACGCTGGGCGGCAGTAACGGTAGTAATGACAAGGTTAATTTTTTAACAATGGGAGTTCCCATTAATTTAGAGCGAAGGTCCTGAATTTGCATTGTATCTATACCGAGCCAAGCCAACTCAACCAAAGTAGTTACCGCATAATCAATGCGGGTACAATAAGGAGGTGAAGTTATAATAGCATCTATTGATTCATTAGCCAGAGGCAACTTCTTAGCATCTGCCATTTCAATAACCACTCTTCTTTGTTTTTTTGGGGATCCGGCTTGTCTATAGCACATCTTAAACTTGTCGAGTTCTATCAGAGAATCTGATTCAAATTTATCAATTTCTAAATCAATACGTTCATGCTCTTGTTTAGCAATGCGTATCCATGACGGGTTTTTTGATTTAAAATTGGATAATTGCCTTCGAATAGCGTTGACAATTGAAATGCTAGCCAAAGACTGGACAATATTGTCTTCGATTAAAACAATTTTGCTTTTAAGAGTTGCTAAATAGTGAATACTTGGTGGTGTAAGCCAATATCTAAAGGCAGGCAAGTCTGACTCAATTGGCGTTTTTGCACTCGAATATATACAATTTGCCAATTCTTTTTTTGCTTCACTTAGATGCGATTCACATGCCAGACGGGTTTGCGCAAGCATTTTGACTGCCGGATTTAAATCATATCCGATAACACTAAAATTTAGACAACTTGCAACTTCTGTTGTGGTTCCTGAACCGTTCCAGGGATCTAAAATTGTACTCTTTTGATTTAGGTTTAAAAAAGCGATTACATCCTCAACAAATTCTTGAGAGAATGCAGCATAGTATTTCAATCCACCTTGCAAGGCTGAAACCTTACGTTGTTTTGGGCTGCGAATATTATTCATGATAACAAAAAAACACTATATTAACTACCACAACATTAGGTTGTCTAGAAAGAGGTTGTCTAGAAAGATTAAAGGTCTTTTTATAATTTTGACATATACAAACCAAAATTACGAAAACTCTCTGCGTGAAGATATTTTCGCAATAGCTATCGCATACTGACGAGTCAGACCGGCCCTCTTTGACGATATCAGCGCCATTCCTTCTCAAATTGGCGATGCCAGTCATTTGTCGTCGTTCCCTCAACCTTGCCGAAAATGTCATCTACTCACCCATCACCGTAGACTCGCCGAGGCATTAAATGATTCTAAGAAAAACCACTTATCCTTAAGGAACACAACAGTACCAATAGCAGCCATTTCCAGAAACAGTTTTTAATACTATATCTTCTCGAATTCTCACGGTTAAGGAAGGCTGCATGTACTTTCTCAAGTCTATTGTAATTTCGTAGATATTATTTTAAACGAATACTATCTTTCCAACTCTTCAGCATATCCAAGTAAATCGTCAACAAGAGTTGACAGCTCATTTATTTTTTGCCGGTTTTCGTTTGTCTTTGACACCGTATTTTCGGTAAGTTTAGCAATATCTTTGAGTTCTTGAATATGCAACAGTATATTGTCCGTCAGTAATCGTAAATCGGTGTTTAGAATTTCTACATTGTGATTGATCTTGCCTGATGCTCTATTATGTTCCGAGGTTGACTTTAGCACAGAACTGCTGATGTTGCTTACATTATCGAAAAGAGCGGATGCTTGAGAGCTCTTGGTTGCTTGCTCATTGAGCATGGCGCTGATCTGTTTAACTGTGGATGACATTTGTTTAACCAGATTTCTGACCTCAGAACCTTCTGATGCCTGTGCGGCATTTCTGGCAGATATTTCGCCGGACAGTGATGCCGCCTGTCTTACTTTATCGGGAATAGATCTGAGAAGCACAACAGCATTTTTGGCGGAGCGAACCCCCTGATCCACATCCTCCTGGCCGTTTTGAATAGTTTTTACTGTTTGAGCAAATCCTTCTTTTAGACCCTTAAGCACTATTGAAATCTCAGCAATTGCCGTTGCTGTTGATTGTGCCAGCTCCTTTACCTCTCTTGCTACAACTGCAAAAGCCCGACCGTGTTCTCCTGCTTCGGATGCAATAATAGATGCATTTATAGACAATAATTTAGTTCTTTCGGCAAGATTGTGGACTACATCCAGCACATCATCAACACGATTCACTTTTGAATGCAAACTTGTGGTAACTTCCAGTATTCTCTCGTTAGACATGTGAATAGCATCAGAGCCGTCGATTGTTGCTTCAATAGCTGCTCCTATTCGTTCAGTCTCTTGTGTTAAATTGCTCATAAGAAAAGCGGTTTCTGCGGCATCTGTTCTCGCCTTTTCAAATATTCCCACCATATCATTCAAGGCAAGATTAACTGTATGAACTTGACCTACAAGTTCGTTCGCATCTTTAGCAAGAGAACGCATATTTTCATCGCCGCGCTTAAATGAAATGCTTGCTTCTTCCATGATCGCATTTATTCCGCTAACAGATTCGGCTATTTGATTTGATATTCTGTCAATGTCTACAAGAAGTGAAATAGACGAAGAGAGTCTGTCTGTGATGTCTTTTGTTCCGGAAACAGTGTCAGTTAATCTATCCGTTGCTTTTCCGGTTCCCTGATAGGCTTGGGAAGTGGATTGAGCTTGATTAGCAAGAGTGCTCTGAATATTTGCCGACATTTCTTTTATCGATGCAAGCCGTTCTGAGATATTTTTCAATGTATTGTATGAGCTTGAGGTGTATTTATTTGATTTGTCATGTATTGCCATAAATGAATCATTGATTAGAACAAATTCTTTTGAAATATATTCGGGCAGAGATTCCAAATTATCGCCTTTTAGGGCTTTTTGGGAGTTTGTAATTAATATTTTAAAGAAATCATTAAACGTATTGCTTAAGCGATATGCTATTGCTGCAAATGCAAAAAGACATCCTCCGACAACAACAACAGTTCCTATTATCGTTACAAAATTTTGCATTGAATTGCTGACCTGTAGAATACCAATTATGAGCATGAATAATATCGGCAGCAATACAGATATAATTCCAAGAAAAAAACATGTTATAAATCGAAGTCGTGTAGTCATGATGGAGAGTGTAGCAGTACATTGCTGCAACGTAAAGTGAAGCGATCTTGTATGAAACTTTCTTTCCCAAAGACATGCTTAAGATTACAAAATATATCCTAAAACGGATCTATTTGGGGACTATTTAAATTATTGTGAATATGTATAAATAACGTATCGTTGACTTTGTTCTTCGCACATGAGATACATTTTATGCGATATTTTGAAAGGTAACGTACCGGAGTACCCTCGTGAAAAAGCCTATCCCTTTCGGAAAATACTATTTGTTAGACAGAATCAGCGTTGGAGGTATGGCCGAGGTCTTCAAAGCCAAGGCTTTCGGTGTAGAAGGTTTTGAACGCCTCATTGCTGTAAAGAGAATTCTCCCAAGCATCGCTGAGGATGAAGAATTCATTACAATGTTTATTGATGAAGCTAAAATTGCGGTTCAGCTTCAACATGCTAATATTGCACAAATATTTGACTTGGGAAAGGTCGGCGAGTCCTATTTTATTGCACTTGAATATGTAAACGGGCGCGATGTTCGGTCCATTGTTGACCGTGTTAGAAAAAACAAGAAGCTAATCTCAATACCGATGGCGGCATATGTAACCATGAAGGTGTGTGAAGGGCTTGATTATGCACACAATAAGAAAGATCCGATAGGCCGAGAACTGAACTTAGTACATCGAGATGTTTCACCTCAAAATATCCTAATTTCCTATGACGGCGAAGTGAAAATTATCGATTTTGGTATTGCTAAAGCGGCTGGAAAAGCCGGCAAAACCCAAGCAGGAATTCTTAAAGGGAAATTCGGATATATGTCACCGGAGCAGGTCAGAGGTCTTCCTCTTGACCGCAGATCTGACATATTTGCAGTAGGTATATGTCTTTGGGAGATGCTTACCGGAGAGCGCCTTTTTGTCGGAGAAAGTGATTTTTCTACTCTTGAAAAGGTACGAAATGTCGAGATTACTCCTCCTTCGGTCTACAACAAAGATATGCCTGCTGAGTTAGAACGAATAGTTCTAAAAACGCTTAGTAAAGAAGTCGAAGATCGCTACCAGAGCGCAATGGACTTTCACGATGATCTTCAGCGATGGATGTATGAATCAGGCTCATTTTTCGGTCGTAAAGAGCTCGCATTTTTTATGAATGAAGCTTTTAGGGAGGAAATAGAAAAAGAGCTTGCGGCAATGGGTGAAGCAGCAGCACTGTTGCGATCATCAGTACCGCCGCCTGACGATGACAATGTAAGCCTTCCGCCGCCGCCGCCGATGCCTTCTTCTAAAGGACGGCCGCCGATTCCGCCGCAGGCCAGAATGAGCCTTCCTCCGCCTGTTCCCGGCTCCTCTACCAAGTCGGGAACTGCACCGATACCTGTTGCACCTCCGGTGCAGACTCATGGGCGTACGCCTCCTCCGACAGCTCCGCCGGTAGGAATCCCTAAACGTACAATGTTGGGTGTTCCTGCACCGACAATAAAACCTTCGGCTCCTCCTTTAGTGGGAGATCCGACTAGGTCGCTTTCTACACCGATAATGTCTCATTCCGGTGTTTTAGGACCTTCCGCTCCCGGTAACATTCAGATGGAGAATTGGGACGAGGAAGAACCTCCCACCAATATTTACAGCAAAGAAACTGCCAAAGAGATGGCTAAGGCCTCTTTGGCTATGAAAACCACTCAGGAAATTCCTTATGCTTCTTCAGCCTTTCCGGATATGAGCATAGGTAGGCCGGGAATGCCTGCAGGAAGGGGAAGTTACGGGTCTACAGATTCAATTCCACCTTATCCTCGCAAGGCCGGCAAAACTCTTGTTCCTATCTTATTGGGGCTTGGGCTTGCACTGGCTGCTTTGGCAGTGGTAGTAATATTTTTTGTCGGCAAACCAAAACTTAGCACCATAGAGTTATATGTTGATCCTCCAAATCTAAAAGCACTTGAAGTAATTGTAGACGGAGTGGATAAGCTTCCCTCAAATATGTCACCGGTGAGAACTAGTTTGGAACCCGGAGATCATACCTTTACTGTCAGGCACAAAGGATTCAAAGACGCAACCGTTAGTGTAACTCTTAAACAAGGCGAAGAGGTTCGCCGAAGCATTACCTTAGAGAATTCATCGACAGGATTTTTTATTGAGACTGACCCTCCCGGCGCTACAGTATTTGTCAATGAGAGACCGTATGAAGAGAAGACACCGGTTACCATTAGTGATCTACAGCCGGGAACCTATTCTGTGCGTTTAGTAAAGGGGGAAAATTATCAACCCAAAACCCTCGAAGTTGAAGTGGTTTCTGGTGAGATTACCCCGCTTCCTTTAAAAACTCTTGACCTCCGTGTTGTTGAAGTAATTGTTAAGAGCAATCCGCCGGAAGCAAGAGCAATACTTATCGGAGACAACAAAAGGCAGGATATTGGAAAAACCCCGGTCAGCGCAGAATTGGATACATCTAAAGAATATAAAATCCAATTTGAAAAAGAGGGATATGACAACGAAATTAAGGCAGTTGAGTTTAAGCCTGGAGAGGCCAAAATATCGGTTGAAGCAGTGCTTAGCAGCAAAAAAGGTACGGCCTCAGCGGCGGGAGGGCGTCCTTCTGTGGGTGCCGGAACAAAAACCGTTGTAACGAGGCCTGTCGGAGGCGGTTCATCTGCTGCTTCATCCGGAGGAGGAGGGGACGGCGCATTGTCTGTTCAGACACGACCTTGGTCAAAAGTATTTATTAATGATCGTTTTATTAAGAATACACCGCTGGTTAATCATTCTTTGAGTCCCGGAACCTATACTGTTACAGTTGAAAACCCTGAGTTTAACATTAAGAAAAATTATAAAGTTAAAATACAATCAGGAAAGACAACGACTCTTGTTAAAACATTAATCGGACCCTAGCTTATATAATTAAAAAGCTTATGTTTGAATGATGAGAAAGACCTTCAATTTGATATGGTTTTTATCGGTTGTTATCTTCAGCTCGGTTTCAACTGCATCAGATTTGTCTTCTCCGCCTGTCATTATATTGTTGCATTTTAAGGGAGCACAACCTGATGTTGAAAAGGTTAGATCATTACTGAATGATCAGCTTAAAACAGCGGGTTTGGAAATTGAGTTATTGACGGTGGAATTATCGGAGTTTTCTAAATCCGATAATGAACAATTGAAATCAACAAAAAAGCTGATGGTTGAAAATGCTTCGTTTGCAGCTGTAAGTTATCAATGTATAGAAAATCAGTGCAAAATAGATGTGTTTCAAGCTGATGCCTCCGCCAAAACCTCCATATTGTATGATTATTCCAAACATCCGGATTTGGCGGCTTTTTCAACGGCAGCAACTTTAAGAGAGATAATTCTCGGTCCTATGCTTGTTGAGTTAAAACGTATTTCAGAAGAATCGCGAAATCCGCGCACCTATGAGAAAACGCTTGTCAGTCTTATAGAATCTCCTTTTGAAGACCGATTACAAGAAGAAACATCTCAAACAAAATTTCCGACATGGCTTGAATTTACAGGAAGCTATCAGGGTGACTGTCCGTTTCCGATCGGACATCTTTTGCATGGATTATCTCTTGGTATTGGTTTTCAGCCCTTTCATTTACTTGGGATTGAACTGACAGCCGGCTGGCTTGGAATTGAGCGTTCTTCATTGGAAGGCGCAAATCTTGTTTTGCATCGTTTTGTCGGTTCACTGATAACACGTTTGGTGTTTTCGGTCGGCTACGGAAGGATCTCAATTGGAGCAATCGGCAGACTAGACGCAGTATTTGCTAAAACAGATAATCCTTCATCTTTTGAAGACATGACCCAGAACTATTTGGAAGCATATGTGGGAGGAATAACGGTTTGGCATCTACCGTTATCAAAACAACTGGATTTTACTATGGGAGCAGGTTTAACCGCATCTGTGCTAAGTCGCACAGTGAAAGTTACTACTTTGTCCGGTAATCACGAAACAGCATCTCCCGCATCAGCTTTACGAATGATTTGGACGATAGGGTTTACATTTCTTCCTTCTCGGTTGGTATCCGAAAAATAGATGTCATTGTTATATATGCGCTCAAGAATGGTTTTTTGGGCATGCGAGTGACCGATAAATTCATATGCTTCAAAACCGGCGTTTTGCCAAACGCGTCGAGCGGATACTTGAGTATGCAGTTTTCCTTCGACTAACGGCAGCTCTATTTCGATTATTTGATGAAGAGAAGAATCTTCAAGAGATTGTTCCAATTTAATGCCGGATGAACTGATTTCACATGCTTGGCAAACATGGGCTTCGCCGCCGACGTATTTCGTTACCCCCAAATTGACGTTTGCACGCTCGGCCTTGCGCTTATTAATCATGTTTTTTCTCCAAATACTTAATACTTGCATGTTCATACATTATACTACATTAAAAAAGAACGCAAAAAAGAAGAGTAATAAATTATATCGCTTGTTAACCATGAAACAAATGATCAGCAAGTTCTGGCAAAAGCTGCAACTCTAACCGAAGCCGCGCCTGCTCTAAGCAATGTTGTTGTAACAGCAGCAGCCGTTGCGCCTGTGGTAATAACATCATCTATTAACAGAACATGTTTTTTTTTGATTTGTTTTTCATCAGAACATTGAAAAGCACCATTTAGATTGACTAATCTTTCTCTCTTATTTCGTCCTGCTTGAGGGGGTGTATCGACAATACGTTCTATAGCGGAAACTGAAATAGGACATGAAAATAGTTTAGAGACTTGTTTTGCAAGCAGTGCAGATTGATTAAATCCTCTAAGATAAAGTTTGTTTTTATGCAACGGAACCGGGACTATTACATCTGTTAAATTATCTAACAAAAACGTTTTAGAAATAAGTGTTCCCAATTTTTTTCCTATCCATGAAATTTTTTCGTATTTAAGTCGTAGAACGGCATCGCGAGCAGCAACACCGTATCTGTATACCGCTCTGGCGCTCAAGAACGGCGGAGGATCGATCATACATTCTTTGCATAGATGATCCGGCCCTACACAATCAAAAGGTATGCCGCATATGCCGCACATGGGAGAATTAATAGGCATTAAAGATTCTGAGCAAATTGAACAAAAGATATGGTTGTTAAACTCTTCTTCAAACAAAAGCCTTTTTCCGCAGGCAGCACATCTCATCGGCCATAAAATATATTGTAAGGCTTTGCCTGTATCGATAATGCTCACAGCGCATAATATCGGAAAAACGAGTGAAAAGTTGACACTTAATTGTCTTAAGAAATGCCGGCTTCTGTCGTATTTCCATTTGAAAGGTTGAAGATCGGCACAATGGTATATCCTCAAAAAATAAAACAAACTGTTTTTATTGTTGATATGGACCACAACACTAGAGATTTAATTCGCAGATGGATGGATGACGAAGGATACCGAGTTGAATCATTTATAAATAGTTCGGGATGTTTGGAGACGATGAGTACATATCTTCCCGATGTTATAATTTTAGATATGTTGACAATTTCAAATGTCGGACACAATGTTTTGGTTAATTTTAGAGAGCTGGATTCTCATGCTGCATTGATTCTTTTATATCATGAACGTTTTGTTGATTTTGCATTAAAAGCAATTAAAAACGGAGCATTTGATTTTCATCTCAAACCTCTTGAGAGACTAAGACTATCAGTTTCTGTTAGAAATGCGGCTGACAAAAGAACTCTAGAAAATGAGATTATAACACTTCGAAAACAACTAAAAAGTATCAAGATTGATAATGAATCGAGTGTAATTTCAACAGGATTGTCTATGCGCGATTTGGAGGAACAGGCAATTAAAACTGCGCTTCTAACTTCGGGGGGAAATGTCTCCAAAACAGCTCGAATTCTAGGCATTGGAAGAACCACTTTATATCGAAAAATGACAGCATTCGGAATAGCTGACCCATCTTTGTAGGTGCAAATCCATTAGTTTCTTTACAATTAGGGTAAAATCTGAGGTCTTTTTGGTAAGCCTGCATGAAAAGATAGGACCTGTTTGACATCTTATTCGCTTAACGGCAATAATCGATTCGGCTGAAACAAATAGGGCAGTATGAGAAAGGTTTTTAAATTGAAACTTCCCGGACGAATTAAGAACGTTGAATTAATAGAAGCTTTACCTGCATCGTCAAATGATGATTTTACCTATTTGTCACTCTTTTCGCTCAAAGTGCAAAACACTTATGATGATGAAACGAAGAGCCCTGCATATAGATACGAATCAGTATTCCGAAAATGGCTGGATGCAACAGTGCTGCTGTTAACTGCAGAGATTGACGGAAAAAAATGTATATGTCTGAGAACGTCAATTCGGCCGCCCTTACTTTTAAGACAAACTGTTGAGCTTAATCTGTCTGAGGAAGCTCCATTTTTTGCAATTCTTGAACTGCCTGCAGGACTAATTGAAACCGAAGATAGAGGTTTTGACGGAATTCTTAATAGAGCATCTGCCGAAACCTTTGAAGAAACAGGTTATAGTTTAAAACCCGGAGATTTTTCTTTGTTGGGAACAGCACCTTTTGTATCTCCCGGTGTGCTGCCGGAACGTCTTTTTTACGTACACGCTGAAGTACCGGACATCGGCGCTCGCTCAATGCCGCAAGGAGACGGCTCATGTGCCGAACAAGGTTCTGACATTATGTGGGTGTCATTACATAAAGCTTTAAATATGTGTGAAAATGGAGAGATTATCGATATGAAAACTGAACTGGGTATTCGGCGACTATTGTCGAATTATTCAGAAACAGAAAACCTTAAGGGAAAATAAAAGATGGCAAAAAAAAATGTGGTAAAACCGTCCGACACTTCAAATGCAAATAACGAAGACGACAAATCTTCGAACATGACAGGTCGTCCGAACTGGATTCTTCTCGCTTTGGTTATTGTTGTTCTTTGGGCTGCGATGTGGGCGGCAGGAAGAAAAGGGCGGGTTAGGACTGAAGACTCAGTAAGTCCGCCGCTGAAAACAGCAAGTACAGGAAAAAAAGAAAAGATCTCAGATGTGCCTGTTGACGAACAATTCGCTCAAGCCTTGAAAAACAGAGGGAAGGTTTTGGCAATAGGGCCTTCAGCTATGGATATGAAAGCGGTCGGCATTGAAATTGTCAAAGCAGATTCGATCCCTGATCTTTCAAAGTTATTAGAAGGAACTGATGTAAATGCAGTAACAGATGCTTTAGCTTCAGCCGGTATACAAAATTTGATAATAGATCCATCTGTAACCGTACAAAATCCGCTCCCACAAAACACCGTAAAAAATAGACTTGCATTGGGACGTCCGTCCGGTCGATTGTCGGCAAAATTGATGTCCCAAAAACTCTTCTACTACAAAATGGAGGATCCTCCGCTTCAGTTTCCTGAATCTTTTAAGAAAAAACTTATTGAAGCAGCAAGAGCGGGTATGGGCGGCAAGCCGTTTTCAGCCGGAGAAGAGTCACCTATCGCTAAAGATCCTGCAAACTGGAATTTAATACTAACTGTTAGGCCGATGCAGTCATCTCATTTGTCCTATCACACTGCAACAGGCGGTAACCCGCTGAAGGTAGCTTATAAAACAGGAGAAAAGGCTCGTGCGTATTTTCAAAAAAGAGAATCGTTCACTCAGAAATTTGGTTCTGTGGATGATGCTTTAGAAAAAATCCTTACGCTGGAAATGGAAGTATTATTTGATGAAGGATCATTTATAGGCCCCAAAGATCCTATATTCATGTGGAGAATTATTGATCCCGGTATTCACGGTATTCGAATGAGTATTGACAATAGACTGCACTTTCTTCCGCCGTGGTATTCAGTAGCTGCTAATTTCCGCACAGTAAACAATCTGCTTGATCGTGTATCAGAAACTTTGGGTCGCCAAGATAAAAACTATTGGAGAAAACCTGAAACAGTAATTGACCGCTTTCGTACGGCTCATTGGCGAGAGAAGTCACCCGGCGGTCCGATTCAGGACTTGTATCGATTCTCTCCAACTATGCCTTCTAATAGGGATGTGACAAAAGAAAATTTAGTAAAGTCTTTGGTCGGACTTAACGACTGGATTGCAGATAATACTAAACCTGACGGACGTCATATTTATAGGTACTTCCCCACTAAAGATGAGGAAAACGATGAATACAATATGGTAAGACACTGTTTGGGAGCGTTTTCTATGGCTTTGACGGAGGAATTTGCACCCAATCCAAAGTATAAGAAAGCTGCAGATCTCGGAATGTCTTACATCGAAAAGCATATTCGATGGGGAGGACATCCTCGAAAGCGTGACGGTACAATCGACACTTCTCTAAAAAAATGGATGGGAAAACCGATTCCCGGTTCCGATGTGGCGATTATTGATTTTCCTGAACCTCCGAACAATGACTGGTCATCAAAGATGGGTGCAGTTGCAGTGGCAATTCTTGGATATACGCAATACAAACGCGTTGGATGGGATTTAGGACCGGAAAGAGAAAAGGTTTTAAAAGGACTAGCCAATTTCCTTCTCTACATGCAAGACGAAGAAAAAGGAGATTTTCATCACTACTATGTGGCTCCTGACAGCAGTTACTACAATACTCGAAATTCAATTTATCCAGGAGAAATCCTCTATGCAGTTGCACGCCTTTACGGTGAAACAAAAGACGAAAAATATAGACAAACCTTTAAACAATCGATGGTTACCAATTTAAATTGGTTTAAAGAACAGCTTGCTATGGCGCTTCCGGACGGAACCTTCGAAGAAGAACAAAGAAAAAATCTGGTTCAGTTTCAACCGTGGATTGCTATGGCAATGGACGAAATGTATCGATATGATCCTGATCCTGCATATGTTGAAGCATCCAACTTTGTCTCATTATGGATTCTAGATCAGTTTCAGTTTGATGAGACAAGGGCTTTCTTCCCTGATTATTTGGGCGGATATATGAAGGTTCTGGATGAATTGCCGGCGATGCACTCTTTTGTTTACACAGAAGGTGTAGCAGCATCTTATGATTTAGCTCGGCGAGCAAAAGAACCTGCCGACGTGATAAATAAACTGAGAAAAGGCGCTTTGCTTACAGCCAGATTTCTCATGCAACAACAGGTGCGTCCCGGCGAAAATGACTTTTATTATCCAAATCCCAAAAAAGCAGCTGGGGCAGTTCGCTATTGTATGAATCACAATAAACAGCGCATAGACTACACCTATCATGCATTAAGTTCGGTATATCGCATTCTTAAGGCGGCAACCGACGAAGACTATGCTTTTATTCAATCACTTCCAATGCCCTCTGCTTGGTAGCCGGTCGGTATTCGGTATCAAGAATACTCTGATAGGCACAATCCTACTTAGAATCTCCTCTACCAAACAGTTTTTATAGTTTTAAGTTTAGGAAGAAACTTGTCTGCTGAGTAATCTGCTGAGTAATGTTAATGAAAATGATGTGTCTGTATTTTTTTCGTTGCGATACGAAAATTAAATGCTACTTTTAAAAAAAGAAAAACACGTTGTTATAGTTCAAAGCTTTAACAGAGGTAGGTATTATGGACAAGGAGCGCATTTATTGGATTAAACACAATGGACGTAGAGTTCTATTTGCAGACTACTCTAAATTGTCTCCGGAGGATGTTGTTGAAACTGTTGAGACAATAGACCGAGATCTTTTTCCTAAATACAAAGATCTTATTCCCAACAGCGTACTTGCCCTCGCAGATGTTTCGGAATCCAATGTTTCAATAGAATCAATGCAGCTATTGAAAAAAAGCATAAAAATGTGGCAGCCGATTTACAAAAAACAGGCGGCCATAGGATTGGGACCTCTGCACACAGTCTTCTTGAATGCGATAAACAAATTTACGGGTGCCAACTTTGTCGCTTTTAAAACAAAAGAAGAAGCTCTCGAATGGCTTACAAAAGACTAATCTTGCCCTAAAAATCACAGTATACAATACAAGTCGGCTTTGGAATTGACGGCAGTCTCGCTATGAGCTAGAAGAAATAGTTCTTTATCAAGGGAATTGTTGCGAAATCAGGAGAAACAGCCGAAATGAAAAAGTACGAAGGAAAAAATATTCGGAATATCTGCTTGGTAGGTCACGGCGGTAGCGGAAAAACTTCTGTGGGAGAAGCGATATTATTTAATTCAGGTACTACTTCCAGATTGGGGAGTGTGCTGGATGCCACTTCAACATTTGATTTCGAACCGGAGGAAATCAAACGCGGAGGGTCAATATCGACATCCATTGCCGCTTGCGAATGGCAAAAAAAGAAAATTACCATTTTGGATGCACCGGGAGATAACAATTTCTTTTTCGATGCCAGGAATGCGATGACCGCCGCTGATATTATAGGAATTACTGTATCAGCTGTTGACGGTGTTCAGGTAATGACCGAAAAAATGGCCGAAATTGCAGAGGAAATGGGCCTTCCTCGCATGATCATTATCAACAAGCTGGATAGGGAACGTGCCGATTTTCAAGAAACTCTTAATGATGTTCAAGAATCTATTACCAAGCGAGCCGCTCCTTTTACTATTCCGATAGGTAAGGAAGCAGGATTTAACGGCGTCGTGGTGGTTCTTAAGCAAAAAGCCTTCAAATATGCAGCAGACGGCAGCAAATCGCTTGAGGAAATACCTATTCCTGCGGATATGGTGGACGAAGTTGCTGCAGCCAAAGAAAAATTGGTTGAGGTAATTGCTGAGAGTGACGATGCTCTCATGGAAAAGTACCTAGAAACAATGGAGCTTTCTGATGAGGAAATAAATGAGACTGTTCCGAAAGCTATAGCTGCAGGACTTCTTGTTCCCGTGGTAGCCGTTTCTGCTGTTAAAAATGTGGGAATTCAGCAAATGTTGAATATTTTATGTGAACGGTTTCCTTCCCCGGCAGAGTTTTCTCCTAAAAAAGGTGACAACAACGGCACAGAGGTTTTGTGCAAACCTACTGCAGATGCACCGTTTGCAGGTACAGTTTTCAAAACAGTTCAGGACAAGTTTACGGGAAACCTTACGATGATTCGTATTTGGTCAGGAACCATTACTGCGGACTCCGGTTTCTATAATCCCAACACCGATGAGAAAGAACGATTCGGTCAGATATTGATTCCTATAGGAAAAAAACAGGAGACGGTGCAGGAAGCATCGGCCGGGGATATCATTGCCATAGCCAAGCTCAAATCCACCAAAACCGGACATACTGTTTGTGATGAAAAACAAAGAGTTGTATTTGAGGCCCCTTCTGAGGTCTTCCCAATTATTAGTTATGCACTTCGCGCTAAAAACAAAGGTGATGAGGATAAATTGGGACAAGCGCTTAACAGAGTTGCTGAAGAAGATCCGACAATTCATATTACAAGAGATGCAGAAGCCAGAGAAACTCAGATTTCGGGTATGGGACAAGTTCATATAGAAACCACAATCGAAAAGATCAAACGTAAATATGAAATAGAGGTTGAGCTGCTTCCTCCCAAGATTCCTTATCGAGAAACTATTCGAAAGAAAGTGGAAAACATAGAAGGTAAGCATAAGAAACAATCCGGCGGTCGAGGTCAGTTCGGTGTTTGTTATATCAATGTAGAACCGTTGCCCAGAGGAGGCGGTTTTGAGTTTGCAAATCAGATTGTCGGAGGTTCAATTCCAAGACAGTGGATTCCTTCTGTTGAAAAGGGTGTTGTGGGCAGAATGGCGCGAGGAGTTATAGCGGGCTATCCTATTGTTGATGTTAAAGTAGCACTCTATGACGGCAAATATCATGATGTTGATTCCTCTGATATGGCCTTTCAGATGGCCGGATCCAAAGGTTTTAAAGTTGCGGTTGAAAAAGCTGCACCCTATTTGCTGGAACCTATTTGGAATCTGGAAGTTGTTGTTCCTGATGAGTGTATGGGTGATGTCATGGGTGATATCAACCAGAGAAGAGGTAAGGTTCAGGGAATGGATGCCAAGGGCAAAAACCAAGTAATAAAAGCTCAGGTTCCGATGTCCGAACTTTTACAGTACGGTCCCGACCTCGATTCAATAACCGGAGGTCGCGGTTCATTTACAGTCGGTTTCTCGCATTATGATGAGCTTCCCGCTCAACTTGCCGAAAAAGTTATCGCAGCCTATAAGGGCGAAGAAGAAGAAGAGTAGAATTCTTGTTTATTCAGCGTTAACTGCGCTTTTAAATTCTTCCTGTTTTTATTTGTTCTAAATTCTTTCAAAGAATTAACATGTTACGATTAATTAAAACGTTTTAGTTGATTTCTCTTAGAACCTAAATAAAATAGTGTTTGTGCGTTTTATAGATAGTCTATTAGTAAGGAGAAAACCATGTCATTGAGAAAGTTGCTAAGTGCTGTAATGATCCCTGCTTCGGCCTTGTTGTTAACTTTGGGGTTAGCTAACCAAGCTTGCGGTGAAGGAGAGGATGATGAAGTAGAGGTAGATTCAGATAAAGATAAAGACAAAGATAAAAGCACTGATTCTGAAATTAATACAGAAGATACCGAATCAGAAACCGAGGAAGAAACTCCGAATTCGGAGATTCGTTATTCCTTTGATTCAAATGACGAAGGTTTTACTATTGTTTACAGCAGTCCGGCAACTTTGACTGATATTAGTACCTTGGAGTTTAACGCAGATGAGGGAAATCCCTCTCCCGGATGTCTTGCTCTAACAACTACTTACGGCGGTGCTCTAAACAAAGTTATGGTCGGTTTCAATTTTCCCGAAAACGCTCCTCTTAATCTGACCGGAAAGCTTATTACTGCCAAAGTTAGTTTATTGTCCCCTGTGTCCAATGATGACGAAAACAATCCGTCAGGTGCTAAAATGTATATTAAGACAACAACCGATTACGTCTGGGGAGACGGCGGTCACGTTAACTTGGTTCCTGAAGCAGGTTGGACGACTATAACTTTGGATGCGAACTCCCCCAAATATACTGATCCCGGTTATGACCCCACAGAAGTGTTAGAAATAGGTATTGAGTTTGCCGGCAGCGGAACCGAAGCTACAGAATACCGCGAAGCAACAATTTTAATCGATTCCATTGCATATTGATCTTATGAGTATAAAATCTCGCCTGTTATGAAGCTCATTCTAAACCCTTTTTCGGTATTGCTTTAGTTATGGTAAAAAAACACACTATCAAGGATGTAGCAAAAGAGGCCGGCGTTTCTATAGCAACAGTATCTTTTGTTCTCAATCAAACTCCCGGTCAAGTTATCAGTACTAAGGTTCGTGATACTGTTGAGGCGGCAGCGAGAAAGCTTGACTACCATCCTTCTGCTTCTGCATCAGGGCTGGCCAGAAAACGAAGCGGAAATATCGCTATCATGTTCTATCGACGAGAAGATCTTATCAGCAATCATTATTACTCGTTTGTTGTGCAAGGTGCAGTGAAAGAAGCGATGAAACAAGGATTCAATCTTATGTTTTCGTATGTTGAATCTGAGTACAAAAAAGGGTCAATTCTGCCCAAGATTGTAAGAGAAAAGAATACTGAAGGGATTATTTTTATTCATGAGATTGATACTCAACTCGTAAAAGATATTGAATCACGCGGAATCCCTGTGGTTGCTGTAGACAATTATCCGAAAATGGAAGGACTTAATACCGTCCAAACGGACAACGAGCAGGGGGGCAAAGAGGCTGTGTTGCACCTTGCAGGTTTGGGACATAGCCGAATAGGTATTCTATTTGCTGCCGAAGACAGACCCAGCATTGCCGGTAGAATACAGGGATATCTATCAATGGAAAAGTTGCACAATCTTACAATATCGATGAATCGCTGTAATTCCTTAACTTTTGAGGACGGTTTTAAAGAAACCCAAAAACTGTTATCGAAAAAAAAACACCCGACTGCGTTGGTTTGTGTTAACGACGAAATGGCCGCCGGAGCTATTAGAGCTGCTCACAGTCTCGGATTATCAGTTCCCGACGATATCAGTATTGTGGGTTTTGACAACATTATCATGAGCAATTATACGGATCCCCCTCTTACAACCATTGGATCTGACAAAGAAGAAATGGGAATATTGGCTGTGAAAAGGCTTGGCGAATTGATAAAAGATAAGACAAGCAGCGGCTTAGCGGAGAATATTATTAAAATAGAACTTATAGTTCGTGAATCCAGCGGACCTGCCCTGTTGAGCTAGAATACACCTATTCAATCTTGCATTTTGTCAAAGCGGCATAAAACGATTACGCATTATATCCAAACATTGAGGACAGAGCTTTTTCCTGACTTCGACTGTTTGAGATGCAAATATGAGTGATTACGGGAGTTTAA
>CAYWLQ010000058.1:0-29140 GCA_964458775.1 uncultured Myxococcales bacterium | reverse complement strand
TCTGGTTGAGGGAACAACAGTAAATACCAAGTACGGGCCGGTTAAAACAGATCATATTTTATTTATAGCAGCAGGCGCATTTCATATGAGCAAACCGACAGACATGGTTCCTGAGCTTCAAGGTCGATTCCCTATTCGTGTTGAACTCGAATCGCTGAGTACTGAAGACTTTATCAGAATTCTAACAGAACCCAAAAACGCACTTATCAAACAATATGTAGCCTTGATGAAAACCGAAGGTATTAGCCTGGATTTCAAAGAAGACGCAGTATCATCTATTGCGGAAATAGCGGCAGAGGTAAATCGGTCTATGGACAATATTGGAGCCAGGCGTCTTTACACCATTGTGGAAAGACTTCTTGAGGAAATATCTTTTGGAGCGCCGGAGCGTTCCGGAGAAACAATCGTAATTGACAAGGACTATGTAAGAAATCGTCTAATGCAAGTTCTGGACAATCAGGATCTATCTAAATATATATTGTAGAATGACTCCTACTTTTTATTTTCTATTGATTTGCTGACTACTTCTTTAAACATGCTGCTTGGATATTTAGTCATAAATTTTTCTGAATGCTTAACAGCTTGTTCTTTTTGTCCTGTTGCATTTAGAGCCAAAATATAGAGAGCATCGCGTTCTTCAGAGAATGAACCCTTGGGGTATTGCTTTTTATGTTGCTGTAAAATACGTAAGGTTTCATTAGGTGCTTTGCTATAAAGAAACTCTCTTGCTTTTTCAATCAGCTGTCGCTCTTCCAATACTTTGCTTTGCACCCCGTAGGCGGAAGAAGGCTTTGTTAAGGGTTTTGATTTTTCAGTGAAAACTGCCTTGTCTGTGTCTTTTTCAACTTCTGACTCTGAGTCATTGTTATTCAGCAAAGAAGAAAATGCAGTTACAGAAGGTAATATGCTGTCAACCTCTGTTGTGTTTTCCGTGGATTCTTGATATTCTGGAACAGAAGAATCGGACGGATTGTAGGAATCGTTATTTGTGTTGAAAAAATATGCTATTCCTCCCCCTGATATTATTGCAGCAGCTATGATAATGTTTTTGGCGGTTAACAGTGCTGCTGTAGAACTTGATATGGTTGCTCCTGTAATTGTTCCTGTGGTTGCCGACGGTATTACCGGTAATGCCAAGGTTCCCATTAATTGTGTATATATTTTGTTACTAACATCAGGATCTACTGTTCGATTAAAGTCTTCTCTTGTTTTCGATTTGGTAATTAAATCTTTAAGCAAGGGATCAATCGTATCTGTACGGTTACTAGAATCAGTCATTTGCCGCACCTTTTTGAAAGCAGTCTTTTCACTGAATCAGTTATCAGCTCTCTGGAAGAGCGCAGCCTTGAATAGAGAGTGTTTATCGGAACGTTAAGCATGTCTACAATCTCCGGTATTGAATATTCTTCAATATCATGTAGTACAAAAACAATTCTCCTGTCTGTATCCAATTTGTCCAAAGCAAATTCCAAAAGCCGCAGAGCATCTGTATTTTCCAATGTTTTTTCAGGATTGTTTTTCTCGTCAGTTGCTTCAAATTCATTAATGAGAAACTCTCGTTTTTTGTAAGCGAGACGATTGTGATCAAGAGCAATTCTTGCTGCAATTCCGCATAGCCACGGTCGAGCAGGTTTTGTTTCATCGTAATCATCCATACGTCTATAAAACGTAACAAAAACATCATGGGTCTTGTCTTCCAAATCCCTAGTTTCAACTCCAAGCCGTCTGAGACAATTCCACACATAAGAGACATTCTCTTTATAAATCCTTTCAAATTTACGAACCTGGTCTGTTTCTTTTTTCAAGCTTTTTGTGCTGCAGTTTTCTATTTTAAGCGCTCTCATTGTATTATTGTGTTTGATGTGTGTTTTCCGTCAAAAATTTTTATTATTAAGGTAAATCCCAATGTAACACTCAACAAAGGAGCTTTCCAAAACACAAAATCGGTCTCGTATTCTAAAAAACGCTGTCTAATAACAGCAGCTGACATTTCAGCAAATATTCGAAAGCCAAAGAGAGAAGAAATGGGTATTTCCAGGTTAATTCGGACAATTCCGCGGAAAACAGGGGCTTTTTTTTGCGCGGATTCCGACATATCATGTCCACGGCAAGTCATATAACCAGCCGATATGCCGCCGCATGCTCCAAAAAGTTTATAATGTCCGCATAATATTAGCTGTCCAAGCAATTCACTAGAAGAAATTTTTCCAACACCTATATCTTTGTCAGCCGGCAAATCATACCGGATTCCTAAAAGTAAAGAAGTCGTTTTTAATCTCAATCCTAATCCGCCATCTATTCCGGCTGTTATAGAAGGAGCAACACCCCAGCTTCCCGTTCCTCCTATATAACTAGATATATTTACACCATTATGTTCGGCTGTGTTCATGGAAATATTCTTATTCGAAGACTCTTCATAATTTGATGATTCTTGAACTGATTCAACTATGTCTTCGTGGTTTTTGAAATCAGAAATTTTGATGTCTGAATTAAATATAGAAGGAGCAATTGCAATAGCTATTGCCAATGCAGCTGTCTCTGAAATTTCCCGACAATCTTCCTTTGATTTTACTATTCTTTGCCCGATTAAATCACCGTTAGGGTTTTTGAGTGATATTGAGGCAATGTTGTTATTTCCTTCTCGACTGAGAATTACTTCAATATTTTTTTCTGCTTCGTGCTGCCACGGTGAATAGCCTAATCTTCGTTCAACCGCTGTTTTTATTTCAGTTTCATCCGGACAGTTCTCCAGTTGTTCAATATTGTCAGGATTGTAAATAGAGTAGTAAATAGTTACCGTCGGTTGTTCTGATGCGGTTGCCATAGAAGCAAAAAAAATTAAAATAAATGTTAAAATTATTCCAACTATTTGGCTTATGTTGCTATAAATGGTTGACAAAAATATCCCCAATCATCAGACAAAAACATTGTCTCTTAATGGCCGATTGTGTCAAGCGCATCAGTCTTGCTACTTATTTGTAAGCATTTTTAAGATATTAGGATATTCTGTAAATCTGACATACAATTTGAAAGAGGTTACATATGTCCTGTTCAGTAAATAAAAAGTCGTTTGGTAAGACAAAAGACGGCACAGATGTTGATTTGTATATTCTTTCTGTAAAAGGCGGTCCGGTTGCCGGAATTACAAATTACGGCGGCATTTTAACGTTTCTTAATGTTCCGTGCTCAATCGGCGGTTTTGATGATGTGGTTCTTGGACATGATAATATAGAAGGATACTTCAACAACAGTCCGTATTTCGGTTGTATTGTCGGACGATATGCCAATCGAATAGCCGGCGGTTGTTTTCGTTTGGAGAACAATACCTACAATTTGGCGCTCAATTCAAACGGAAATCATTTGCATGGGGGCAATCGCGGTTTTGATAAGACGGTTTGGAATGCAACAACAGAAGTCTTCGATGATCGTGTGTCATTGAGACTATCGAGGTTAAGCCCTGACGGCGAAGAAGGATATCCCGGCAATTTGTATGTTACTGTTGTTTACACCATTACAGCTAATAACGAACTCAGGATAGACTACTTTGCAAAAGCAGATGCCGATACTATAGTAAATCTAACTCATCACAGTTATTTCAATCTTGACGGACATAGTTCAGGCAGTATTCGCGATCACGAATTGTTGATAAATTCGGATTGTTTTACATCAGTAGACAAAATGCTTATTCCTACCGGACAACTGTGTGAGGTTAAAGGAACACCAATGGATTTTACTTCGACGGCTCGTATCGGTGATCGACTTGAAAATACTTATGAACAGCTTTTGACGGCAGGAGGGTTTGATCACAATTGGGTTATTAACAGAAAAAAAGAAGGATTGAATTTTGCCGCTCGTTTAAAAGGACCTGAATCAGGCCGAATAATGGAGGTTTGGACAACTGAACCGGGAATTCAATTTTATACCGGAAACTTTCTTGACGGAACGATTGTCGGCAAAGACGGTTGTGCCTATAAAAAACACTACGGACTATGTCTTGAAACTCAGCACTTCCCCGACTCTCCAAATCACTCACATTTTCCATCAACCAAGCTTCTTAGCGGAGATATTTTTAATTCTACAACTGTATACAAATTCATGTACTCTTGATTTGCTAACACTTACTTAGTCTTTCTGAAACAACTATATTTTATACGCGCCTAATATTGGGTGAGATACCTTCCATTACAAAGGCATTTTTTAACTCCAATGCAAGATATCCGGCGAACAAAGTACTGCATAATCCGACTGCCAATATTTGACCGGCTGCTCTTAGTATATCTGAAATAGGAATAGCTTCATAAAAAACACATGCGCCACCGAAGACAATAAGTAATACAGAAGATAGAATTGTTTCTTCTCTTTTTTTAACTTGCCTGCGTTCTTGTTTCCCTACTTGAACAATTCTTTTCGAAATCAAAATTACAATCCAAGTTTTTATTAGAAACACCAAACAGGATGCAATGTTCCATAAAGCTCCTGATGTTTCCGTGGAAACAGTGACAAAAGGAATATTCCATCCCCCTAACAAACATATTGTAACAGTTGATGCTAGGGCAGCATTACCTAGATAAAAAAAACACCAAGCAACAGGTCCATGTTCGGAAGCAGAAAAGGAAAGATTTTGAATCAAAAAAAGCGACGTTATGCCGAGAAGAACAGTAAAGGGACTCGCTAGAAGGTTTACTCCAAAAGGAAGAGCAGTTTGTGTCGATGTTATTTCAGTGGGTCCGGCAGCTAAACTCAAATACGCTGAAGCAGCAACTATTATCGGTACTGCAAATAGTCTTAAAATACATTTCATATTCTTAATAGGGCTTTTTATTAGCAAAAAAACTATGCCGACAGCATGAGATAAAAACAGGATTAACCATAGTAATAGACCGCTGTCGATAAAAAGCGCCGATGCCGGAATCAAACATAGGTATATAGAAACTAAGCCTATTCCAAAGGTCCAATCGTAGGGATTGAATACTCTATGTAGCTGTCTAAATACATATCGATTTGCCGGAACCGCCATTGCCAGAAATAGTCCCAATACAATTGATGAAAGCAAGACTGCTGCTAATTCATCTCTATCAAAATATCCGGATATCGATGTTTTTAGAGAAAGTCTTTTAACAAGTCCTTGACGTGTTACTATGTCCAAAAAATGCGGTTGCGAAGTCTTTATTTCAGCCAGATCAGTATATTTTGTTATATTGCGATTATCAATCGCGAACAATCGGTCTCCAAATACAATTCCGGCGTTAGCTGCTGTGCTTCCCTCAAACACTTCTGCGACCACAAAACCGTCAACATCTTTTGAGTCAACCAGACGAATTCCTATAGATGATAAGTATTCATCAGCCTTACGTTTTCTTTTTGCAGAAGCAGCTACTCCGGCTCCTCCCGGATTGAGTTCAAGTTCTACCGATTCTTTTTTTGCAAAGATACGAGTGTTGCTTTGAATCTGAAAATAAATTTCAATCGACCCCTTAAAAGTTGACGGTTCCGTTATGTTTTCTCCAAGCAAACGAGAAGACAAAATAACCTCAACAACTTGTTCACTAACTGCTTTTCCTCTAAAACGGACTATTCTTTGTTTTCCAGGAATATTGCTGTGAGATGTAATGAAGCCGTCAAGTACAACTTCGACCGAGCCTTCTACAAACCCTTTTCCATAAATGCGAAAAATATCTCCGGGTTCCAAGGTTTCCGGTTCAACTCGCTCTATATCGGCAAGAGGAGGTGTTTTAATATCGCCGCAGGATATAAATAGAGTTAAAAAAACGAATCGAAGAATGATCTTTTGCACGAATACCTCTGTCAACTTCGGTGTCAACATTACAATCTTTTGGTAAGATAGTGCTAAAAACAATTCGTAATCCAGTTTTTGGCTATATCTATTTAGAAATCGACTAAGTCAAATAAAAGACATTAAAAATATAAGGCAGTAATGCACCATAGAAGGCAACTCCTTATAATGATTTTGTGACAAACCTGCGATGTGACTATTCAGAAAATACTTGCAGACCAAAATTGCCGGCTCCGCTATTTGCTTTCACAGTAACAATGATTTGTTGTGTTGTTTTTACACATGATTCTGTATCGCCCCAAAGGAAAGTATCTGTGTTTTTATAAATAAACGGAATGTTGCCTGATTTATCAGAAAGTGTAACGGTGATATTGCGAAGAGATGATTCCTGAACTGCAATAACCGTAATGCATCCGATGACATTTGAAATCGTAAATTGTATTTCTGTATTTTGTTTTAGATTTCCGCGAAGCAGCTCTGATGTTGCTGAACGTCCTTTGCCAAGCTGTGTGTGTAATTGTCTAATACGATTAGCAATAAAATCGGTTTCTTTGCCCCCTATTTGCAGTTTGCCTTTTTGTGTCCTTGCGGATTCTTTGTAGAATACGGCAATTGCAAATGAACCTGAACCTGCATACATAAGCAATTCAATTTCCGCCGTTCCTGTTTCTGATGCACACCATTCAAGAGAAGGCCTTCGACCGGAAAGACGATCACCGGTTTGCTCTAAACCGCTGACATACAATGCCAAAGACATATCTTCGACCTTGTCATTTCCCGCTGCCTTAACAACATAACAACCTGTTTTGTCTATCTGAATGGGAATTTTTACAGACTGACGTGTCTCTAGATATCCCTCATGTATTTCTCCCTTTAATATAAGACCTTCTGTGCCTATTGTTAGTTCTTGCTTCAGAGATTGCCGACTATCAGCAGATGATTTCTTGTTTGCAATAGACTCCGACGTAACAGCTAAAATGCATAAAACAATTACCATAAAGAATGAAAAACTTGCTTTTGTCAAAATACACACATTTATTCTGGTTTTTCTGTTGCTTAAACAAAGCAAACTACAACCCTGCAAACTACAACCCTACATAAATCAGTATAATATAAAAAAGTACACTATCATATTACTCTTCCAATAGAGTGTCTGAAACACAATTTATATTCCATCTCATGTACTATTTTTTTTAAACACCCACATGAAAAATGCTAAAGCATAGAAAACGGATCAATATCCACGGCAATTCTAACGCCCTTACCTGGGGCCTCTATATTTGGAATTAACGGCTCTAGAAGATGTCTTATTTGATCCTGTCTTAGAGCTTTTATTAGAATTCGAAAATGATATTTGTTTTGAACAAAAGGCATCGGGGCGGGAACAGGTCCCAGGAGTGTTAAATCTCTATATTTATTCTGAGCGATAATGCGATTCAGTTCTGAAAAGATTGATCTTGTTTTGGTTTCAACTACTTCAATTTCCGGTCCGCTAAAACGCAAAAGAGCCAAACGACCGAAGGGCGGATATCCTAACTCTCTTCTGGATATTAGTTCTCCTGCTGCAAAGGAATTATAGTCGTGATTTTTTGCAAACACCACTGCCGGATGTTTGGGATGATAGGTTTGTATTAAGCCCAAACCGCTCAGCTTTCCTCTTCCTGCACGACCTGCAACTTGCGTTAAAAGCTGAAAAGTTCGCTCAGATGCTCTAAAATCCGGCATGTGCAGACCTACATCTGCATTTAAAACACCTACAAGAGTTACCATCGGAAAGTCATGTCCTTTGGTAACCATTTGGGTTCCTACAAGAATATCAATTTCTTGATTTCTTAATTTTGAAAGTACAGCTTCGGCTTTATGTCCCGCGCCTGTATCGCGATCGAGCCTTGCAATACGAGCAGAGGGAAACAAAGATGCCAAAACATCTTCGACTTGTTGGGTGCCTGTTCCGACTTGCTCCACCGCTTTGGATGAGCAAGACGGACATTCCCGCGGAAGAGGCTTGTTGCTTCCGCAATAATGACAAATCAGCTTTTCCGGACGTTTGTGATAGGTCATCGAAACAGCGCAGAAATCGCATTTGATCAGAGTTCCGCAATCCGGACACAAAATAGCCTGTGCAAAACCTCTTCGGTTTAGAAAGAGGATTATCTGCTCTTTTTTGCTGAGTCGCTCTGTTATCGCATCGTACATAGGTTTGGAAATCATATTCTGATTGCCGGGACCGTTTCGATGAAGCGTTCTATCAATAATGTTAACCTTGGGCATTTGCTGATTTGTTGCACGGTTTATTAACATTAGCTTGGTCAGCTTACCTCGTGAGGCGTTTTCCAAGCTTTCCAGAGAAGGAGTGGCAGAACCAAGCACGGCAACAGCTCCTGATCGCGCAGCTCTCAGCAAAGCAAGATCGCGCGCGTTATACCGAAATCCTCTTTCTTGTTTAAAGGAGCTGTCATGTTCCTCATCGACAATGATGACTCCTAAATTTTGAACAGGCGCAAAAACGGCTGAACGCACTCCTATCGCAACTCTAACGGTTCCTGTTCGCAGAGCTTGCCACTGTTCATATCTATCTTTTTCTGACAAAGCTGAATGCCAAACAGCCAAAGCGTCACCGAACCTTCGACGATATCTGTCGGTAAGTTGAGGTGTCAGTGCAATCTCCGGAACCAGTACGAGCGCTCCTTTTCCCGCACAATGTGCCTGTTCAATAATTCGAAAATAAACCTCGGTCTTTCCGGAGCCGGTTACGCCATGCAATAAAAACCCTTCGTATCCGCCTCTATTAAGTCGATCAGTAATTCGAGAAACAGACAAGTCCTGTTCTTCGGTTAAAACAGGAGGCTCATCAGGAGTTACTGAAAATTTCCAGTACGGGTCAGGTTCGGCATCCCTTTCTTCAATTCTTATATATCCTTTTTCTTCAAGCTTCTTAATTTGAACTGTTACACTCTTTCCGCACAAAGCTTTTAGTTTTGCAAATGAGATAAGTTTTTCTTTTGCAAGCACTTCCAATACAGCAGCTTCAGTATGCGCTCGTTTGCTTATTGCAGATAGAGCACCTTGAATATTGTCCAAAAGCAAAACAGCAACCGGGATTTTTCGGACTTTAACCCTGGGAGTTTTTACCGTACCTTTTTTTTCGGTAATATCGATACCCGGCGGCAGCGCAGAACGTACTGCTTCTCCCATTGGATGCATATAGTATGCAGCTGCTTCTTCTAAAAATTCTAAAAGAGAAGGGGGAACAGCCGGTTTTTCATCTAAAAGGTTAATAACTTTTTTGTATTCGCGTTCAGGAAGACTATTAATTTTTACTTCGCGCAGCAAATACCCGGTCATTCGACGTGAACCGAAGGGTACCAAAACCCTCATTCCTGCGCATGGTATACCGAGAGCGTTAGGAATCTCATAGATAAAGTTGCGACGCAACGGAACGGGAATAGCAGTTTCCCAATATTGAGATGTGTTCAATAGTTTATCCTCTGCTTTTGGAGTAAAGTAGTTTGTTCTTTCCTTATTCTGTTGCTTTGTCCGTGTGTTTCGCGAACCGCCTCGCTTCTATTGAGAAAAAGAGAGCGGTATATTTTATGTCTAATAATCAAGAGCTCTGTAATACCTACAAATACCAGTATTAGTCCCATAGAGATAAGTATTGTAATGACTGCATTACCTATTTCAAATACCCAAGTTGATGGGATATCGCTAATTGGGTTGATTTCTCGAATTATTATTATTGAAATCATTAAGAAAACAACCGTTCCGAAAATTCGCAATATTAAAACGGATATTCCGCTTGGCGGAATTTTTGGTAGAGGAACAAAAGTATTGCCTTTTTTCTCTCCGACTATCGCAATAGGAATAAAAGCTCCGGCCAATCCGCCTATAAATGTTGATAACAAAACAGGTATCAAAATATTTAAAAAATGAATTACCGCATAATTAAAACTTTCTTCTAGGGAAAGCGCAAAAGGAGACAAGCTGTCCGATAAATAACCGACTGAACATGACGGTTCAAGAAACGATGCCGTAACCAGAGTAATAGAGGTACAAGCTCCTATTAGCGCCCCTCCTGATACCAAAAATGTAGACCTGCCAAAACCGCCGATTGAGGCAAAGGCTTTTAATCTTCCGGAACTTGGCGGAATAAAATGGCCGGAGTCATTCATTTTCTTTATTCCGAAAGCCGCGACAATAACGGCAGTATAAAACTGGAAAGATTACTCTTCAGAAATGGCTTCCGCCGGACACACTTCAACACATTCACCGCATTCGGTGCATGCTTCGGCATTGATTACTGCTATATTATCCTCCATAGCAATAGCTTCTGAAGGGCAATTATCTACACATTCTTCGCAACCGGTGCATTCATTTTTGTCTATTTTGGGAATTGTCATATTATTACCTCCGATGTTGGACTCTCGATAGTCAGACCGGGCTGACATCATCAAAAGCGCTTTCCGAAACGTCCTATATCACGGCTTGATTTTGTGTGCTATGTATAAAAAACAAATAAGAATAACGGAGGTTGTCTAAAGCATTTTGCAAAATTCTATAAAAAGGTGCTTAATTTTAAGATGAAGTTTCTCAAAAAGAACTCCTTCGAATCCGGCAAAGCAACAGTATTGGAAATCATAGAATTGCAACGCCGCATTTTTGAGCGTCAGCGCAGAATAATAGAAAGCAGCGAGTCACACCTGTCATCTGATTTTTCTAAATATCGTAATGAATATAACAGAAGTGTATCAGGTTTCATATCAGTATCCGGGTTCGGAACACTGTGTGATGCGGTTGCAGCGTCTAAGGTTGCATATATTGCCGATTACCACACTCTTGCTTTGGCACAAAGGACCTTTGTTAAGTTAATTCGCGGCATTATGTCTCAAATTGACCATATTTGCTTATGTTTAGAGTTTGTTCCGGCCGCGTACCAGCAAGAACTGGATCGCTTTATGGATCGAAAAATATCAGAAAAGACCTTTTTAAGAAGAATTCGTTATCGAGAGCATTGGCCCTACGATATTTGGCAAAATTTTAAACCGATATTTGACTTGGCCATGGAACAGGGCTTTATGATTGTCGGTATTGACAGCGACTCATCGTTGTCCCTCAAAAAACGGGATAAACTAGCTGCCCAAAAGATTGCTGAGGCTGCGCAGAAATTTCCTAATGCCCTATTGCTAGTCTTTGCCGGACAAATGCATGTTGCTCCTCTTCATCTTCCTTTTGAGACTGACAGAGCGTTTATAAAACATGGACTTTCAGTGCCTGAAAGAGTCATTGTTTATCAGAATGCCGAAGAAATATATTGGCAGTTAGCAAAAGAGCGTCGCGAAGGTATTGAAGTAGTAAAGGTGGACGCAAACATTTTTTGTGTAAACAACACACCGCCGTTGGTTCAGCAATTATCATATCTTAATTGGATTCAATCTGAAAGTGAGGTTCTCGAACATCTCGAGGCTGAAATAACAATTCGTTCATTAATTAAGAATCTTGGAGTCTTTCTCGATATTTCATGGCAAGAAGCTGCCTCATCAGTAAAAGTATTACTGTCTTGTGATTTGGAATTTGGTAAAGCATTAGATGATGAGAGGCTGACTTCGATAGAAAAGCAGCAAATACTTATCAATATTAAATCAGGAGATAGTGCATGTATTTCCAAGCTAAACTTGGTTTATTTGGCTAGGCTTTCATTAAATCATGCAGCCGAGGAATCCGCCCACTATTTGAAACAGATGATTACCAAAGATGAAATTCCTCAAAACTTAAAAGATCGATTTTATTTTTATACAGTAAATGAAGCATGTGCATTTCTTGGTTCTAAAATAATCAATCCCAAACGAAAAACAGAACACGAAGGAAAACTGAGAAAAACCATTGCTGAGACAAAACGGGGTTTAAAAAAGATGAGCAATGAACAGCGAGCTGCTGCTTTTGCTCTTGCTCATATTCGATTGGAAAGACAAAAAAAGCCTATATCGTCACAAGTTTCGTCTTTTCTAAAAGATCCGACAGTTTTTCATCAAGCCTCCCATATACTAGGATACATATTAGGTGATCGGCTCTATTATGCTTTAACATCCGGCATAATAACTAAAAAGATGCTGAAGAGTTTATTTGAAAAGAAAATAGATTCCCCTGGTATTGCATTGAATACATATTTTGATTTGTCTGAAAAGCTACGCAATGTTGAATTGCCAAGGCGAATCTAGGTCAGTACATCAACACATCAAGTTTTCTTTATTTCTTTTATTCAGGGCGACTCCAGTAAGTTACATCGCCTTCTTTGACAACTTGTCCGCCTTCTCGCTTGGCAAGATACATCGCGTTGTCTGCATTGAGAATAAGATTTTCTGCCATAGTTACGTAGTATTTTGAGGAATTGGATTTTGATAGATCTGACGCAGCAAATGTATGAGGAGTCAGCATGCTTACTCCAATACTGCTTCTAAGTGATATAGTGTCCGTTTTAGTCTTAATTACCTGATGATCCAGTAATTCTATAATGCGACTGCCCACCAGAGCTGCACCGGATGAAGTAGTATGAGGGAGTAACACTGCAAATTCATCTCCTCCGTATCTTCCCACAACATCTGTATCTCTAATAACTCTTCGAATAACTTTGCCTACTAAAGAAAGTGCCTTGTCGCCTATTAGATGCCCAAAATTATCATTGATACCTTTAAATCCATCAAGGTCAATCATCAACATAGAAATCGGTTGTTTGGAGATAAAGACAGAACGCAATTGTCTCTGCATCCATTGTTCAAAAAATCGTCTGGTATGAACGCCTGTGAGAGGATCCAGTGCAGCCATTTCATAGAGTCTGGTGTTTTGAATTGCAACAGTGGCTTGATTTGAAAAAATTCTAAGAAGTTCTGTTGCTTCTAGTGATACAGACGGATTGTAAAGGCAAACCGCTCCGACAGCTAATTCTCTTATTCTGAGGGGTATAACCATTATGTTTTCTCGTACCATAATGTCCCCTTGTTGCAGAGCTTCAGCAACCAAATGAGCATCCTTTTCTTCCAGTACGGAGTTGTTTTGTCGACTGCGTTCAGCAAAACGACCTGAGCCGGCACGAATAACAATACTCATATTTGCTTCTTCATATTCCGGAGCCGCTGCCAAAAAGCAGTCCTCTGTGCCGGCAAGTCCTCCTGCATGGCGGAGGATGCAGTTAAAAAGATCCTCAAGAGGTTGAATGCGGTGCATGTCCGGAGTTACATCAATAATGTAGCTGAGCAGCTTTTGCCTTTCCGCATCCTTGTCTAGAACTTCGCGAACCAAAGAAGCACCTTTCATTGCAGCGCTAATCTGATCTCTCAACATTTCATAAACTATACCGTCTGTAGGACCCATTTCAAAAAGCGCAAAACCGAACTGGTGGTCTTCAAAAAACAAAGGCTCTACAACAAAACAAAATTGTTTGTCTTTGGGAAGCCAACGTTTTGGAACAAGTTGATTGGATAAGAAAACTTCACCGCTGGTTTGAGGCAATGATTCGCGATTGATATCGTATGCGAGAATTAATTCAGAGTTTTCTTGGTCTTTATACAAAGACAAATAACAACTGGAAATTCCCAATTGAGGGAATTTATCCGCCACAGCATTAACCATTGAAACAACATCAAAATTGGTAATGAGCTTTTGTTCGGTTTGACTAATTGTTCTTGCCCAACGTTCAACATGCAGTCTTTGCTGAGCCTGTTCTCTAATTTCTCGTTCTCCTACTGCTCCGGGAGGAAAAGAAATCGGTTTTTCGCAACCGCATGAAGTTCTTGTAACCAGGTCAGTATGCATTACTAAACGGTCCGCAACTCTTTGTTTTTGCAACATAGCCAAAATGGTTTCCATTGCAAAACGACCTTTTTCGTAAAGAGGCTGATGAACTGTTGTCAGGGGAGGCTCAGCAAAACGTGCTTCTTCTACGTCGTCAAAACCGACCACTGCTACATCTTCCGGCACTCGAATATCGCGAGCTGCCAAACCGTCAATTACTCCCAATGCCATATAGTCATCAGCAGCGATGATCGCATCCGGTCGTTCTCTGTGTAAATCAAAAAAAACTCTAACTGCTTCTACACCGGCTGATCGCTGAAAATCACCTGATACAATAAGCTCCTTTTTAATTGGAATGTTATATTCTCTTAAAACATCACAATAGACACGGTATCTAAGCTCTGCTTCTTCATTGACCTGCGGACCTCTAATAAAGGCGATTTTTCGACAGCCGTGAACAGTAATCAAATGAACGACGGCTTGACGCATTCCTGTTGCGTTATCAACCAAAACGCTGGGTATTCCAGTAAGAGCTACAGCAATGCTGCATGTAGGCAAGGGATTGAATCTGCGACAGTATTTTGCCATTGCTGCAGGACCGATTTCATTGGCAAGTGTTCCTGACATCAGCAATAAAGCATCAACACAATTTTGGCTTACTAAGTCAAATATACGGTTTCTTTGCTTTCCAAATCGATGTTCAGAGTTAATTCCTCCTCCTGCAAAACAAATGACATTTACATCATGATCTCTTGCTGCATCTATTATTCCGCTAATAACAGTGTTTTGATACCTATCCTCAAGCCAGTCGACCAAAATGCCGATAGTCGGACGTGTACTATGAACCAAATTTATCAATTATGGTTCCTCTCCATAAACAGGAACTGTTTCTCCCATTCGATAAAGGGTAATTTTGGGATTGTCAGTATAAGTTCCTACTTTGAGATATGACCAATCGTTTGCAAAAGTATAATGGCTCCAATCTGTCTTATTAAATCCGACTTGGACTTCGTAGTTTTGACCTTTGCTTAAAGTGGCATTAGCACCTGTAAGATCGATTTGCAGATAGAAATCTGCATCAACTCCTGAAGCTGGATAAAAAGCTGCTGTTACCCCGGAACACTGGTTACCGGTTGCAAAGTGACAATTAAAGGCTTGTGAAGAAGCTCCTTGATCTTTGGTATAATAATATCTAAGAAACAAACCGCTAACCGATATGCTTGTCTCATCAACGTTAACAATTCTAAAAGACACATTATAGTTTCCGTTGGTGCTGCTGTTAGAATCACTATGTAGAAACTGAACTTTTACAGCCATCGGTTCGACTCCTGTATCAGAATCAGTGTCGGTATCAGTGTCGGTATCAGTGTCAGTATCGGTATCAGTATCAGTGTCGGTATCAGTGTCGGTATCAGTGTCGGTATCGGTATCAGTATCAGTATCGGTGTCAGTATCAGTATCAGTGTCAGTGTCAGTATCAGTGTCAGTATCAGTATCAGTGTCAGTGTCAGTGTCAGTGTCAGTATCCGTGTCAGTGTCAGTATCGGTATCGGTGTCAGTGTCAGCATCGGTGTCAGTGTCAGTATCGGTGTCAGTATCGGTGTCGGTGTCAGTGTCAGTATCGGTGTCAGTATCGGTGTCGGTGTCAGTATCGGTATCAGTATCAGTGTCGGTATCAGTGTCGGTATCAGTGTCAGTATCGGTATCAGTATCAGTATCGGTGTCGGTATCGGTGTCAGAGTCGGTATCAGTATCCGTGTCAGAGTCAGTATCAGTATCTGTGTCAGAGTCAGTATCAGTATCCGTGTCAGAGTCAGCATCGGCATCAGCATCGGCATCAGCGTCTGCATCCGTATCGGAGTCAGTATCAGCGTCTGCGTCTGAATCACCTCCCGAATCATAAAAATCGGAATCAGAATCGGTTTGAGAATTTATTTCCGCACACGATGCAAACAAGATTGCAAAAACAAAAAGAAAAATTGCAAAAAATAATCTAAAATTCATAACAAATTCATCTTCTGTGTAAAACGGTTGAAAATCGTTTGGTGTAGTACTTGCTGACTCTCATAATATCTTTATCCATTATATATCAATACTATAATAGTATTACTATGATTTGTTACTACGCAACCTAAACAAAATATTCCCAAAAAAATTTATTAGAAAACTTTATTTATGGGTAGATACAATAATGTCGAAAATCTACAAAAGATACTCTTTGAGAGAATAAGACGATAACTGACTAATTAACGGTCGCCGGGAGCTTTTTTGTAGAAATCGGCAGGCAATCCTGCAAGCTTGCTAAAATGAAATAGTTGAAACTTAGGAGCAAAAGGTCTCCCTGAGGCATCGACTTCCAAGGGTAATGCTCTTTTCCATTTTAGTACCTTTCTCATACCGTCTTCTTCGACAAAACCGATACAATCAGTTGGGCAAGCCCATGCACATGCTCCGCACGCTATACAAGCTTTGGGTTCTTCCATATACGGTCCGCCCACATCTTTTTTATCTCCTCGTCCGTTAAATGATAATGCAGAAGCACCGACAACTTCTTCACATACGCGCACACAGAGTCCGCATAACATACAGTTGTCTCTGTGCTTTTCATCCTCAGATTCTCTACAAAAACGAGAAGTATCTACACCGTATTCAGCAGCAAGCTTTTTAATTCTCTCGCTTCCCGGAGCTTCTGCAAGAATCAACTCTAAAACAGTAGCACGATGTTTTCTGATTTCTTCTGAATCAGTTTTTACTTCTATTCCGTCCAAAACTTCATAATTGCAGCAAGTTGTAAGTTTTTTACGGCCGCCCTTAGAAATTTCAACGAGACAGACGCGACAAGCACCGTAAGCAGTTACCGCTTCGTGATGGCAAAGAGAAGGAATCTCAAAACCGTAACGCCTTGCTGTGTCCAGCACATTATCTCCCGGTTCGGCAGTAACTTTAACACCGTTGATGGTGAAAGTAATCGTTTTGTTGTCTGCTTTCTCCATCGCCCTTACTCCTTAACCATGACGGCTTTTGCCGCTAAACGCGCATATTCTTTCTGCACACGTTGTTCTGATGAGTCAATTAACGCATCGGAGAGATGCCTAAATCTTCCCTGCGGTTTTAAATAGTCCCTAAGCGGTCTGAATTCTTTGATTTCTTCTGTAATTCGATATTGACCGTTGACTACTTCGTACAACGGAAAAACTCCGGTCTCAACTGCCAGTCGCCCAATTTGAATAGCCAATTCCGGTCGCATTTTCCATCCTGTAGGGCAGGCGGAATAACAATGCAAATATGCCGGTCCTTCAATGCTGATTGCCTTTTGAACTTTTGCAAACAAGTCAAAAGGATAGCTGGGATTAATGGTGGCGACATAAGGAATGTTGTGTGCAGCCATAATCTCCGGCACATTCTTTTTCCAGGTTGTTTGACCTTTCTGGACTTTTCCGGCCGGGCTTGTAGTAGTAGCAGCACCGAAAGGAGTCGAGCTTGATCGCTGAATGCCGGTGTTCATGTAAGCTTCGTTGTCGTAGCAAACGTATACCATATCATGTCCGCGCTCCATGGCTCCGGAAATCCACTGTAAACCGATGTCGGCAGTTGCACCGTCTCCGCCGTAGGCAACAAAGTTGATTTTTCTTTTAGGAACACGACCTTTTCTCATCAAGGCTTTGTAACCGGACTCTATTCCCGAGCAAACCGATGCTGAGTTTTCAAAAGCAACGTGTATCCAAGGAATTTTCCAAGATGTCTCCGGATAAGGAGACGAAATAATTTCCATACAACCGGTTGCTGACGCCGCAATAGTGTTTCTGCCCATTGCCTTGTGAACCAGTCGCATTGCAAGAACTTCAGCACACCCCTGGCATGCCCTGTGTCCGCAGGCAACATAGTCTTCTTTGGGCAGAAGGCGGGCAGCGTATACATTAAATTTTTCCATAATGCCCTCCTCTAACCTGAATCAGCTCGAACGGCGGCGGCGTTTGGCCGGCTGCAACCGCTTTACCTTTTGCGTACATATTGTTGAAATCAGCAAAAGTAATGTCTCGGCCTCCCAATCCTGCCACCGTTTCTACTATAGGAATTCGACGGTCTTGATTGTACATAATATGTTTAATTTCTTGAGCAACAGGACCTCCCGGGCCGCCGGGAGAAAAGTGTCTGTCGATAACAACCAGAGCCTTAGCATGTTTAACTGCACCGATAAAATCATCAATCGGAAGAGGTCTCCAAAGTCTAAAACGAACCAGACCGACTTTCTCTCCTTTTTCGCGTTGTTCATCAACCCAGCTCATGGCTGTTTCTGAAACTCCGCCCATGCTTATCAACAGAACTTCAGCGTCATCAGCGCGATAGCTTTCGACCGGTTTGTAGGTTCTTCCGAATTGCTTTCCGAAATCATTTAGGCATTCTACGATTGGACCGTAAGAGTTGCGCAAAACAGATTCTCCGGCCATTTTTGCTTCTGTATATACCTCGGGAACACCGACAGGACCCATTGTAATGGGGTTGTCTATGTCCAATCTTTGTTGAGGTTCATAATCCGGCAAGAATTTTTTAACCTCTTCGCGGCTCAACATTTCGATAGGTTCAACCATGTGGCTCAATACAAAGCCGTCAAAATGAACCATTACCGGCAACAGGACTCTTTTGTCCTCGCCGAATTTAAAAGCTTGAACTACCAAGTCGACAGCCTCTTGACCGTTTTCAGCAAAAATTTGAACCCAGCCGCAGTCGCGGTTGGTCATAACGTCAGAATGATCGTTCCAAATGTTAATCGGTGCCGATAAAGCACGGTTTGCTACCACCATAACAATAGGAAGTCGCAATCCGGATGCGATGAAAAGAATTTCATGCATTAGGGCGAGTCCCTGGCTTGAGGTGGCTGTAAAGGTGCGGGCACCGGCAGCAGCAGAACCGCAGCAAGCGCTCAAAGCGGCATGCTCTGATTCGACCGGGATAAACTCCGCATCCAACTCACCGTCTGCAACTATTTCTGACAAGTGCTCGACCACATGAGTTTGCGGAGTGATGGGATATGCGGAGATTACATCTACATCACAAGCAGATGCAGCCTCAGCCATCGCGATGGATACTTCAATTCCTTTGCGTTCAGCCATCAGTCTTTCTCCTCTTGTAGTGAAATACACCCTGTCCAACATTCGACTACACAAATGCCGCATCCCTTGCAGTACTCCATATCAGCAAGAGGAAGACCGTCTTTTTGCATTTTTATGCAACCTTCCGGACAAAAAACAGAACAAACGCCGCATTTGACACATTTTTCATAAGTCCATATCGGGCGATTGGACCGCCAATCACCGGTTCTGTTGTATTTGGAAGAACCGGGTTCGGTAACCGCCATGCCTATGGCCAAGTCTCTCCAATTAGGAGTTCCGGATTGCCTGGACACGTTGACCTCCTCTATCCTTCACACACGCATTCTTCGTATGCGCGTTTGAAAGCTTTTATGTTTCCGTCGGCGATACGGCCGAATCTGATTTTAAGCTGCTCTACTATGCCGTCTACACTTACCAAACCTGTTGCTCTTATTGCCGCCCCCAGCATAGTTGTGTTGGTAATAACGCGCCCGATTTCCTCGCTCGCGATTTTATTTGCATCAAGCACAACCAGTTTTCCCTTAAGTCCGAAATCCCGTTTTAGTTCTTCGACAGTCTTGGTGGTGTTGACTACCTGAATGCCGTTGTCAGGCATGCCGTCTGAAGTGTTTACAATCCTCAACAGAGACGGATCCAAAACAACGACAATACTGGGTTTTTGCACTGAAGTGCGATCGCGAATTTGTTTTTCGCTAATACGCGCATACGCAATAACAGGTGCTCCTCGCCGTTCGGGACCGAACTTTGGGAATGATTGAGCAAATTTGCCTTCTTCAATGGCGGTCAGGGCCAACAGCTCCGCTGAAGTAACGGCTCCTTGACCGCCGCGACCGTGAAATCGAAGCTCGATCATTGTTCCTCCTCACTAAAAAAGAATGTTTCCGATTGTTTTTGCCGAGCCTTAACGGACGGCTTTTGCTTAACTTTTGTCATTTCGCAACCGGTTTAGCGACAATAGGTACCAATACCATAAATTTAAGCCGCCATAAACGCCACGATGGTTTTACATTTTAGAAGCCGAGTATCAAGCAAAAAGTCAACCATCAAACAAGAAATCGTTATATCAAGCGGCAGCGGTCCTGTTGAATCGGAAGAGGCCGAACAATCTCAAAATTTTTTTTAAAAAAGCAAAGGAAATAATAGGCAAACCTATTATGGAGCAGAAAGAAAATAACAGAAAAATAGATTGAAATATTTTTGATTTGTTTCCTTCTCAGAAATCCTGATCAGAATAAATCAGAATGTAGCCGAGGGGTTTATCCCCTCGAAAAACTCAATGCCGGCACACGGTTGCGGCATGGAATAAACACATGTCCTACATCTATTTGCCTGATTTACTGCATTTTGAGATGGAAACTAATTATCCTTATGTAAGCATATGTGACTTGAGTTGATTGCGTGATATTTAAATTAATATTTTCATGTGCGGCTTTTTAGGAAGCAATATCAGCGCATTCTAGGAACACTTAGAAACACTGTTGCGGTTCTCATTATCAATTTATGAAATAAACATCATACTATTATCGATAATGCTTCCAATAATGTTCTTTTTCAATTGATACTATCGCAACATCTTTTGCCGGCGCGTTGAGGACAAAGGGAATTTTGCGTTTTACGCCGTGAGCTTCAATTTGCAAATTACCGGCTACATTGTGGCAGCCGTTTGAATCGGCACAGATAATCTGTATGCGATAGCGGCCTTCTGCTCCGCCTGATACTATCAGTGTTCTTTCTTGTCCTGACAAAGGCGATACTATTTGTGCATTTTTATTTGCACCTAAATATTTTTCTTTTACGCCGGACGGCCAAATATCAAGTTTTGAGTTGCCTTCCCAGGACAATACAATCTTTAGCCCGGCTGATTTGATAGAAGCAGCTATCGGCGTATCATACATAAGAGGAAGGATTCTATTGTTTGCAAGGCTCAAGATTGCATCCTTCTCTGATTTTGGTAAATTGAACCTTTTTTGAATAGTCGAATAGATACCGGTAAAATCTTTTTGAGCCATATCGGAAGCGATTTTTAGCGCTTCTTGTTCTTGTCCGGCCTTAAAAGCTGTTATTGCTCGTTTAGCCATTTTTAGACCGTCAGTAGGTTTTTTTGCACTGTCCGCTGCTAGGAAAGGATATGATTCCTTCCATCTATTGTGTGATTCAAAATATGAAGCCAGCATGTTAAGAACCTTTGTATTTTCGGGTTGAAGGTCGATAACACTGGAATATGCTCTTAGAGCACCCGGTAGATTGCCTTGTAGCTTAAGTGCATCTCCTTTGAGCATATGAAATTCAGGATTGGAGCGGTCCAGTCGTGACCAATCGTTGAGTGCTTTAAAAGCCTCATCCGTCATTGAATTTGAAACAAGATAGGCGACAAAATTCTTTCTGGCTCGACGATCACGAGGAGATGACAATACCGCTGACTCAAGCTCTCTGGCTTTTTGCAGAATTTCTGTTGTTACTTCGGAAGAAACCGAACGAATTTTTACATTATAATGAGTAATAGGCCTTCTGTAACGATTCCAGTCATATGCTGATGATCTGGATCTTGGAACTTCATCTTTCATATCAAAGGCTCCGCGAGCCTCACCAAGAGATGAAGACGGAACAGAACGAGCAATCGGTGCGGAAGATTTTGATGCCGAAGCGCCGGCTGAGCTTCGTTTAGCTGCACGATCTTCGGACGGTGCAAAACTGTCGTCTGCGCTGCCTCCTGCAATACTGTCAACCAGAACTTCTCCTCGTTTTTCAAAATCAATCTCTTCTTCTCCGCTCCATGCTATACGTTCTTGTGATCGGTCTACTTTAAATTCTCGGTACATTGCTTCGTTTTCGAGCACAATAAATGAAGTTATACGACTGGCGATAGAGTACTTTTTCGAAACCGATACCAGCTCTTGTTTTGATGTTTCGGAATCCTGTAATGTAAGCTCATCGATTTTCTTTGCGCCCCATATAATGGGTATAAAAGAATTTCTAGAGTCGGTGGGTTTGATGTCAAATTCCCACTGCTTGCTCCATGGTTTGTTTTCTATTCTTCCGCTTAGGCCGACAACCAGTTTTCCCTGTCCGCTATACCTGCCTACAACTATAGCCTCACTACCGAGTGAGATATTCGAAAGCGATGACGGAAGAACATCACGAACCTGAATGCCGTTTAGTGACAATTTTGCATCTTCTAACACAGAGGATCTAAGACCGGTAACGGTTCTCACTGCTGCTGTAAGCAAGTCTTCTCCGCCGCTAATCGAAAAATAGCAACCGCGGGATTTATCGGCAATTGTTTGCAGCAAGAGACGATCAACGCTTGAGCCCACACCTATCGTTGAAACAGAATGCGGATAGTCAAATAGTTTTGAAGCTGTTTCTGCGAGCACTCCGGGAGAAAGTTCTCCAATGGTTGCAGCTCCGTCACCCATAACTACTACTTTCATAGCACGAGAACTATCCGCTTCGGTACGAGCCGCAAACAGTGCATCTGATAAGTTGGTAGCGCCTCCCGGTTCTGTTTGTGCAAGAAATTCTTGAACCTGTTTTCTAAGCTCATAAGACGGGGTATGCCATTCTTGGGACATTAATACCGGAAAGGTGTCATAGGCCATAATCTTAACGCGGTCGTTAGGACCCAAGATGTCAATCAATGTATCCAGTAAGCGCTTTTGTATTTCCATGTCAGGACCGAAGCGGCTTTCTGAAGTATCTATTAGGAACATCCAATCAAAACCCGAAGATGAATTTTGACCTTTATTTAAAGATGATGTCTCATCTTTTGGGGATAGTTTTAAAAGAAAAAATCCTTCGTCGTTTTGCATATAGGGATTAGCCGGAGTAGCAGATTCCTGTGTTGCAATCTTTAAGCTTTCAACCTCTTGAATGATAGAATCATGAGAATACTCCTTGTTAAAAAGAGCTAGAGCTGCCTCTTGTTCAGAAGGTGAGCGAATTTCTATTACAAAATCTGCACGAGGAATAAACTCCGAAGCTTCAAATTTGATTTTCACCGAGTTCTCAGTAGGTTGAATTTGTGTTTGATATAATGGTGTAAATATTTCAGCAGACCCATGAGAAGAAGATACTGATGCAGTTATTCTAAATTTGGGAATAGTCGGAGTGTCTATTCCCATTGTTACCGGCAAGGTATATCGATATTCTCCTTTAGCTCCCGATAAAGGCATAAGATGAGTTAGCACAACTCTCTTCTCTTCTTTTGGTTTAATCGGAAAAATTCGAGTTTTAAAAGTTGTTCCGCTTTCCCATTCTGTAAGCGCCGGATCTCTCATTTGATATACAAAATCATCAATGACTTTCTTTAGTATTTTTCTGCCTTTGTCTCGTTCTACGATCTCTCCTCGCATCATGCGACCGTTGACTTCCATGTCATACCCCGTCAGATAGGCATTTTCAGGAATGGGAAACTTGTACTCTGCTTCAACAGTTTGGTTAGTAGGATTCTTAAAGACTTGTTCAATTCTGGTAATCGCCATATTATCTTGAATCTTAATTACAATATCCTCTGCAAGAATATTGAAAGGAAGAGGTTTTGACCCTCCGGGTAACTTGGCGATTAGGGTTCCAAGACCGGATATAGAAGGAAGACTTGCGTTGGATTGGTCTGCACTTGCTGCATCTGTTACAGCCTGTCGTACCTTTGAGGTCCAAGATGTCAGTGCTGAGGTATCCCTAATTATTGTTCTGCTTAACTCACTTGCGGTTGCTGTTACCTCATCACCGCCGTTAAGAGAAATTGAACCGGTTTTGCCGGTCAAAGTCGCATTTCCGCTCACCCAAGAAACAATAAGTTTTTCGTTATATAGTTTTATACTTCCTGTACCGGGTCCTGCTGTTGTTTTTCCGAAAGGAGTGTCAATATTCAATTGGTTTTTTAAATTTACCCACAGTTCACCGCTTTCTAATTTAAGGTTTTGCTCTGAAATATATTGAACAAGTGTATCGCCGTTTAAGGTTATTTCATTTTCGTTACTCAATTTTACAATAGCAGAAGCAGATATATCGGTCTTAAGCTTGTCATCAGCAAACAAAGAATCGTTGTTTTGAGCTGAACCCCAACCCTGTTTTTTTTTGTTTAGAATCGATAATGGCTTATCTGTTTTACCAACAGAAGAAATTGCAACAATGACACCCAGATGCGTGTCAGGAGCAGCAGCTGATGATTCTTTTTGTTCTAGTGCTCCGACAGCTTCTCTAGGTTTTTCTTTTTTACAGCTGACCGCGAATACAACAAAAGCCGACAAAAATAGCCTTATTGATAGATGATGCATATCGATACTCCTTATTAAAACCACAAAAGCTCATTGAGACCTTCATTCTTATCCAAAACCTACGCACAAGTCTGCTTAAAGTTCTTTTTTTTAAGATAGTTTAATCAAAGAAACAATTATAGGGAAAAACGTGAGTGTAAAAAAATTTTAAAGAATAGGATAGGTCAAGTGTCTAATGAAACTTCCGATCAAAAACTCAAGATTCACAATTCTTAAACCAAAGCATAACATTGAAGCCGGTAAGTATATCGTTTTTTGTTGCACCCGAAAGCTGACTTTCTACATTTTCCAATCCTGCAGTACAGTCTATTTTTACTACATAGTCAAAAGGTGATTTTCCGTATTCTTTAGGGGTAAGGTCTCCTGTTTCAGCTTCAGCAAATAGTACAACCTTGCACTTATCAGCTACAATATTCTTTTCCTGAAAAATCCATGCTCCGCTTACTGTATATATTCTTCCCTCTGTGAAGGTGCTTTGATCATCTTCTCTGAGAGTTCCGTCAGCTAGGTAAGGTTTTTTTGAAGGCGGTCCTTGTATTCCCTTTATTTCAAAAAAATATTCCTTGTCCCAATCGATGCTTTTGGGAAGATCTCTTCCGACTACAAATGAAAACTTATTGTTTTCGTAAGAACATGAGCCGATCATATCAGCATCTGCTAATGACTCTCCCAATGTAGCACCTTGTAACGCAACAGTACCGTTAATTCCCCTCGCCCAAACAGTACCCCATACCATTGTCGGGTTCACCGTTTCATCGCATGAAATAAATGCAAAAAACACAAAAAGTGTAAATATCATCTTTTTCATGTCATATTCCTCCTTCTCATTCTTCTTTATGTTAAAACAAAAAACTTTCAATTAATTGGAGTACATAATAGTAATATTAATAAGAAGTCCAGTAAACTACGATTAAAAAAGTTTTTCTCTAAAACTGCCATCCTATTGCTAACAGAAAGTTCCAAAAATCAAAATTTTTAGGAGAACTGTCAGGCCATTTGGGGATTAACCACTCAGCGCCGCTTTGTAATCTAATATGTTCAAGAAGCGTTAAAGCCAAAAAGCCTTGTAGTATAAAAGCGTTACAATGCAAGGTCTTGCTGCTGTCATCGCAAGGAGATTCGTTTATTGTGCCGAAATTAAATTGATATCCTATTCTTAAGCCCAATCTTGTTTGCAGCCAAGCACTTCCCGGATGAAGCACTTCGAATTCCGGGCCGAGCACGGGACTAAGTGCAACTGATACGTTCTTTGCAGGAATAAGAGTATCCAATCCTTGGATTTGTATAGCGGTGTTTAAACGAATACCTAGTCCTAAGCTGCGAGGAAGTGAAGGAGCACCGCTCCAGCCCAGTTCAGAACCTTTTCCGACAGTAAAATATACAATGTGCGGCCTGGGAGCATATTTGAAAGCAAAGTTTAAGCCAGGCTTCCCTACTGTTCTCGCCAAAATTTTCTGGCCCCAAGAAAGCTCAGATGAATATGCTTCGACATATGAAATCATATCTTTTCTAATCTGAAACATAGCATTTTCAGATTCTCTTCTCTACAATCCCAAATCTGTAAACTCAAACTTATATGCTTCCAACAAACCGAGCATATATAGAAAATCACTCTCTCCATAAATTTGTCGCCATTTATTTTCGTGGGTCTCAGCCTTAATGTCCCAGGGTTTAAGATTTAAAAGGAACGGAGGTGATTTACCTTGTTGCGCATTGTTGCAGTGTTTGTTGTAGGTAGATACTGCAGGAGATATGTAGCGACAATGGTTGTAAAGTTGATCTAGTGATGACTGAATTAAAATTAGAAAATCTTGCATAGCGACAGGTTCGATAGGACCGCATTCACCAATATCTGATGTTGTATTTGAGTATGAATGAGATTGTTTAGAAAATCCAGGAGAACAATGCTCCAAAAAATCTCCGACTCCGTCAAATACAGCCCGCATGCAACGGAACGGTTGCCATTGTAAGGCTGAATCGTCAGAGCGAAAGGCTTCTTCCGGAAAAGTTAGAGGTATCTTATAAAATCGGCTTTTCCTATCAGTCAGCAAATTGCGCACAAAACTGTCAGCATCATGCATTCCAAGAAAAAAGTCGTATTTCAAAAGCTTTGTGTCGAAAAATCCAAAAAAATTGGCAAGGTGTCCGCTCGCGGTCGGATAATCGCGAGTAGTTACAGCAAGCCTTTCGGCTGTAAGAACTATTGGATCTTCCTCATCCAGTACATTGAGTTCCTTTGTCATGGATGTTCCCATAAAACTTCCGAGAAAACCTCCTGCTTCAGCAAAGAGATTATATTTCAGTCCTCGTTTTTTCTCTCGATTGAGATCCTTCTTTTCGGCTTTGCAAATGTTTTTCTTTGTATCGCAAGTGTGTTTTGTTGATTTACAAGCGTGCTTTGCTTCAAGGCAATTTGTGTTCTTTCCAAGACACAGCCTCATTAGGTTTGAACACACTTTCTTCTCAATAGCACAATAGTTTTCGGCTTGAGCACAATCTGTTTCATATTCGTGTAAGTGCGGATATGAGGTGTTATCCGGATCAAGATAAAGAAAGACAAAATCATCGGGATGATGAGAAAAATTTTCAATTTCTGCAGTATTTTTCCATGTATTGGTTTTAATATCTGATTCTATGATTTTGTAAGCCAAACGAAGCGGATTGTTGTCAAAAACTCCTCCATCCACAAAAGGAGTATTGCTTTCAAAATCATGTTCTGAGGGAACGCAAACGGTTGAAGCATTCTTCGATGATTCTCGCATGCAAAGAGACAGCTCTTGAGGAGGAAATGCCAAGGGAAAAGCAGAGGACGCAAGAAGCAGCTTTGCCGCTTCGTCAAAAAAAATACGTCCGGCTGAGTCTGTCGGCAAAAGAGCTTGTTGATACCCGGGACGACCGTAGAGGTAATTGGTCATATGCATGTTCCCCAAAACCTGGCGAACTCTGAAAGAGAATTTTTCTTCCTGGCGATATATGGAAAAATGCGGTTGTTTTTCTATTTTATGGGGAGAAAACCGAGTGGCAGTCGCGCCCAGAATAATATCAAGTTTGTGATGTTCTCCTCCAGGTTCCGGTTCTCTTTTTATCCATTCTTTTCGAACCGTCTCAACGATAGCTTTAAGTGACTTTCCGGATGACAACGCTCCCGGTTGAACTTCATCAGGATTTGTTGCAACATCAAGAATATGTCTGGCTGCTAAACAGTTGTTAGTCCAGGTTTTGTAAAACAAACTTTCGGTAGGATTTGGAATACTGTGTTGATGACGTAAAGATTCTACCACCAATAATGCGTTTATGGTGCCTGCTGAAGCGCCTGTGACAACCTTGAGATCGGCTATACCCGGATTGAGTTTGAGCAATTCAGTCAAATAATACAAGTAGCCCGCTTCGTATGCACCAAGGGAAACGCCGCCTCTTACAGTAACAGAAAGCGGCATTTTCTTTTCTGAAGAAGATTGAGAATATACACTTTCTGCGGCTGTGTTGTTTTCGAAAATTGAAATACTGTCTTCTGCTGAACTGTTGTTTGGGGTAACAAGAAAAACGCATAACAAAACAATTATTGCCCAAAAACGACTTTCAGCTGCGCTGCTCGAAAGCATTATAGTCCCTCTAAAAAAGCAAACGACATGTAACTCTATGCCAAAACAAACCGACAATAGCATTTTTTATCGATGAAGAGAAGAATCGTACCAAATTTGCGGTGTTCAGTTATCTGAGATTTATGAGGTTTGGGACAAGGCATAGTCTACAAGAAGCTGTTTTACGCGATTCTTGGTTCTTATTATAAGGTCTTTTTTGTATTCATAGGGGATAAAAGAAGATTTAACCCCATTCATAACCAAATCCATTATATTTCTGGGTGTCAGTTCGAATTGCTTTGCGATTAGATAATACTCATCGGTCATAGAGGTGTCGGTTATCAGTCGATTATCTGTGTTGATGGTTACTCGCAATCCTAGGTCCAAATAAAACTTGATTGGATGCTCCTCAATGCTTTTTACCGCACGTGTTTGAATATTAGAAGAAACACACATTTCCATAGGAATACGATGATCGTTGACATAGTTTAGAAGATCACCGTTTTCGCGAAGTCTTGTTCCGTGACCCAATCTATGGGCTCCGCAGTAATGTAATGCCTGATGAATGCTGTCCGGACCGTAGGCTTCTCCTGCGTGGATTGTTACATTAACGTTGTTGGATAAAATTCGACTGAAAGCCTCCAGATGATCTTTTGCCGGATAGTTGTGTTCACTGCCGGCTAAATCAAATCCCACAACGCCTCTGTTTTTAAAAGCAACAGACAGCTCTGCCAGACGTAGGCTGATTTCCGGCGACATATTGCGTATTCCGCAAACAATTACTCCGCTGTGAATACCGAAATCGCGATTGGCATCTCTTAAGCCGGAAAGAACCGACTCCATAATAACGGTGGTTGCCAATCGTTTTTGAGTATGGAGAATGGGTGAGAAGCGCACTTCTAAATATTCAATGTTTTCTCTGTGTGCATCCTCAGCCAACTCATAGGCAGCTCGGTGCAGTCCCTCTTCGGTTTGAAGCACTTTGAGCGTAATATTAAATCCCCTAAGATATTCATCAAGAGAGTTATGTACCTTTCCTATGCCTATTAAAGCCGCCAAAGCATCTTCGGTATCAGCTCCGAGATCAACACCTCCTTTTTGAGCAAGATCTAAAATAGATAAAAGACGCATAGAACCGTCAAGATGCACATGCAAATCTGTTTTGGGAAGATTGTAAAAGAACTCTCTTTCAAAATTCATACGATTTTCAGCTATGTCATTGAAACTAATTGTCATGCGACTCCTTTCATATTGATGTCAAAGAGTACAATCTATAAACAAAGCTAACACAGAAGAGAAAAATGTCACCATTGTAACTGTAACTATTCTGCCTTTCAGACAAGAAAACCATAATGGGAAGCGTCGAAACCAAGCCCTCCGGGCTTACCCGAAGGGTCATCCTGACCGCGCTCCTCGTGGGCGCGGTCTTTAGAGATGCAAGGATGCAAGATCAGACAATATAGAAACCAAAACTAGAAAAGCAAGCTTAAACCTGGCAGGATTGGCGCTGACGGATCCGATAATCTTGCTGTACCAATCAACCGCGCCCACGAGGGACGCGGTCAGGATGAACGACTGCGTCGTTAAGCCCGG
>CAYWLQ010000057.1:0-29623 GCA_964458775.1 uncultured Myxococcales bacterium | reverse complement strand
GAGACAAACAGGTTCTATTCTTGGAAACAACATTAAGTTTGAACCTATCAGTATATCGAATTTTCAAGAAGAATACCCGCTCGAAGTATCCGCGGTTTTTGAGTGCCGCTTTGAGACTCTTGATGCAAAGAGTCAAGGTTTGGCCGCCGTTGCTTCTCGCGTAAAAGAAGATACGCTTTTTCTATCAAACACCTCATCCATTTTGCCTCATGATCTGGGCAGTAATATAGTTTCAATGCATTTCTTTTTTCCTGTTGCGCTTACAAAATTTGTTGAACTGATCTTTCCAAAAAATATTACCGACGAAAAGCGATGCAGAGTAACTTCTTTGGCTGAGAGCTTAAAACTAAAATACGTAATTCAATCAGATGACAATGCCTTTTGGACCAACAGACTGCTGTTGCCTCTGCAAGCTGAGACAATACGCCTGCTGCTTTTGGGAGCTGACAAAACCGAACTGGACGAGGCATCCAAAGCACAGCTATTGTCTGTAGGCCAAATTTTTGCGGCAGATGAAATAGGAATTGATATTCTTTATGAGGGAGTTAAAAACTACGCAAACAGAATGCCTTTATATGAAGCATCTGACTACAAAGAGCTTCTTTCAGCCCTAAGCAGATTTAGAGACGCTGGTATTCTTGGCAAAAAGAACAATCGTACTTTAAGAAAACATACGTCAGAAGAGCTGAAAGCTGCTGCAAAAGAATTTGCACTGACAAACTCGGCCAAAATGCCGGCCTGTCTTAAAACGCATTTTAACTATGTGTTTATAAATAACTGCTATACCTTTCTAGAAAAAGCGCAGTGCACAAAAGATGACCTGAATACGGCACTGTCTTCGGTTTTCGGCGCAGAAGAAACATTTGAGGAATCGGCGTCAAAGCTTGAGACAGATACCGTAAAAAATTATCTAGCAGAGCTTTACACAAAAACAGGGCTTTTCTATTTTAAACCGAGCCGTCTTTGGGATAAACATTAGGATTGGGCATATGAGATTAAATGCAACAACAGACAGCAATTCTAAAATTGTCACAATACATTTTCAGTCAGGCTATTGTATTTGCAAAGACATTATTGATGAAATTTCCGCAATGCTAAAAGCCCAAGAACTCAAGGCCGTTTTAATATCAATAAATAATTCGCAAGCTAATTTTTCTTGTATGTCCGAAGCAAAAAAGTTTGCTGAACTCTTAAAATCAGCGACCATTCCTACTGCGGCCGTGTTTTTGAATGAGGCGGATGAACTATGCACTACAGCGGTTTCTGGATGTTTGTTTCAATATCCTACGAATTTGGCAAGCTTTGAAAGCACAACGCGAGATGCACTTTTGTATTTAAAAACCATTGTTGAAAAACGACCTGCAAGGCAAATTAGAGCTGTTATGACCTCTGTTAACAATGCCGACGCAATGCCTCTAAAACAGGCGCTGCTAAAAGAAACCGAGCTTTTTGCCGGCTTAAGCAAACAAAATCTAAAATTGAGCGAGAATAAAAAATGACGGTTAAGTCATTTCTACAAACAGTTTTAATAGAGGATATTAAAAACAACAAAGACAACATTATCGCCCAATGTTTTACGCCTGATGATCAAATGAAACAGTTAAACAACCACGTTAGATCGACGGCAGGTCGCATTGCTCTTAAACTTGCAATATGCGCTTTGGCAAAAGAGATTTTTTTTGAAAACAATCTTTTGCCAAAAGATGTAATAATTGAAAAAGACGATTTGGGAGCGCCTTGTCTTACTGAAGTACGAATGAGTGACTCGAAAACAGCACACGTTATTAAAACAGAGATCTTCTTATCCGTGTCCCACTCAAGAACAACTGCGGCCGGCATTGCCGCTATTTCAGTGAGATAACGCCTATGACATCTACAAAAATAGACTTGCATGTAAATGAAAATATAGCTTTTGTTACTCTCAACGGTCCTCCGAGAAACGAGATGAACACTGCTTTTTTTGATATGCTTAAGAGTTTTGTCAGCGACCTAAAAGGTTTAGAAAATATTTGCGGTCTAATTATTCAAGGAGCCGGCAGACATTTTTCTTCCGGAGCTGATGTGGCGGAAATTCAAAAAAGAGGTGCCGAAGCTTTAGAGTCAGAAAAATCATTGTTAACGGACAATGTAGAAAGCTTTTCGGCCTTAGGAGAGATGCCGTATCCGTCAGTAGCTGTTGTCAGAGGATGTTGTCTAGGAGCAGGAATGGAGCTGGCGTTGGCATGTAATTATAGAATAGCCGAAAAAAATGCACTTTTTAGCCTTCCCGAAGTAACCTGGGGCATTATGCCCGGATGCGGAGGAACGGTAAGGCTTCCGGCTTTAGTAGGAAAAGCCGAAGCGGTAGAAATGATCCTGACCGGACGCTCTGTACTTGCAGATGAAGCTTTTGATATGGGATTGATCGACGAGTCAGTACAAAAAGGCAAAGGGCTTGATGCTGCAATAGAATATATTCGTCGACAAACAGCGAGAAAACAAACATGAAAGTTCTGCTGATAAATCCGCCAAGATCTCCTTACAACGCGCTTTTGGAACATGCGTCGGCCGATTCCCTCAAATACATTCACAAAAAATTAATAGGGCCTCCTTTGGGTTTGCTGACAATAGCCAAAGCACTAGAAGATATGTGCGACACGGAGCTCTTGGACCTTAAAGCTATTTATGACATGATGGAGCTTAAAGGCACAACCGACATACCGAGCTATACAAAATTGGTTGAGGAAAAAATAAATTCCTTTTGTCCTGATATAGTAGGAGTAACCTTTATAGCCTCAGAATTCAACGATGGTATGGAAATTTTAAAAACCGTAAAGACTCTAAAACCCGATACGTTGACAATAGCAGGGGGGCTCCACACAACTTTATGCGTAACACAATTTTTTCATAAAGCCGTTGATATTGTTTGTTACGGGGAATCCACAAAAAAAATTCGCTCAATAGCAAAGGCGTTTTTAGGCGACAAAAAATATGAAAAAATTTTGGGACTATACGTTAAAAGCAAAAACGGCGATTTTGTGCACACAGGAAAATCAGAAAAAGTAGATACCGCAAGAGAAGATTATCTGGTACCGAAACGTGAGCTGGTAAAACCCTGGCTGTCAACCTACGTAGTAGGAAAAGCGCCCGGCCCTTCCACCTATATGTTTACCTCTCTGGGATGCCTAAACCGATGCACCTTTTGTTCTATCTGGCCTCAATACAACGGCTGCTTTAGACAAAGAGCGGTCGAAAGCATTGTGGAGGAGTTAAAGCAAATTCCAGAATATCCCGTAGTGCGTTTTGCAGACGCAGACACCCTTACAGACCCGAATTTTTTGGAAACTCTCTTTAAAAGAATAGAACAAGAAAAAATACAAAAAGCCTATATAATGGATATGAGAGTAGACGCCGCCGTAAAATATCCAAAGCTAATAGAACAACTGGCCGAAGGCGGTTTAAAAGTAGTCATATCCGGTTTTGAATCTTTTAGAGACGAAGAGCTAAAAACCTACAACAAATCGTCAGACGCAGCCCTAATAGCCAAGGCAGTAGAAGTTTTTAAACAAAACAACATAATGATAAGAGGCAACTACGTAATACCGCCAAGCTACAAACAAAAAGACTTTGAAGCTCTAAAAAAATACGCAAGCCAAAACGCCGTAGCCTATGCCGGCTACACAGTCCTAACACCCATGCCCGGCACACTTCTATATAATGAAATGAAAAATGAAATTGTCGATCACAACCTAAGCAAATACAACTTTTTCAATTGCGTAACCAAAACAGCGCTACCGCTAGAAACCTTCTACAAAAACACAGCAAACCTATGGTCAGTCCGAGAGGGAGAGGATGTTATTTAGGAGGGAAAGACGATCTCTTTTTTGGCACTATTGTAAGAAGTGCATTATTGTGTGAGTCATGTGCTATGATGGCATTCAGTAGTATTCTAATAAGTATGTGGTTCTGTTAGAGTTTATATTGATAACCATAATTAGAAAGAGGTTATAATGGACGAACGTATCAAAAAAATATCTTTTCAAGGAAAGGAAATATATTATTATGATTTTCGTGGATTAACAGAAGACAGTGATGTAATTGGTCTTTTATCTAAAGCAAGAGACTACAGTTTTCAATTGGGTCATCCTACTTTACAAATGACAAATATTACCGGCGTTTATTTCACTCCTAATGTTATGAAGAACCTGGGAATTTTGGATGATGTAAAGCATCTTGTCATAAAGAATGCTATTATCGGAGTGACCGGAGCCAAGAGAATTCTTTTTCAAATCTATAGCACGATGGTCAAAGGACGAACCAAATCATTTGATGATGAAGAATCAGCTAAAGAATGGCTTGTAGAAGAATAGAGCAGGGATGGCGGGCGTACAGAGTGTTGACGTACATCGACTGGACTGTGCCCGGGGCTTTTTATCACGTCTGCGGACGGGTCGCCGGAGTTATCGGTGAGTATCCTCTTAATGACAAAAGGTGTCGTTGCAAGATTGTCGATTTTGTACGATTGTTCTCACGGTTTTATTGCTGTTAAATTTTGGGCTTTTCTATCATGGGCAATCATTATCATTTGGTTGTTCGTATGGATGATCCTCGACAAATGACAAGAAAAGAGCTTCGAGAACAAGTTTCTGTTCTTTATAACGACCTAATTCTTGATGCCTGGTTTGACTCTTCTTGGAATCGATTTGAAAAGAGAATCTATATCTGAGCTTATGCGCAGTCTTCAGTCAAAAATTGCCAGGTGGTTTAACTATACTCACAATCGACGCGGGCGCTTTTGGTTGGACAGGTTTAAGAGCGTTTTGCTTGAAGACGAAAAAGCGATGTTTGACTGTCTGCTTTATGTTGAGCTAAATCCGGTCAGAGCAGGAATTGTGGAGCGTCCCGAAGACTATGACGGTTCGTCTCTTTATTGTCGCGAAATGAAGGAAGACAAATGGATGGCTTCAATAACAGACTATAAAACAGAAGGGCTCTTTAGCAAACGGATAAGGCATTTTACAGACGGGATTGTAATAGGCTCAGAAGAATACATAAAGCAAAAGCTGGACAAACTAAGAGAGACAAAGACCTATTTGGCAAGAAAAAATATCGTACGGCAACTGAACGGACTGCACACAAGCTTGAGGTCTCAGCGAGAGATTGCTTTCTAATCATGTTCACAAATAGGTGAGTGGTTTTCGTGGACGCGATGAGGATTTTTGTCAAGGCGCAACGTCGAGTTATACTCTACAAGGCGCAACGCATTCCGCAATCTAAAATTGTTCAATAAAGGTAGCATCTATTTACCAATAGGCTAAGAACGACAAAACGTTTGACAAAAACCAGATGAGCATCAGTGTGTTTGGATGATATTTCCTGTGCTCTCCAAATCACAGTTGTAATTTGCTTACAGTCAACAAATAGAAAAGTGTAAAGCCTTCATAGGCCGAATCGGTAAAAACATATTGTTAGAGGTCCTTTTAAAACACAATTAAGATCAGTTCTCTTGCAAATCTCTTATAGAACACCCATAAAAGAACTTATAAGTTTCCCTTTTAAGTTTCTGAAGTCTATTTACAGTTAAAAAGGGCCAGGATATTATTTGAGTGGGAGAATGTCAGATTGTTTGTTCTTTTCTTTTAATTGATGAGTCGTTCGTTAGAACCAGATGAACAGCTTGGCAATTTCCATAAGAGAGAAGCCTTGTACGCGATTGACCGTCATGCAGGCGCAGCTGCCGCTGTGTCCAGAGGGAAAAACCTTTGTAGCATTCGGCACACCATCTGAAGACTCGCCTTCTTGGCCCGATGTATCTTCGGATTCGAAACCGGTATCTTTGGATTCAAATGTGGTGTCGGTGTCGACAGTTTCCGGATCTTCCCAGTCCACCTCAACTGCTTTCGCCGATTGTGGCTGAATGTCGATAGTCACCGGAACAAGGTGTGTCCCGGCATTCTCCGTCACACCTTGGCCAACGAGCCTTAAGGTCCCATGGGTTTCATTCCCGGCAACGACGAAAGCACGATCTCCTGTAGACGCAGCAGTGTATTCGACCACATTGTCTCCTAGCATATTCTGATCTCGGTTGAAGGTAAGTGTCAGATCTATCGAGGCGATGCGAAGCGGGGGTAGGGATACAAAGTAGTCTGGAAGCTTTTCTTGATAGGGGTATAGTATCCGATCATCCAAAGTAACAGGCGACATCTTCCCTACAATAGGCTCGATGGTTGCGATCTCAACAGGTTCGGAGACGGCAACGGGGGTTGTATTCGACACCTTGAAGAGACGGAGAACGTTGCCTTGATGGTGAAGAAAAATGAAGCTTCCGTTCAGCGTCGCAACAGCGGCAGTTGACACTTGGTAGTCAAAAATACTTTCGAGATTGACGGGGACGCCTCGCGCAAGCGGCGCTTCTCCTTCGCTGAGATCGAACAACTGCAAGAAATAGTCATTGAAGTGCGGTCCGCAAATATCATACTCACAGATATACTCGATCCGCCACAGGAGTAGCACGCTATTGCCCAGTGTTGCGCTTTGAAATACTTCTACAGAGCCAATATCCCCTAAGAACGTGTAAAATGGTTCGGGCGCAAAGACCGGATGGTCGAGGTCGGTCAGGTTTACCGCGATAAGTGACCTGCTCGTGTCGAAAAAACCGACGAGAAGGTTTGACGCAGCGGCGAGATTGACCATTTTCGGCCTTACGGGCTCGGTATATCCAGTTGAGATATCGGGAAGATGTGTCAGCATACCGGTTTTGGGGTCAATATAGGTCAAGACCGTGGGAGAGGGCACATTATTCGAAAGGATTCCATGCCACGCGACCGCGCAGCCGTTACTAAGCGGCGCAGCGGAGAGGAGCTTCAATTGCCTTCTCGATGCGGCGATCAATAAATCTTCTGTGTAATAAGGTCCGGTGGTGGTTGTGTAGATGCCGGCAATGGTACTCGGAAAGCCGTCTACACCAAAACGGCTGTCTGTCCAGAGGGTAAAGAAACCGTCATCGCCGCATGGAGTGACTGTCGGCGCAGTCTGCGAATTGGGACCGGCTGCGGTAAGGACGCCCGTAGAATTCGTTGCGCCATCTACTGTGAGGCGTGAGCTGAAGAGATGGGTAGTCGCATCAACTTTGTCCTCCCAAACCGCAACAACGGTATCGGCCGCAGTTCCAATGGAAATATTGCCGATCTTTCCCCCGCTTGTGAGCGCAATCGGATCTTTAACAAGAGGCGTAACCGTGTCGCTGATATCCATGGGAATAACCTCAATGGTCTGAAAATTGCTTGATACGATCGCCAACCAAACTGTATTGCCTTGCTCAACAACGGAGATCCGGGTAGGGGAGCTGTGGTCTGAAATGTAGATAAGCTGAGGCGTTACGGCCGCACTGCTTTTAGGATTTACTAATGTGGCATAAAGCTCCTGACCATCGTTTTCAGGCAATCGTACACTCCAGAACAAAACAAAGGAATTGTCGGCAGCGACCAACCATATATTGTCCACATATTGCGTTGTCCGACCAATGAGAAACGGTTCCATTGTCGACAAATTGTGCTCAGAATATATCAGTGTTCCCCAAAACTCCCGCTCATAACCATTCACGAGCTCATCTGTGACATAAAGAAAAGCATCGCTGCCGCCGGCAATAGCGGTTCCATCTGAATAAGTATTGATCAACGGGAGAAAAAATCCGTCGAAGGGATCCTGTAGAGAGCCGTCCCTACCGTTGATGCGAAAACCGCGGGGCGCGTTTTCCGGATAACGGTTCGGACATAGGACAAGGTAATCTCCTCCCCGTTGAGCCGCCGATTCGATTTGCCCTGGTGTGCAGTTAAGGTTTTCCGCTGTGCCGATCGGCAGTTGAGTAACGGCATCGAACAGCTGCGTGTGAATCGCCTCAAAGCCGTCATCAGGGGTCTCATATAAAAAGAGAATGGTTTCTCCATTGGACACAACACTTTGCCGGATACCGCCTCGAGAGACAAAAGCACACAGGTTGGTCTCTCCATCCGAGACAAGACACTCGGAAACCTCTCCCGTATCGGGATCGATCTCGGTCAAGTGGGCACCTCCTTCGTAAAATACAAAAAGCCCCGCGTCGGTGCCAACCACTTTCGGTGAGGTAAAATCACCGCCGGTATTGGGTATCACATCTCCTATCTCAAAGGAATTAGACCAGCTCATCTGTGCTGTTCCTGTAACGCTGATTGTGATCGACAGCACCGTCACCATCCCCCAAAGACAGCTATGGACATATCGGATCCCTTGTCGCTGATGCATTGTCATAAGATCTCCTGAACTCTACAGGGTAGTACAAATAGAGGCCCCTTTTATTGTACCCATTAAAACCGGATTAAAACTACAATTATCTTAGTAACATTATAATATTTCGTTGAAAAGATTCTATCAGGTGAATACATGGGATACAGGGGAAATATATGGGACGCTCACCTGGTTGGGATATATGGGACAGTGCTCGCCGTCGCACTACGCGCTATGAGAGGTTTTAGATCATCGAAGTCGAAGATCTTGCCGTAGCCCAAGGGGTGGAGGCGGAGATGTCTTAGAAAAAAGTATACAAGCATTATACATGGGATAGACACCAAAACTTCCATAAAAACTAGCTCCCTAAAATTCTATTCAAAGTTGTAATAGTTGACTTGCAATAATCGTTGACAGAAAAAAAAGAGTTGGCATATGAAGCTTATTTGGCACTTCCATATGGTGTATATATAACACAAAGGATTGTTTGTCGGTGATTTTTCAATTGCATATAGGCAGTTACTTAGGAGCTGTTCTTGAGAAAACTTGTTAATGTTATAAACACGATACCTCGAATTCAATTTGTAACGACAACTCTTATGTTGTTTTCCAACTTTGGATTATACCTGTTTTTATTGGAGTTATTTTACAGTGTGTATAACGGTTCGATTACCTTGGTGATCCCGTTATATTTTTATGCAATTGCGATGTTTTGTGCTCTCATTCTAGGAGTAATAGTATCTGTTTTTCTTACAATATGCTCCGGCCTAGACAAAAGATTTCCATTAAGATTTGCGTTGTCTCATGTGCCTGCAATTTTGTGTTCGTTTCCGCAAGCTTTTGTAACCGCTCACATGATGAGATCTATTGGGCAGTCTACTTTTATCAGCATAGTTGTTTTTGCTGCGACTATCGTTTTGGTTTCTGTCATTATTTACAAACTCTGTCTTAACAATTGGTCCTTTCTTCTTGCGTCCGCTTGCTCAGCTTTTTTTTGTGTTTATACAATGCATTCAGACACGGCACTTGCTAGGGTATCGCAAAATCGTATCGATATTTTCTTTTTATACCTGCATGTTATGCCGTTAATATCGTTGATGTTAACGGCGTATTTTTTTCTTGTTTTCAGATACTGTCGTGTAAGAACGTCAAGCAAAGCGTTTTCTATTCTTTCTCTTGTTGCAAGTGTAGTTCTTTTATACGGTGTATTAAAAAGGCTTAACATAGATTCTCCCGAAGTTATGCGGTTTGTTCAATTTGTATCTTTAGTGATTATTGCTTATGGCGTTACGAGGATTCAAATTGTTAGGAAAAAGATAATTGCGCTGGTTTTATGGGCAATTGCGATCTTTATTGTGCTCTTCCTTGCAGTTTTCGGCAAAATCGACGTAGGATTGATGTGGGTATTGTCCAACAAGACTGTATTTTCAGCTTCTGTCGTAAAAGAATTTAGTCTATACAAAAAGTACTTTTACAATACACAGCTCATGTTAAGGGCGCAGCCTTCATACATCGAAGGAAAAAATACCCTTAATCTAGCCCAAAAATGGAACCAAAAAAACGATTCTTCTGCAAATAACGAAAATATGTCTGTTTTGCTTATTACGATAGATGCTCTCAGATATGATACACTTGGAAAGAACCATCCTAGTGAGAAGACTTACACTCCCAACATGGATAAACTCTATAAAAAATCAACATATTTCGAAAATGCCTATGTACAGGGAGGATGGACTTCTATTTCACTTCCTTCTCTTATTTGGTCGAAATATCCTAGATTTATAAGGTTTAGCCCGCTATGGGAAGATAACAGACTTGCTCTTCATACAGAAAATATTGCACCAAAAGGTCGTAAGATAAAAAAACGTTTTCAAACGCCATTAAATGAACCGGAAGCTAATATAGCAAAAATTTTAAATGATAATAACTATGCAACTTATGCCGTTAACAATGACGGAGAAACATCATATTTCAATCCGAGTTTGGGCTTTTCAAAATGGTTTACAAACATTCTTTATCCCAAAGACATTCGTGACCGATACGAAAAATCCGCACAAAAAAGAATGCATTTGGATGAAGTTGCTACTAATTCTACTATAGAGGTAATTGAATCATCTGATAATCAACCTTTTTTTATCTGGACGCATTTGTTTGCTCCACATGCCCCTTATGTACCGCCCAATGACTATGGAATTCCTTTCGACGGATATAAAGGTGAAGTTTATTTTGCAGATATGATGGTCGGTCGCATACTTGAGGCACTTGAAAAAACCAAAAGGGATCAAAATACAATTGTTGTTATTAATGGAGATCATGGAGAAAGCATTAATGAGCATCACGGTATTTTAAACCACGGAAAATCATTATATGATGATGCAGTTAAAGTTCCGCTGCTGTTTTACATTCCCCCAAAAAACACACCCAGAACAATAGAGACAGAGGTAGGCTTAGTTGACATTGCTCCCACTATTCTCGATATTTTGGGAATTCCCATTCCTAAAAGCATGCACGGAATTACTTTGCGTCCTGTAATAGAGAGTAAAGGTACAACATTTGATCGACATCCGGTTTATTTGGAAACCTGGGCATGGAATCTAAAAAACGAATATCGTCTAAATATAGTCGGTGTAGTTTATAAAAAACACAAGCTCGTCAAAGACGTTCTAAACAAGACCTATCAAATGTATGATTTGAAAAGAGACCCAATGGAAAAGCAGAATCTTTTGTTGGATCAGAGAAAGAATTCATTGAGTCTTTTTCTTCAGTTAGGCGGTTATTTGGAAGGATGGAGTAGTATTAAACAAAGGAAATAATGTATAGCATTGTTGATTATTTCAAACAAGAGTGTCGTACAGTACTGTAAGTAGAAGTACACTTTTTACCAAAACCATACTAACAGCATAGATTGCTATCCGTTTTACGACAATAGTCCTGTTAGCGGTGAAGAGGCTCTGGCCGATGAGCTTGCGTTGCCGGGGCCTGCCAAACGGGCTTCTCTTCCGGCTTGAACGCCTAATTTAAAAGCTCTTGCCATTGCTATCGGATTGTCGGCAACTGCTAAGGCTGTGTTTACTAATACAGCGTCAGCCCCCATTTCCATTGCTTCTGATGCGTGACTCGGCAAACCCAAGCCGGCATCCACTACGACCGGAACATTTGATTGTTCTATTATTATCCTTACCAAATCGCGTGTTCTCAAACCTTGATTTGTTCCTATCGGACTTCCTAATGGCATTACTGTCGCAACACCTACATCTTCTAATCGTTTGGCCAAGATAGGGTCGGGCGGCATGTACGGAAGCACTGTAAAACCGTCTTTTACCAGCTGAGTTGCGGCTATTAGCGTGTCGACAGGGTCCGGTAGAAGTGTTCTTGGATCCGGTGTTATTTCGAGTTTAACCCAAGAAGACAGTCCTGCTGCTCGTGCAATATGGGCCAGTCTGATCGCTTCATCGGCGGATCTTGCTCCTGAGGTATTGGGCAGCAGCAAATACTTTTCGCGATCCAGCGCATCAAGCATATTATCTGAAGGAGCGTTTAAATCGACTCTTCTCAGCGCAACTGTTACTATTTCTGTACACGATGCTTCCACAGCTTCGGCCATTACTTTTGAGCTTGAAAATTTACCTGTGCCGACCATTAGTCTAGAAGTAAAGGTTCTGTCTGCTATTACCAATTGATCTGTCATGTAATGATTATTCCTTTCCAGAAGGAGTATATCCGTTGAGCATTCTGACTATTGAAAGCTTCGCCTTTTCGGCAATTTCTTTGGGAACAACTATTCTTGGAGTCAGAGTCTCAAGAGAATTAAGCACTTTTTCTAGGGTATTTTGTTTCATGTTAGGACACACAGCTTGATCAAGCAGCGGAACAAATGTTTTCTTTGGGTTTTCTTTTTTAAGCCGGTGAATTAGACCGATCTCGGTTCCGACAACAACTGTCTCCGCATCAGATTCCAAAACATATTTACACATACCGCCGGTCGAAAGAACGGCATCTGCGGCAAGACACGTTTCCGTTCGACATTCCGGATGTACCAAAATTGGAGCTTTGGGATACTGCTTTCTGGCAAGATCAATGTGCTCCGGCAATATCCGTGCGTGAGTTGGGCAATATCCGGGAAAGGAAATAAGTTTTCGGCCTAAGATTCGCTCAACATTGGCTCCCAGATATTGATCAGGAACAAATAAAATCTCTCGATCAGGCGGAATATTTGAAACAATCTCCGAAGCATTGGCTGAAGTGCAACATACATCACTTAGCGCTTTTACCTCAGCTGTAGAATTTACATAACAAACCGTAACCGCAGTCGGATGCTCTGCTTGAAGTTTTAATAGGGTGTCAGCATCGATCATATCAGCCATAGGGCAACCCGAAGTCGGGTCAGGCAAAAGCACAATTTTTTCGGGAGATAATACTGCTGCCGTCTCTGCCATAAAATGAACACCGCAAAAGACAACTACTTTAGCGTCGATTTCAGCTGCTTTTCGTGACAGTTCTAATGAATCTCCTGAAAAGTCGGCTATGTCTTGTATTTCCGGCAGTTGGTAATTGTGCGCTAAAATGACAGCGTTTTGTCTTTCTTTTTCGGCTAAAATAGCTGTAATTAAAGTGTTTTTACTAGGTGTCATTGGCGCTATCTTCCTTTTTCTGATTCTTCCGAAAGTTTATCTCCGAAGACAACAGTACACTTAACCGCCTATCAATTAACGGTCAATGTCATTGTCTGACTAGTATCGTTCTAACAGCACAATTTTGTAACAAAAACTTATCATGGTCGATGCTGTATATGCTTGAAAAAATAACGATTTGTCTTCTATATAGAAACAGGTTGTAACAAGTCAGTTTAGGGTTAATCATTATGATAAGCCTGAAAACTGTTCTTTAAATACAATATAAGGAGTAATTCCATGGATTTAGTCACCTTTGTAATTCTGGTACCGGCGACGGCTATCCTAGCGCTAATCTATGCTTATCTCAGAGCGGCATGGGTTAAAAAACAAGACGCAGGAAATGAACGTATGCAAATGATCGGAAAATGGATTGCTGACGGTGCAATGGCCTTTCTCAAGCGAGAATATAGGTTTTTGGCAATCTTTGTAGTGGTTGTTGCTATTCTGTTAGGAATTTCCAATTCGGTGGTTTCCGAAGACACAAACGCCTTTATCGCGGCGGCGTTTGTGCTTGGGGCTATTTGTTCTGCTTTGGCAGGATACTTCGGAATGAAAACAGCAACAGGAGCTAATATTCGAACAGCCGGTGCGGCAAGAATTGGTTTAAATGACGCACTCAAGGTTGCTTTTACCGGAGGATCGGTAATGGGACTTTCGGTTGCAGGTTTGGCTCTTCTGGGGCTCGGCACTATGTTTTTCATATTTATACAAATGTACCCGGAATCACTTACTGTTGAAAAATCCATGATGCTGGTTTTAAACAATCTGTCCGGATTTTCTTTAGGAGCTTCTTCTATTGCTCTTTTTGCGCGTGTTGGCGGCGGTATTTACACAAAAGCAGCAGACGTCGGTGCCGATCTTGTAGGTAAAGTCGAATCAGGCATTCCGGAAGATCATCCTCTTAATCCCGCAACAATAGCCGACAATGTCGGAGATAACGTCGGAGATGTTGCCGGTATGGGTGCGGATCTGTTTGAATCCTATGTGGGTGCCATCATTTCTGCTATGATTCTTGGAACAGTTTGGTTTGCCGGTCTCGAAAATGCTGAAAAGGGTAGCGGTCTTAATGCTGTAATGCTACCTCTGGTCATTGCTCTTATCGGTGTAATCTCCTCAATAGTCGGTTTCTTCTTTGTTAGAGTAAAGGAAGGCGGTAACCCCCAAGCGGCACTTAACAGAGGTACCTTTGGAGCCGGAGTACTAATGATGATTGGTACTGTCGTTGCAATAAAAATGCTTATCCCCAATTCCGGTATCGAAGTTAACGACATTATTACAGGAAAAGCCGCAACATATCAGTGGTGGGGAATAACCCTTGCAGTTGTAGGGGGCTTGGTATCAGGTATTGCAGTAGGCTTGGTTACTGAATTCTATACAGCAACCAATAAATCCCCGGTGGGAACAATAGTAGAATCATCTAAAACAGGCCCTGCCACTACGATCATTCAAGGCATTGCAGTAGGGATGAATTCAACAACTTTTCCGGTAATTATTATCGGTATTGCAATTCTAGTTGCCTACATGTTCTCCGGTCTTTATGGCATTGCTCTTGCCGGTGTCGGAATGCTTTCTACCCTAGCTATTCAATTAGCTACTGACGCATACGGCCCGATTGCCGACAATGCCGGCGGAGTTGCAGAAATGTCCCGTTTAGGTCGCGACATCCGCAGTCGCACAGATAAACTGGATGCTGTAGGAAATACCACTGCGGCCATCGGAAAAGGATTTGCAATCGGTTCAGCAGCGTTGACTGCTCTTGCTTTAACAGCGGCCTATATTACAAAGATGGGCGGAAACGTAAATATCAATGCAGCTAACCCATATGTACTCGTAGGTCTTCTAATCGGATGCATGCTGCCTTTTAGATTTTCGGCTATGGCTATGGTAGCAGTCGGTAAAGCTGCACAAGATATGATCCAAGAAGTTCGACGTCAGTTTCGTGAAATTCCCGAGTTGAGACCCGCTCTTGAGGCTGCAGAAAAAGCTGAAAGCGAAGAAAGAGAACCCAATGCGGAAGAACAGGCGATTATTTCTGCGGCTGACGGAAAGGCCCAATATACCCAGTGCATAGACATTGCAACGGCAGCAGCTATTAAAAAAATGGTTGCTCCGGGTTTAATGGCCGTAATAGTGCCGATCTTGGTCGGACTATACTCTCCTGACATGCTGGGCGGATTACTGATAGGCGTAACCATTTCGGGGGTGTGTCTGGCAATTTTTCAATCCAACGCGGGCGGAGCCTGGGACAATGCAAAAAAGCAAGTTAAAGAAGAGGGCCACAGCCGACACGGAGACGCTTACGAAGAAATGCATAAAGCAACAGTTACCGGAGACACAGTGGGTGATCCCTTCAAAGATACCTCAGGTCCGTCTCTTAACATTCTGGTAAAGCTGATAAGCGTTGTTGCAATGATCATCGCCCCGCTTCTTTATTCCATCCATTTCGGTAACTAAACTCACCAATAACAAACTTTTTTTTATTGATTTAGAAAAAACCTTGTTCTTAAAGCTGCTATGCTTATAATCCGAGCCGTTTCGCAGAATTATTGCGAAAATCTCATGGGGCCGTAGCTCAACTGGGAGAGCGCCGCGTTCGCAATGCGGAGGTCGTGGGTTCGAGTCCCATCGGCTCCACCATAAGAAAGCAATTTACTGCATTTTTACAGCAAAACAGAAAGACGGCAAAGAACCACCCGTTTTTTGTTCGTTTGAGCCACATTTGATAACGGCTAACACTTCATCGCTAAAAAGGAGTGCAATAATGAAATCAAGTCGCATTAGAAATGTTTTATGCTTTATCAGTGCTATGTTCCTTTCAAGTTTGGTAATAGGTTGTAATACAGGAGAAGACAACAATCCTGTTGACAATAATACCGACTACACCGACGGAGACGTAGATAGTGATGCAGACAGTGATGCAGACACCGATACAGACTCTGATACAGATGGTGACAGCGACACAGATGCTGACACAGACACAGATACAGACGCAGATAGTGATACTGATACTGATGCGGATAGTGACAGTGATGCGGATAGTGACTCCGATGCAGACACAGATACTGATGCAGACTCTGACACAGACAATGACACAGACACTGACACAGACACTGACGCAGATACCGACGCAGACACTGACGCAGACACTGACGCAGACATTGACACAGATACTGATACTGATATTGACACTGACACAGACACTGATACTGACACTGACACTGATGCTGACACCGATTGTCAATACGAATGCCTACCTCATTGTATGTCATGGGGGGGAACAGTAATGGACGGCATTTGTCCTAATGATCAACGATGTTGCCAAGGTGCAGTAATTCCGGATACAGATTCAAGTTCAGATGCCGATACTGATGCTGACGCTGATACTGATACTGACGCTGATACTGATACTGACGCCGATACTGACACTGACACTGACACAGATACTGATGCTGACACCGACACTGATACCGATAGCGATGCTGATCCTTCACCCGGTTGCAATAAAACACCATCTATTTCAAGCAAAAGAGGCTTGACTATTAATGTCAACGGATCTCAACGTACCTATAACCTGCAACTTCCCGACAACTATGATAATAGCCGTCCGCACAAACTGATGATGGCATATCACTGTCTAAATGCTACTGCGGACTCGGTGTCAAATGAAAACTACTACGGTCTTTGGGGCCTTTCTGAGGGAAGTACAATTTTTGTTGCACCTCAAGGTAAAGATAATGCCTGGAGAAATAGCGACGGAAGCGATGTTGAATTTTCTCGACAACTCATTTCGTTAATGGAAAACGAATTCTGCATTGACCGCTCTAAAATCTTCTGTGAAGGCTTCAGTATGGGCGGTTCGATGTCATATGCCATGGCGTGTGCAATGGGAGACGTGGTTCGCGCAGTTGCGGTGCATTCAGGAGGTCCCATGAGCGGTTGTGTCAATCCGCATGACAAACCGGTAGCCTATTTTATGACCCACGGCACCAATGACAGCGTGTGCACCTATCCGGGATACGGAGTTCCTCAGATAGAAGATTTTGCAAATGTTAACGGATGTACACCCCAGAGTATGCCGGTACCGACAGACCCAAGCGGGATGAATCCTGCGTGTATAGATTTTGAGAACTGTGACCCCGGTTACCCCACAAGAGCCTGCATTTTTGTGGGTGACCATACACCGACACCTGGAGGAAATAGAAGCTGGGTTCCGGGAGAAACCTGGAACTTCTTTTCCCAATTCTGATTTGTTCAGACAGCGATCGGCATTATTCGTTGCTAATATGCTCTTCTTCTATACTCAACTGACTATTAGAATTAGTTGTAATACATCTCATACATATAATTAATGAGGAGGCTGAATTATTTATGAAGTATTTGATCTCCCAAATCGTTGTTGCGATCAAAAATATTGTGATTGTAGCGATGATTGTTTCCTGCCGGTCGCAAACAGAACCGCCCAATAAAGATAAAGAGCCGCACCAAATTATATTTAACTATCCGGTTGACGGTTCTGTTTTTCCGCCTGAGTTCCCTGCACCCACTTTTGAATGGCAGTGCCCAAAGGACAAAATAGATTTCTGGAGCATAGAACTTACATTTTCTAACGATTATTCTCCAATTCGTGTTGTATCAAAAGGGGTACCAATTCCAATTGGCAAAAGCGATCCAAAAGCTGTTGCATTCTCCAACGTTTCACCGGCGCTAATTCGCAACTCGGCTGAGTTTCAAACTTGGACACCGGAAGACGCACTGTGGACTACGATCAAAAAGCATTCTGCAGAACGCAATGTGACCGTGACTATAACAGGATATGTTAAAGACCTTGTAGTTTCGAGCGGAAAGATAACCTTTAAAACATCGAAGGATACAGTCGATGCTCCGATATTCTATCGTGATGTCCCCTTAATGCCTTCCGAAAGCGAAAAGGGTGTAATCAAGCCGCTTGCTCCTCAAGCAGTCCCTCTCATTGCTTGGCGTCTTCGCAACGTGGGCAAAAAGAATAGTCAGGTTTTGATGGAGGGATTACATACTTGTGCAAACTGCCATTCTTTTTCGGCGGACGGAAAAACTATTGGAATGGATATGGACGGTCCTCTAAATGACAAAGGCTTGTATGCCATGGCGAACGTGCAGCCGCATATGCAGATTCGCAATTCTGATCTAGTGGAGTGGAGCACGTTTCGCGGGAAGCTTGGAGGAAAGCTTAGAGTAGGATTTATGTCCCAAGTTTCTCCAGATTCCAAATACGTGATTACCACTGTTAATGATTCCGGCATCGAGCAAACTGACTATCAAAGGCGCAAAAATCCTATCGACCTATCACAAAACTACTATGTTGCTAATTTTAAGGATTACCGCTTTTTACAGGTTTTTTTTCCTACCCGAGGAATATTGGCGTGGTACAGTCGAGAGACCGGACATTTGAACTATCTTCCGGGTGCAGATGACCCGCGATATGTTCACACTACTGCAGTGTGGAGTCCCGACGGTAAATTTCTGGTTTTTGCGAGGGCTGAGGCTAAAGATGCGTATCCCGACGATTTTCCGCCCGCACAATATGCGGGTGATCCGTTTGAGCGGCAGATTAAATATGACTTATATAGAATACCTTTTAATGACGGAAAAGGCGGATTGGCCGAACCGATTATAGGTGCTTCAAAAAACCAAAAGAGCAATTCTTTTCCAAAAATTTCTCCGGATGGAAAATGGATAGTATTTGTACAGAGCGAAAACGGCATGCTGATGCGTCCGGACGGGCAGCTGTATATGGTTCCTGTTGAGGGCGGAAAAGCACGACATATGAATTGCAATACGCCGCTTATGAATTCATGGCACAGTTTTTCGCCGAACAGCCGATGGATGGTATTCTCTTCGAAAAGCCGCTCACCTTATACTCAGATGTTTCTCACTCATATTGATAGTGACGGCAATGACAGCCCTCCTATCTTGATTGAAAACGCAACAGCGGCAAATCGTGCGGTAAACCTCCCCGAATTTGTAAACATCGAACAGGACGGAATACGGCGAATTGACGCACCGGCAGCGGAGTATGCAAAACATGCCGACCTTGCAGTAGAACACATGAGAAACCGTCAATTTGAAACTGCGGTCAAAGAATGGGAAAAAGCACTCGTTCTTTCTCCCGATGAATGGCGTGCTCACAACAGTCTAGGTGTTGCATTAATGGAAATTGGACAGATAGAGGAAGCAATATCTCATTACCGACAGGCGTTGGATCTAAATCCTGAGTATGCAGAGGCTTACAACAATCTAGGAGAAGCATCTGTCAAAAAAGGGTCGGCAGATGATGCAGTAAAGTACTTCGAAAAAGCCGTGCAACTTGATCCCTCTTATGCTGTAGCTTGTGCAAATCTCGGAATGATGTTTGCTAGGACAGGACAAAAAGAAAATGCAGTTGTTTACATGAGAAAAGCGGCGGAACTAACACCCGATTCAGCAGACGCACTTAGAAATCTGGGGCATTCTCTAGCTGATATAGGTAAATATACAGAAGCAATCGTTCATTTAAAAATATCTGTTGAACTATCAAAAGAAAAGGATGCACTTGCATTGCATCTGCTCGGTCGCGCATATGCGGATAATGGAAAGATTACCGATGCAGTAAAAGCAAATCGCAAAGCCCTAGAAGTCGCCATGTCGCAACAAAATGTCAGGCTTGTCAATGCAGTCGAAATGCACCTCATGCAATTGTTGCGACAATTATAGCAAAAATAAGAATACTTAGGTTAGCACGACTTAGAAAACGGCAAAGGGTTAGAATGCAGCCTAGCACTTTCCATTACAGCACTTACCAGCTCATCAAAAGACATACCGGCGTGGGCGGCTATTTCGGGTGCGAGGCTCAGCTCGGTCATTCCGGGGATTGTGTTTACTTCCAGGACAATGGGGCTTTCTGATGGCGGTACTATTAAGTCTATTCTTGCCAGGCCAAAACATTCCAAGGCTTGATATGCATTTTGGGCAATTTCCATGCATTTCTCATTTGTAGCCTTTTCAATTCTTGCCGGTAAGTGATGGATTGCTCCTCCCTTTGTATATTTTGCTTTGTAGTCGTAGAATTCGCCCATGGGTTCTATTTCTATTGAACCCAATACTTTGTTGTTGAGTACGGCTACTTGAATTTCTTTTCCGGCAACAAATTTTTCAATCAAAACCTTTTTTGAAATTTCAAAAGCCTTTTGAAGAGCTATTTTAAAGGCTTCTTCGGTTCTTGCTATGGATACTCCCACTGATGATCCGTCATCGGCGGGTTTTACAACCACGGGAAAAGACCATCCTTTAGGCAGTGTAAAAGATGTATTTTGGTTTAACAATATTCCCGATGCAAGCGGAATACCGGCTGCGTTCAGTACCGTTTTGGTAAGATGTTTGTCCATGGCGACGGCCGAAGCTGTAACTCCTGACCCTGTATACGGAACGCCCATTATTTCGAGTAATCCCTGTACTGTGCCGTCCTCTCCAAGTTTGCCGTGGAGAGCGATAAAAGCCGCTTCAATGCCCGATTGCCTGATTTGTTTATCAAGGTCTAAGGCTGCGTCAATTTCACAAACTTCGTAGCCGAGTCTTTTTAGGCCGTTTGCAACAGCCTTTCCCGATGCCAGCGAAACCTCCCTTTCCGAAGATTTACCGCCCATAAGCACTCCTACTTTCTTAAATCGCATTTCGCCTCCTTGCCGCGAGAATCTTTGCGTGGTTATATGCTCAATGCTTTTGTTTCGCAAAAATGAAATGAAATGTACATCTCTTTACTGATTTGGAGGCTTTAATGACAGACTTACTTCCCTATCTTGTTTCTGACATCGCACCTATTCCCGGCACGGTCAAAGCAGAATATGACGATTTCTTTGTTGAGGAGATTCCGGCATATGAGCCTTGCGGTAAAGGAGATCATGTTTATATCACTTTTGAGAAAAAAGGATTGTCTACACTTCAGGCGATTAGAGATATTGCCGATGCCCTAAACGTAAAAGCTCGAGATGTCGGCGTAGCCGGTCTTAAAGACTCCAGAGGTACCACAAGGCAAACCGTCAGCATAGAGCATGCCGATCCCAAAAAAGCAGAGGCATTAAACATACCTAGAATATCGATAATTTCTGTTTCAAAACATGGAAACAAGTTGCGCACAGGCCATCTTCGCGGAAATTGCTTTAGAATAAAGTTGAGGGATACTGACCTGTCCAGAGAAAATGACCTGCAAACAGTTATGCAAAGTTTGGCTTCAGTAGGAACCCCCAACTACTACGGTCCGCAGCGATTCGGAAATCGCGGTGATACTTGGGAGATCGGTAGGGCTTTGATAAAAAATGACTTTGCCGCTGCTGCTGAGATTATTGCAGGACGGGCAGGTGAACGAGATGAAGGAAGGGTTTTGGAAGCGAGAAAACTCTTTGATGAACAGAAGTGGAAAGAGGCAGCCTCTGCTTGGCCGGGAGGTTTTCGTGAGTGCGTAGTTGTTTGCAACGGAATGAGTCGTTTTAACGGAAACGCTGAGCGAGCGGTAATGGCGTTGGATAAGAAAATATTGGGTTTTTACATATCAGCTTTTCAGTCCAAATTGTTCAATGATGTTTTGGCTCTTAGGCTTGGTGACATAAACAAAGTGGAAATAGGTGATGCAGCCTGGAAACACGAAAACGGAGCTGTTTTTTTGGTCGAAGATGCAATAGCAGAAGCTCCAAGAGCCGCAGCTTTTGAAATCTCTCCCACCGGACCTCTTTTCGGAAAGAAAATGAAACTTCCAAGTCATAGAATTTGGGAAATTGAAAAAGGTGTATTGGAAAGCTACGATTTATCTTTGGATACCTTACCCTCATCAGGACCTTTTCAATGTCCGGGAGCCAGACGTCCATTGAGATTTCGTCCTGAAAACCATTCGGTTTCTATCGGCAAGGATGAGACCGGAGAATATTTTCTATTATCTTTTGCATTGCCCCCGGGAACGTTTGCAACGGCGGTATTACGAGAGATATGTAAAGAGACATTGATTTCTATAGAACATTTCGGCTGAAAAATAACCGGCCGGTCGAGTACCGATTGAATGTGATTGGCTTTAATTCTAAATATAAGTTCTGCTTGTCATATCTCAAAACGGACAAGATTTAGTTTTAAAAGAGCTGCAATGTAAAAGACGAAAAAGACATGCAATGCATGAGGATGCTCACTATTGGCATTTTTTACTCTGTTACTGACATTTGGAGCTAAAAGCAGGCGACTTCAATCTACCTGAAACTGGAATTTTCAAAAAACGGCCTAATAATTATTTTAGGACAATGAGTTTGAGCCGATTTGCCTAATTTCAGGTACTATTGTCTGTGAGTGCTGCAAATGATGCACTGTAATCATTTGTTACAGCTATACTGTAGCACCGGATAGGTGAAAATGGTAACGATTTTAAATAATGCATCGGAAAACTCTAAGGTAGTTCGCATAACTCCGAAGCATATGAGTGACAAAGAAATCGTTTCCGGTTTGTTGCGACAAGATGAACATGCTGCTGCTATGTTATATGACCGTTACAGCAAAAAGGTAAATCATCTTGTTTGGAGATTGTTGGGCGCTGATAATGAACATGACGATGTAGTCCATTTGGTTTTTGTTCATATTTTGACATCCATAAATAAGTTAAAAAACTTTGACGCTCTGCCTGATTGGATTAACGGTATAACGGTTAATACTGTTCGTAGAGAAATCAGAAATAGAAAGTATCGCAGAATTTTTCATTTGGTTTCAGAATATCCGGACTTTGGTATGGACTACGCATCAAAAGAAACAGAGGTTCCTGTAAGAAGAGTATTCGGCATTTTAAAAACGATGAGTGCGGATGATCACATAGTTTTTGTTTTGAGATTTATAGAACGCAATACATTAAGCGAAATTGCTGAGTGTTGCGGATACTCTTTGGCAACAGCCAAAAGAAGGGTTCACAAAGCCAAGGATGAGTTTTTAAAAAAAGCCCGAAAAGACGCAGTCTTGTCGGAATTAGTCAAGGAGACGGAATATGTCTTCTGATATTAAACAGTTGGAAGAACTAGGGGCAAAGGTTGCGGATGCTCTCGGAGAAGGTCCCGATGATGACCGAATATTAATTCAGAGACGGGATTTTTTATCCTATGCTGTTAAGCCTCAAAAGTTACATTTGTACAAAGCTATTGCTTTGACTGCTGCGGTTGCTGCAGCGGTTTTAATGATAGTTTTTCAACTGACAAAAGAAACCTTGATTCCGTTTGGAATAGGAGGTGAAATTTATGAGGAAGCTCAGATAGGTAAAGAGGGGCAATGGGTGAGAGCTGACAGCATTTCACCGCTTCCTGTTCATTTTCAAGGCGGAAGCCGAATTGATCTTTCAACAAATGCAGCAGCCAGAATTGTTTCGTCTTCCAACGAAATTGTTAGAATAGATCTGGCTGCCGGAAAAGTGCATTGCAATATTAATGGAAATAAAAAAACTCAATGGCAAGTGGAGGCCGGCCCCTATACAATAAAGGTAACCGGAACTGTATTTGATACCGCCTGGAATCCGGAAACCTCAAAGCTGGATGTTTCAGTTAGTCGCGGTTCAGTTATGGTTACCGGTGCTAATCTGAGCGAGCATGGGGTAAAACTATCAGTAGGTGATCGTTTGCATGTTGACGGGAAAAAGTCTCTTATTGCATTGAATCCTGAACTCCCTGCCGACGAAGTTGGAATTTTATCAGAGAAAATAGCAAAAGATGTGTCTTCTGAACCGAAAGAAAATGAGGTAATTTCTAATACCGAGGGCAAAGACCTGATTTCGACAGAAAACATAAAAGAATCGGTTGCAGGAACTGCAAAATTGAAAAAGCAGATCATCGACAAAAACAATGATTTCTTTTTTGAAGGAGATAACTTTGACAGAATTTTGGCCGAAGGAGATGTCGAAGAGCTTTGGAAAATAGCAACGCAGGCCAGATACAAAAGAAACGGCGGCACGGCTCAGACTGTTTTGATGACCATTAGAAATAGGTTTGCAAGTTCTTCTCGTGCAGAAACAGCAGCCTTTCTCTTGGGACGGGTTATGCTTGAATTGCAAGGCAATCCTTCTGCTGCAGCGGAATGGTTTAAACGTTATCTAAACGATACTCCTAAAGGACCGCTTGCCGAAGAATCTTTGGGACGTCTGTTCGATGCATATAATAAGGCGGGACGAACTGAGCTTGCTGTAAAATATGCTACTGAGTATATGACCAAATATCCGACGGGGCTTTTTGCTGATTCGGCTGCACAAATTCTCAAAAACTGAATTTTCCTGTATAAGAAGGTGTGTTGCCGAGGAGAAATTTGTTGTCGCACCGGTTTCGATTTTACACAAGGCTCTGCTTTGTCACGGGATTTGTATTGTTTTCATGTTTGGACAAAGCTGCAGCAGAACAGGCTAAATCAGTTGCTTTGTTTAGATTAGCTAAATGTTGTTCTGAAAATGCATGGGTAGAAGCGGAACATTCTATTATAAGAGAGCTTGATGTAATGGGAATTCCGGTAACAATAATAGATAAAGAAACAAAGTTTTCGTCAATTGAGACAGAAATCGAGGCTCTGACGGTTTCTGGAAATCATACCGCTGTCTTATGTTTTTATAAAGCCAAACCAAAGAGCACTGTGGGAGTTTTTGCTTCTGTGTTGAGAAAAATGGACGGCAATGCTGAATCCATGATGCTTTCATATTCATCTCCTCCTTCTGTCAGTGCCGTTTCAATATTAACTTTAAAAGCAGTCGAAGCTGTCAGAGAAGCGATATTGTCTTTTCAGTTTGAAGAAGAGCCGGAAAGTGCTGCTAATTCAACTGAGGAAACTTTGGTAAAACAGGAAGAAGAATCTTCAACTTCTGTTGAAGACCAACAGCAAGTCTCCATCCAACAAACTAATCAAAGAGTTCGCATCTCTAAAAAGAAGAAAATGCCTTCATATCATAATTACGCTGTAGCATTGGGCTTTGCCGGTGCTAGTTCTCCAAGTGGGGTCGGCTTTTTGTTTTCTTTTCAATTAGCGGCAAATTTGAGACTTGTAAAAGGGTTGTTTATTGAGTTTGGAGCTGCGGCAACTCCCATGGGAAAAGAAATACCGCTCACCTACAGTTTTACAGAGTATCGTTTTGCTGCTTTCCAAATTGCAATGTTCTGGAGCTTTTGGGAAAAGAGAAGAATTCATCCCATGTTGGGAATTTTGGGCGGTACATTGGTTAATTTTGTCTCACAAATAGATAAGAATGATCTCAAAACTCAATCAAATACGGAACCTGTAGCATATTTAGGAGGCACGGCTCGAATGGGCATTGATTTAGCCGATGCATTGGGAATGATAATCGGAATGTCAGCTGTTAGCAGTATTCCTGAGTTAAGAATAGATCAGTCCGACGTTAGAATCGGAAGACCGTTAATTAACGGATTTTTAAACTTGGAAATTAGGTTTTGACAATGATAAGGGCTTTTCTTTTATTGGTAAAGGTACAGTTGTTACTTTGCGGTTGTGACGGAGGCATTTTGTACCCGCTTGTAAAAAACGATACTGACGATAAAAATCAAGGCAAAGACTCAAGTTCAATTGCAGAAACAGATTCTTTTAATTTTTCGACAGACTCGACAATTTCAACAGACTCATCAATAGATGTTTCGACAGATTTCTCGACAGATTCGGAACTTTTACTATGTACGCTTCCGTATACGTGCAATCCGCCCAGTCATTGCGAACGTTTTGGAAATCAGCTTGGAGTGGGTGCATGTCCGGAATCGTCAGATGTATGTTGTAATGCACCGCCTCGATGCGCCTCACCGGAGGAATGTGTTTTCCCCAATACCGGAGAATGTGCTTTGGGTTGGTTAGTTTCGCATTCATGTATGACGGGTATGATCTGTTGCAGTCCTGACAGTTACGGAAAAGAGGAGTGCCGAGGAATAGAAAATGACTGCTTGCGATCAACAGAAGATTGTCTACAATTTGGAGGAACCCCGCACTCCCCCAAATGTAAAGACAGGGACTATGTATGCTGTTATTTCGGCCCGGTTTGGTAATTTTATATCAATCATTTTCGTGCGACTGCATCTCAAAAAAAATACTTCACAAGTAAAATACCCTTTCTTGAAACCGAAAGTAAATCAGTGTAATGAATTGCGCTGATATGTTTTTGTGGACTATCAGGTATTAAACCTATACCGGCAAGGAGCGTAAAAAATGTCGATGAAGAGAGTTTTCACTGTATTGCTCATTATTGGAAATGTTGTCTTATTTGCCAGCACAGCCTTAGCTCAAACAAAAAAAGACGACAAGAAGGCAGAAATGGAAGCCGCAGAAGAAAAAATTTCTGTTTTGGAGGCGTCTCAGGCGGCAACAGATGCTCGCATTGCGGAAATGCAGGAAAGGGCGACTGCTTCTGAGCAAAACACAAAAACAATAGAAGAACTAAGCAAGCAAGTAGCAGAACTAAATCAAAAACTAGAAGATGCTATTGCTGAAAACAAAACCAGAGGAGATGAGCTAAAAAAAGAAATTGAGGCATTGGGACCCGGAAAAGGGTTTACAATCAAAGGACCGGGAACAAGCTTTTTGACTATCGGCGGACTGCTACAAGCTCGTATTGAAACAACCAAGGATGCCTCTCCAAACGGCTCCAATTGGGATTGGGACAGCTATCTTAGACGCATGAGATTGATAGCTTCCGGCCAGCTCAATAAATGGATAAATTTCTTTATCGAAACTGATAATCCAAATCTTGGAAAAAACGGAGTATGGAATTCTCCTATGTTTATTCAGGATGCATATTTGGAAATTAATATTCACAGCGCTCTGCAAATTGATATCGGCATGCTTCTTACTCCGTTTTCACATCACTTTATGCAGAGCGCAGGAACTCTTATGGCAATGGACTATCACACAGCCTTGGCTAAATATCCGGCCGGGAGCCACTGGATTTGGAGAGATGCCGGTATTATGTTTCGAGGACAGTTTGCGAACGACCATGTCGAGTATAGGCTTGCTCTTGTAAACGGTGTTAGAGGCGAAGCTGCCGAAGGCGGTCGCAATCCCAGAGATCTGCCTAGATTGACAATGCGCTGGACTTTCAATGTTTTTGAACCTGAAGGCGGTGCGGGTGTAGGAGGAATGTTTTATGACGGTCTCTATTTGGCAAAAACCGACAACGGAATTGTTTCTTCAAAGAGAGTACTTTCTTTCGGGATTTCGGCGGACTGGCAAAAAGATCTCAATGTTATGAGAAACTATACGGATGTTGATAACGATAACATATACACAGAAGGAACAGATGTTCTAGACTCTGTTTCCAATCGTACTAGTTATGCTGCTGCAAACTGGGATGCATTTTTTGATATTCCCTTGGGTGAAAGCAAAATTATGTCGATCAACGGCCAGGTTAACGGCTTCTTCTATTACTACGGCAACCGCGAACAACAAAGTGATGAGGTATCTTGGTACAACCTAAATGCTGATACCAATTCATATACCGGTTTGGGATTTATGAGCGAGATAGGCTTTAGATACAACTGGATGCAACCCCTCTTGATTGTTGACTACTATAAATCAATATTGAGCGACAATGATGCCGGGGATTATATAGGAGTATACGGAGGTTTTAATGCCTATGTTTTTGCCCACGCGGTTACTTTTAAAGTTCAAAGCGGAGCTGAAAAGCGAAATAATGATCTGAGTTGGTTGCCTTCGATTAGGCTTCAGGCCCAATTGTTGTTCTAATAGTATAATTCTGCTTTCCATATATTATATTTATCTTTGAGATAATTGACATCCCTTTCAAAGACTATTACCTCAGTTCTCATGAGCGATAATAAACCGAAGGTAGTAGTAATATTAGCAGCTGGATTGGGGTCTAGGCTTCAATCCGAGGGAGGGCCTCCCAAGCCGCTGTTGCCCGTTGCTAAAAGACCGCTTATTTTAAGGGTTCTGGATAGATTTAAAGAAGCTCTTATTGAAGAGGCAATTATTGTATTAGGGCACAGAGGAGATGAAGTTAGAGCATGTATAGAAACTGCAAAACCGTTGAACAAACTATCCTTTGTTACTAATCCTATGTTTAGAATGAGTAACGGACTGTCTGTTCTAGCAGCATCCGAAGCAATTGGCGACAGGCCGTTTTTTTTATCCATGGCAGATCATATTTTTGATTCAAAAATGATTATATCTTTGGCTAAGGCGGAACTCCCCGATGACGGTCTTGTTTTGGCTGTTGATCGTAAACTGCATTCTATTTATGACATGGATGACGCTACAAAAGTTAGAACGGAGAATAACCGAATAGTGGAAATATCAAAAAATCTAACGGTCTTTGATGCTGTTGATACCGGTTTGTTTGCATGCACACCTGCTATTCTACGGGCAATAAAGAAATTCTCCGATTCAAGATATAATAAGGACTGTACCCTATCCGAAGGTGTGCATACTTTATCTAAACACGGGCTTGCGCTGGTGCACGATATTGGAGATTCTTTATGGCAGGATGTGGACACGAAGAATTGCGCAGAACATGCTGAATATCTTTTTGGAGCAGAACCTTGAGGGTTACTCTTTGGGGATTAATGCTGTTGATACTTGGATGTTCAAGCAAAGAAGCAGATTTTCAAAAACAACCCTCCGAAGTCTCAAGTCAAGTTGATATTTCCGCATCAAAGTCATCTGCTCAGGCATCGCGTCCTTTGCAGTTGCTGTCAGAAAACAAACTAAATGAAAATGAATCAACTGATAAGCATCTCAAAATTTTGTCAGTTCTGAAAAAAGATGACGTATCTGCTGTTTCGATACTTTCCCCGCGTTCCTTATCGCTTAAACTTCGTCTAAAAAGCGGTATGTCGGCTGTTTTTAAGCCGGTTAGGAAAAATGATACAAGAGCAATATATGAAGTAGCTGCTTATCGAATAGCAAAGCTGTTAAATATAGAAAGAGTGCCCGCTTCTGTAATGCGAGAGTTTCCCATTAAATTGTTGGTTGACAGATTGAGTCTGGATGACAAAGAGAGCGCAAATACTTTTCGTGACGCTGTTCTGATAAACGAAAATAATACCGTTTTCGGAGCTATGATAGAATGGATAAAAGATGTAGATCATGACGGTCTAAAAAAACTCGGGGGAATGTCTTTTCTGAACAGGCTTCTCAAATCAAAATCTCCAGCCGATATCAAGCACCCTATCGCTAAAAGTGCTTCGTCCATGGTGGTATTTGATCATCTGATTGGAAATTGGGATAGATACTCCGGCGGAAACTTTTTTGTATCCCCAAATGCACAAAATTTAATTTTACTAGATCATAACGGCGGCTTTGGCACTTGGTATGAAAAAAGAAAAGCACAAATGGAAAAACGACTAGCTGATACCGAAAGATTCTCAATATCGTTGATTAAAAAATTGAGAAATTTAACTATGGAAGATCTTAATCAAGCAGTTAACGAAAGCAATAAAGGTTTTTTCCCGTTACTGAGAGAAAAAGAAATGGCGGTTGTTTTGTCCAGACGAGATGAGGTCTTGCGTCATGTAGATTCGTTAATCTTAAAAAGCGGTGAGAAAACTACTTTGGTTTTTGAATAACTATTTTTGTCTATTGTTGCTTTTAGCAACAAACACGGCGGCAGTAATAGGTTTTAAGATTATTCTTCTGATTCTCCTGACTTCGACTGTTTGAGATGCAAATATGAGTGATTACGGGAGTTTAAA
>CAYWLQ010000056.1:10059-29808 GCA_964458775.1 uncultured Myxococcales bacterium | reverse complement strand
CTTGATACTGCAATAGATTTTAATTTTTTTGGTCAAATTGTCATCGCGGCTCTCATTCAAGTCGGAGGACTTGGAATAATGACCTTTTCAGTTGCTGCAATCCTGATTATGGGAAAAAGGCTGAGTCTTCGATATGAAGGAACAATGCATGTTATTATCGGAGACGACGGATCGCTTTCGACTGCAATAAAACGAATTATCGGTATTACGATTCTTGCAGAGTTGATCGGTGCTGCTTTATTGTCATGGTTGTTTATAATAGAAGGCGATGCGGTTGGGGAAGCTATTTTTCGCGGTGTCTTTACTTCTATATCGGCATATTGCAATGCCGGCTTTGCTCTTCAATCAGACAGTCTTATTACTTATCAGCATTCACCCGCTATCTTGCATGTAATTGCCGTGTTGATTATCGTCGGCGGTTTGGGTCCATATGTTGTTGCGTCATTGGTAGGACGACTTTGGGGCCGCCGTTTTTTATTGCAACCTCGTATTATATTGATAACTACATTGATTCTTTTATTTGTTCCTGCATTTTTTATTACCATTCTTGAATGGTCAAACACTTTAGACTCAATGTCTTGGTGGCAGAAAATATCAAACGGATGGTTTCAAGCTGTAACCCCCAGAACCGCAGGTTTTAATTCTATAGATATAGCTTCTATGACTCCTGCCGGTATTGCAATTATTGAGGGACTAATGTTTGTCGGAGGAAGCCCCGGCTCGACAGCAGGCGGCATAAAGACAACAACACTGGCTATTATGATTTTGTCCGTTGCTGCTGCATTGAGAGGACGAGCTGATGTTACGGTCTTTGGCAGACAAATATCTCAACGGTCGGTAGTAAAGGCAACAGCTGTTGTTGTTATTGCCGCATCGGCAGTTTTTGGAATTCTTATTCTATTATTATTGACCCAGTCAATGTCGTTTGAGGTTGCGATATTTGAAGCAATGTCAGCATTGGCAACAGTCGGTCTCAGTATTGGCGGCACCTCGTCTCTTGACGAAATCGGAAAGATTATTATCATTTTGGCCATGTTTGCAGGACGGTTGGGACCCTTGACTCTGTTTTTGCTGCTCAGCTCAAATTCAGGTTCTGACAACTGGCGTCTTCCTGAACAGGAAATACACACAGGCTAAAAGGAGTTTCTCAATGAAGAAACAGGCTTTAATAATAGGTCTCGGTCAGTTTGGTATGTCGCTGGCCCAATCATTGGCAAAAAACGGTATGGATGTTTTTGCCTCAGATATAGATCCGGTTAGAGTTCAGATAGCTGCATCATATGTTGCCGAAGCCGTCGCTTTTGATTCTTCAGACGAAGATGCTCTTGCCAGAGCTCAACCGGCATCTCGTGACATATGTGTTTGCGCTATCGGACCGGAATCTAAAGAAAACGGCATTCTTGTAACCGCTCTGCTTAAGCAGATGGGAGCAAAGAAAGTTATCGGGCGTGCTTCTGATACTCTTACCGAAAGAATTCTCACAGTAGTAGGAGCAGATGAGGTGGTCAATCCGGAGCGGGATTTTGGTGAACGATTGGCAAAGCGATTGACCCATGAGGGTGTGTTAGACCAGGTACCGCTGGGAGCCGATCTTGTAATTACTGAACTTGTTTCGCCTTCTAGAATGAATGGAAAAACGCTGATAGATTTAGCGCTACCAAAACGATTTGAAGTATCTGTAGTCGGTATCAAGACTGTAAATGCACTTGGCAGCAGGCTGTCCATGCCTGGTCCAAACACGGTAATTAATGAAGGCGATATTTTGGTTGTGGTGTCTACTACAAAGTCTATTGCAAATATGATGGAGAAAATGCAATGAGATTTAGGGACTTCACAATAATGGGCATAGGGGCCATGTTATTGTTTCAACTTGCAACATCGTTTGCGGCAATAAACCTGCTTACTCGCATGTCTCCGGCAATAGAAAAAATACTAAAAGAAAACGATGTCTCGATTGCAGCGGCAGAGCGAATGTTTGCAAGCTTGATAAATGTCGGCGATCTTGAGATAAGAAAGAAAAATTTTACCGATGCATTGGATCTGGCAGAAAAAAACATTACTGAACCTGGAGAAGGCCAAATACTGTCAGATATTAGACGTAATTTTGGTGCTGCCTTTAATGAAGAACTCATTTCTAAAACTTCAGTATATGAATCGATTCATCAACTTGTGGAAATAAATCGTCGTTCAATGTTGAGAGCTGATGATGAAGCAAAACGATTGGGAAACGCCGGCGCTTGGACCATGGCTTTTTTGGGTATTGCCGGGTTTTTTGCATGGATTTTGGTTCTGCGCAAAATCAATCGTTTAATAACTGTTCCCTTAGAAGAAATACGTAATGTCTTAGTTGCTCACACAGAAGGGCATTTACAAAGAAGAATTTTTCTAAGAAATGCTGTGCCGGATCTCCAAGAAACAGCTAGTCTGGTTAATAAATTGCTGGATTCGAAGAAGAAAATTCATTTGGCTGAACAAGAACCTAAATAAATAAAGTTTTATGTAAAAAAACCAACGGTTTTGCTCTCTCATGATCACATTGTAATAGCTCAACCTCAGCAACAGAACGAGGGGAGCTCAGATCGCAATGGAGGTATTAATGAAAAATCGTTTGTTTTTGGGATCATGCCTTATGTTTTCTTATTGCTTACAATTTGCATGCAGCGAAATCGATGACAATGAATTATCTGATACAGACAGTTTTGCAGGACAAGTAGACGCTGACGCCGATGCAGATGCAGACTCTGATACGGACACAGATGCCGATGCCGATTCAGACACAGATGCAGACTCTGATACGGACACAGATGCCGATGCCGATTCAGACACAGATGCAGACTCTGATACGGACACAGATGCCGATGCCGATTCAGACACAGATTCAGACACAGATGCCGATTCAGACACAGATACAGATACTGATTCAGACACAGATACAGATACTGATTCAGACACAGATACTGATACTGAGACTTATGGTGATTTCGACGATTCCGATTCTGATACAGAATTTGACACTGAGGTATGTCAGTATGAATGCTCTGAGCATTGTCGTTCTATAGGCGGTACTCCTATGGAAGGGAAATGTGAAAATTCGCTACATCAATGTTGCTCTTTTGGGTCGACAGATGCTGATAGCGATGCAGACAGTGATTCTGACGCTGATTCTGATGCTGATAATGACACTGACACTGACACTGACACTGATTCTGATGCCGATGCCGATGCTGATTCTGACTCTGATACCGATACTGATACCGATGCCGATTCTGACGCCGATGCCGATGCTGATTCTGACGCCGATACTGATACCGATACTGATACCGATGCTGATCCTGTTCGTGACACCATGTATGTAAAGGGAGCAAGAATATATGATGCCGAGGGAAACGAATTTGTTGCAAGGGGTGTTAATCTACAATACGGCGATTGGCCTCCGGACAAAGTGCAGTCTATACCTTACATTGCGCAAGTTCATTCCAACATAATAAGGTTACAACTTCGAACAAACACCACTGCCCAAGAATTTAAAGATGCTATGGATCTTATTATCTCAAACCGAATGATAGCAATGCCGATGATGTGGGAAGACAATATAACCGGCGGTTCGTCGGCAAGCGCTCTGTTTCAGGCTGTTGATTTATGGAAAGGAAGACACCTCAGTATTCTTACCAACCCCTCTTATGAAAAATATATTTTGCTTAATATAGCCAACGAATGGGGACAGGATAACACTCTTTGGAAAGACACATATGTTGAAGCGGTAGGACAGCTTAGAGATGCCGGAATTCGTGTTCCGCTCGTTATAGATGCAATCGATTGGGGGCACGATGTTGATGTCTTCGGCGGAGGCAGAGGCGCTGCGGTTTTGGCGGCGGACGATCTATCAAACGTTATATTTTCAACTCACGGTTATTATGAGTGGGCAACGGCAACAGAAGTTGCAAACAATTTTTCAACCATGACCGGACACGGATTTGCCTGGCTATTGGGTGAATTCGGCGCTACCGATCACTATGCCGGAGGTCGAACGACTGATCATTGGGCCATTATGCAACTTGCAGAAGAACAGGATATAGGCTGGATGGCTTGGTCTTGGAGAGGCAACGGTTCGGGTGAAGCCATGTTAGATATGAATAATACATACAATTCACTGTCGTTAACAAAAAGAGGTGAAGATATTGTCAACAGTCAATACGGCTTAATGAATACTTCAATGCGAGCAACCTACTGGCCTGATTTTTGATCAAGTCCTGCCGGCTTCTTGTTGTAATATCTCAAAACCGATTGAACTGGATCTGATTTAATTGTGAACGACTTGACACAAAGAATGCCGCAGAAAAACTGATTCTACAGATGAAAATCACCGGCTGCTTCGGGTTGATAGAGCACCTCTTTGATTCGAAGACTGCGTTTCCCGTTCGGAGAGGGCCATTCCACAAACTGACCGACGGACAAGCCCAGCAGTGCTGAGCCTACCGGTGCCAATACAGAAATTTTTCCCGATGAAGCATCTGCTTTTGACGGATAGGTTAGAGTAACTACGGATTCTTTTCCGGTTATTACATCTTCAAATCGAACACTGGAATTCATGGTTACAACATTAGAAGGTATTTCTTTTGCAGGTACTGTAATAGCATTGCTCAGATAATCATCGAGAATGCTGAGATATTCGGACTCCGGCTCGGATTGAATTAAATTCTCAAGCCTTTCCATGTCTGTCTCGGTCAGAAAAATTCTTCTCTCTTTAATCATGTTTGACCTCCGCTGTTTCGCGTTTTTGATATTTTTATTGTCTTTTTGTTACACAATATTGTTGCACAGCATTTCGCTATTCCTAATTTTTGCATATGCATCTTGGTTTATCGGATAGTCCCATGTACCGACTCTATGTTCAATGCGGCCTCCAAAACCGGTTTTAAATCTATACATTCCATTAAAAGGATGAAATTCATCTCTATATGGAGAGACCGCTCCCATGTCATAGGATCTGCAACCCAAGCCGCGAGCAATTTTCATTGCCTTCCATTGAACGGAGTACGGGCCCATTAGATTCCGATTATTATTTGAAGATGCACCGAAAAGATAATGGGCAGTTGTTCCTGAAAAAAGAATAACAGCTCCGGCTAAAACTTCCTTTTTGTAAACTGCGAGAAGGAGCTTTTTCCTTGGAGAATGCGGATCATCAACATCGGTAGTAAAAAGTGCATGAAATGGTTTGTAACCGCATGGAGAAAATCCGTTTCTGTCGGCTGTCTGCAAATACAGTTCATAAAATACCGGAAGAAAAGACATGTCGGCTTCAATAACACCAACTCCCTTTTGGGCAGCCAATTTTATATTGTATCTTGTCTTGGGTTTCATTTTTCCGAGAATTTCATCTTCCGTTCCTGTTAGATCCACTGTCAGAGAATCCGCAACTGTAAGATCGAAAGGAGCTTTATGAAGGTTCCATCGGTCAGTTGTATAATTCATACGAAGCTCTCGCAGTCTATTTTCAGGACGAAAAAGGTCGGTCTGAAGACATTTTGAACTCAAAGTTTCTTGACTAATATCAGCAGCATAGGGGTCGACCCACGGTAAGTCATACCTTATATATATTAAGGATTTGTTCATATGCTCGGTCAGCGAAGCGGACAAGTGTTCTAAAAAAGATCCATATGCATCCGGATCGGGTCCGTACTCCGGACCTTGGGGAATATATGCAACTGATGATTCATCGTTCAGTTGTTTTGTTAATACAAGAACATCTCCTGTGGAATAGGATGTTGATAAATCAAAAGCCGAAACCTGCCATCCGAGCTTGCTCTTAACTCGTCCCCAGAAAAAAGTTTGAAAGAAAATATCTGTCGGAAAAAGCATATTTGCCGATTTTGGTTTTATTTTAGGTTTCATATTTCATATCTCCTGAAAAACAAGGCTAGGCCGAAAAAACGACCTGTACCCTTAGGACTGCCTAAGGGGTTTAGCCGAGGCAATCCGCTTGCGACTTACAAAGTCGGCTTATTGGAAACGTTGTTTATACTTGATACAGGGTTTGCAGAGATCGACTGAACAGCATTTTTATCAGCGATAATAAAAGAAATTGTTTTTTTGCTGTGCAAATTCATAAATCTCTCCGTCAAGAACGACCAAATTGTAGAGTAACACTGAAAACATCGATTGTCCAGGTTGATAGAGATGGGAATTAATTACCTATATGATGAAATGAAGATAAGAATTAAGCAGGCTGCCTTTTACAAGGCAAAACGTTTTGCGCCGAAATAGACCAGGGATACTGATGCATAGCCTACGGCTCCCGCCAATATGATGCTGGAGAATCCGAAATTGGGCAGCAGCGTTACCGCCAAGGATGAACCTAAAACCGAAGATAAAGTTGCTGCGCCGTAGGTTACCGAAATAGTCTTTTCTTTTCCCGCTTTAACCAAAGTTGCTACACCAAAAGGATAGTACATACCGAGTGCTGTACCGGACGGCATTACGGCAATTGCGACAAGAACAACCTTTATTACCATTGGAATTGATAAAAAGTATGCATTTAAGAGCTCAACGCATAACACGCTCCACAATATAGAAACAGCTGAAACGGCGGTTAGTGTCAAAGGTCCTTTCATTATACTGAAACGTTCTTGCAGGTAAGCTCCGACACCGTTGGAAACAAGAAAACACGCAAGGATTACTGCAACAGCGTAAAGCGGATTGCCTACAAACAGCTCAATTTTTCCTATTAGACCTATCTGCACTCCCATATAGGAAACACCTGAGACAAAGAAATAGGCAAGCCACCACATGGGCAGTCTTCCCTCTTTTGAACCCGCAAATCTTGCTATGAACATTACTATCAAAGAGATTACTGCAAATACTATGCACGTAAAAATCTTTATCCAGTTTGATGAGTAGGCAATATCTCTTAGCCGTTGTTTTTGGGGAAAAAGTTCAAAGTCTGAAAGGAGGATCTTTTGAGTAAACGGCCTGTCATCAGTTACAAGTCTGTCATTTCTCTTTTCGGGAGAAACTGTTACGTACATTTCAACATCCTGATGACTTTGACCAAGCGGATTATGCAGAACTTGCCATTGAGGTCTCAGAGATTTAATGCGCTCGGTCAATTTTGTTACCTCTTCTACAGTAAACGGTTGTTTCTTTATAACCGCCGATCTTAAAAATGGATCGTTAGGAGGTCCAAAAATGAAAGCTGCCTTTGCAAAATCCCCCATCTTTCTCTCTTCAAATAGTGCTCTAAACGACTCTATTTTTCTATGAACGGGTTGATTAGAAAATACAATCATACTGTCTTCTGTCATGCTGTCTAAATAGGCTCGAACAGCTTCATAGGTGTCTAAATATTTCCTTGTATGTCCGGTTCGGTTTGCATGCACGGCTCCGTTGGAAGCGACAAATATAAAATCATATTTGTTTTGATCGTGATTTAGAAAATCTCGACCCTCTTGAATAACAAATCGAATATTGCTTTTTCTTAGAAAAGCACCCACATTTGCTGTGTAAGCAGCAGGATGCAATGCTAGTTTTTTTACTGAAGGATTGAGTTCCACGCCGGTAATATTTGCTTTGTTGTCGCTAAGACTATCCAGGATCATCATGTCTTTGCCCGATCCTGCAAACATCACAAGAATGTTTTTCGGTTGTTTACCCATTATTCGCGCAAAAGAATGCTGAAGTATTCCTCTGTTAAGATAGTAGTTTGCATCATAGTTTGGGTTGAACTTTTCTACACCGACATTGCTCAGTCCGTCATCTTGCACAATAATAAAATCGCCAACGGCCGGGTCTCTTTGATTTGCCCCTGTTCTTAAAAGAGATGAACGAGCTATATGATTCCATTCAACGGCTGCTTCAACTACTCCGCTGTTAATAGATCGTTGTGACATGAGAGCTGATCCCAATACTTCGGGATTAGGTTTTTCTCGAAAGATCGCTCCTGTATAGGCTAATGCTTGAATAATACCAAATGCCAATACAGCACAAGTTACGATAAGTCCTTTATGTGAAGTCCTTGTGTTGAAAATGAGCAGCATTGACAGCAAAAGCAGGGCTACAATAGTGGGCGGAAGATCGGAATATGTAAAGAGAAGAGAAGTTATCAAACAACCGAGACCTGCACCTACTAAATCGAAAAAGTACAACTTGCCGATCATGTGGGAGTACATGGTGAAGTAAGTAGTTAAAAGAACACCGAAAATGCTATATAAAGGCAAAAATATGGTGCCGTATACCGCCAGACGCCCCGCATCACTTCCGGGCATTGATCTCACAACATGAACATCACTAAAAAAAGTATTGGAAATGATAAAAACCGAAGCAAAGGTAATCGCAGCAACGGGAAAAACCAGCAGTGATGCAACTTGCACCAATTTATGTCGATCTCCCTTATATACAAGGTGACAATATAAAGAACCCAAAGCCAAACCGAACAAAGCTATAGGTATAGCTAAAAAATTGCTGATACTTCCCAAAAAAAAGGACAGCATGCGAACCTGAATAAGTTCAATCATCAAGCATAAAAGCCCGATCAAAAAGATTGAAATAAAAACCTCACTATTAGATTGTTGTTTATTGTTGTCCATAGCTTGTTATGCCTTTTCTTTGCAAAATCAAAAGGTTATAAAAAAAACATGTTTTAATATCATATATTTAACCGAAACTCTACAATCATTGGTAGGGAGAAGGCGGAGTTGAAGAAAAAACAGTAACCGATCAAGAATCGTCGGCAATTCAGGTCAGTTTAGAGAAGTCGTCTACAACAGTGCCTTATTGTTTCTACAAAGCTTTTTGAGAAGTTGTGGAAGAAAACCAAAAAGCAGGATAAGCACACCGGATACAATCTGCAGCTTGAAGAGGAGTCATAGCAGCATTTAGGCAGTTGCCTCCCCAAGATGACAACATGACAGGACCATCCCCGGCTTTCCTAAAAAAATGGACAAAAGAATTTTAATTTTCTATTCTTTGCCTATTATTGCGCTGTATTTTCGATAATTCATCAGTGGCATTCGGCAACTTGGTTGAGTATTTTTCATGGAGAACACAAATGTGTACAAGATCTATCATGTTCAAACATCTATTAATAAGATTTTCGAACTTCATTGTTCCTGCCAATCTTGTGTTTGTTTTCTTTACCTCAGGTTGCTTTCATGAGCCGACCGTTGAATGCGATGACCAAAGCGTAAGCTGGCCAAAGGACGGCAGTACATTGGATACCGATGGAGACTGTCCATTGGGAACCAAACGGATCAACAATAGTGACACAGAGCAAACGCCGGGGAAATGCGACGTTATTCGAAAGGTTTTCGAAGAATTTGATGCACTGCTGACCGGTTTTGGGGTGCCTGAGTTTGATTTAAATTGGACGGAAGAAGCCGGCCGAAAGGTCTTTTTCTGGACCTCCCCCAAAAATGCAAGACAAGTGCGCTGTGGGGTTTTTGTCAACACCCCTGTTATCGAGTATCCACAAGACGCTGAAGGGGAAAAATCAAAAGGCCGTATTAAGAATGTGAGCAGGGCGTTGCGTCTTGTTCGTCTTTTCAATGTTTCTCCCCAAAAAGTCGACCAAGCTGATGAACATAGGTTTACTCTGGACACCTTAGTTCCCCCACAAATTGAGAACAACAACTGCTCAACAGAAAGTATCGTTACTATTCTTCGATTAGGCTGTTGGGCCAATAACAGCAATAGAATAGTCGGTGCTACAAGTTTGATCGACATACAGCCGTCGGATCTCCCCGAAGCAAATGTCCCTGTTTCCGATTGTTCTGTGGGTGACGAGTTTCAAATGAACGCTCGTCAATGTTTTATAAGCGGAGTAGGTGTGTGTAAAAACGGAGTGTGTTCCGATGCTCCGACACTGGCGGACAGCGATACTGAATTCAGGAATACATTGGACACGTCACAGGATGCGGGAGTGCAAGGCAATGCAAAAACATATTATGGAAATGAGATTGTCTCAGAGTGTCTGTTGATTGATGCGGGCTCAGGAGAATCAAGTGAGGGTAAGGGATGTGAATTGCCGATCAAATTTGGAAGCTGTCTAGCGGGGCGATGTTGCGTGGAGGAATCTTGTCGAACACTCACAATCAATTCCAGCTCGTCATCTGCTTTGCGTGTTATCCAAGATTGTCGATTGTCGCCGAAAATGGACATGGATTCAGGTGACTCAGATAAGACGGACACCTCGACGACGGGTAAAAATCAATTCTATACAAACGGGTGGGCATGTCCGGAGCTTCGATATGGGGGATTTGGAACCTGCTACAACGGTACGTGTCGACCTCGCTGTATAACGGGCGTCAATTTACCTGACGGTTTGACCTGTAATTGCCAATCCACTTTAAAGCATGACATGACCTATCCCGAATTTATCGATCATCAGTTTTGTAAGGATGACCCGGCATGAAAAAATTGTCGATTAACTATAATGGAAGTGACTCCCATCCCGACTACGTCATAGTAAAGAAAGACACATGCATCGAGATCGAATTTCAATGCGACGACAAAGACATTAAAAATGAGGCGCTCAGACGAATTGAAAAGGGGCGAAACGCTGCCTTGAAGTCAAAAGAAAGTGAGTCCTTCGAGGCGTCACCTAACTGCACTCTTCAGGCTGACGCTGAAACGACTTTGCCGGCACTGGAGAATTCGGTGCCGGTATTGGAAACCAATACTGAAAATAAAAAAACAGTTACTTCGATGAATTCGAAATCTTCGACAACTCAAGACAATGAAGATCTGATTTTGGTCATTGAGATTAACGGTGTTAAACAGGATGAGAACAAAATAGAGCAATTGTACGGACCCAATTGGTCTTTTAAAATAAAGGATATCAAACTGAATCGAACGGCCGAAGGAATTCGACGCTTTTTGAATCCTTTGTCTTTATACGTTTCTCTTCAATCGAAAAATCAGGACGGACACCTTTGGGCAGCACAACAAATTAAGCTGGTAACACAATTTCAACAAAACTTTGGATGGATCTTTTTGATTCTTTGTCTTCCATTTTTAGCATTGCTTCTATTTATTACATTTTATGTGGAACAGAGTTTCTACTTTACCATCGGTTCCCGCATGCTCGGGATTTTTGCCATTCTTTTCGGTGTGTTAGGCGTCACCGTTACCTCAGTGAAGAGGTTTATAAGGCATTTGCTGTTTCGACCTCTTATTCCGTCTCTCTTCTTTGCTGCTTTGCTTTTAGCTATTTGGTGTCCATGTTCCTGCCTTGAGCCGTATAAAATCAAGCGAGTGATTAATTTGTCGCCTGAAACCACAGTCGGAACAGAGTGGCTTGCCGCCGTGCAGCCGGGAACCTCCACGTTGGGATGGCTAACGAAAAAAGAACATGATACTGAACGCTACAAAGAAATTCAGGCCGATCAACAGACATCTACAGCCTTTGAAAACTTAGCGTATTCTGAATCAGAGATTATTGAACCCTTCTATTTCGAATTTTTTCAAAAGCAATATGTAACCTGCAATGCAAAATCACCTTCGCCGCCTCAAATTTTCAAATCAGCTTGGCGAAACAGCAAACAATGCAAAATAAAAGCTCCGCTAGAAGTTCGAGGTCGATCGTTTAACGAAATTTTCGATGGCGACCATCCCCAAAACGCGGAGGTAGATGTGAGTTGGGCTCCCAATTACGGAGACAGAGAACGCCTTATTTTTAGTGAGCGTTGGGAACAATCGCTACTAGCCATTCGATTTTCTTCCTTAAGTCCCAACCAAAATGCCACAATCGGCTTTGATATACAAATGCAAGGAGCAGGACCGATCCTTAGGCTCTCAGTAAGTGATCCGCCGTATGATACCGATGTGCCTACTCCGTTGATATTTCGTTTCGCGACGGACCCGCTCGATATGACCATGATGAATGCACAAATAAAGATGGGAGATTCTTCTGTCGGCACACTGACCTTTTACGGACTTCCCAGCTGCGATGAAAAAATGCCTCCGGCCTACTTGGATTGCTATATTTTGGTATCGAGCGGTCAAATCAAGCAGTTCTCTGTAAAGGCGGGGGACAATTCCAATCCTGTTGCCTCATCTTCAAATTTCATTTCTGATAATCCAAATTTGTCACACCGTTTTCCCATATGCTTTGCTCCGATAAAACCCGGACAAGAAAGAACAGTAGAGGTCGTACTTGCCAAGGGTTGGGCACCGCATAAAAGTTGGCAATTGAAATTGCCGACAAACCTGTCCCTATCCAACGTTCGAATATATACAGATGACGGTGTTCTCGTAGGAACCTTAAAAAATATGCCCGCCAATGCTCGAGTTATCGGTCCGATTTTGTCAAAGGACAGCCTACCGGAAAACGGCGAAATCTCCACAAAAGATACTACGGACCCTATGAGCTGGGATCCCGGCCCCAACGCACCCTTCAGTACTAATTGGTTCTGGAGTGCCGGAGGCGAGACAATCCAGTTTCCTTTAGAATATGTTCTCTCGAAAAATAAAAAAAATCTATATTGCAAAGAGGACGCCGGCCGAAGTTGTTCATTCCAAAGAGATTGCGGCATCTGTTACCTAACCCTTGCAGGACGCGAGCGCAACAAAAAAAGCTGTAATCAATCTCCTAAGCCGGAAGTTAAATCTAGAATTAATAATGAACACGGAATTGAATTAAAAAATAAATATAAACCCTGCTGCAAAAAAGTTGAAGTGTGTGACTATGATTTTCAATGAACATATTGAAATAGACCTACATCATTTGAAAAATACTCAGACGGGCTGCTTGAAGAAAGTATGCTCAAATTGTTTTCTCGCTACTGTAACATTTCTGGTGCTCTTGCTGTCGCCTACAGGTGTATTCGGTAAGAAACAACGAGATCCGGAAAAACTTACTGTTATATTCAAAGATGTCATTGGAGAACGCCCTGATGAAGCATGTGTATGCATGAAAGGCACTGTCGGGGTTGAAGCTCCTGATGATAACGACTCGTTGAAAAAAAAATATGTTTCGTCTTCGGATTCGGATGATTGCGGAACTGTATTGGATGTAAACCCTGAAAAGTTTTTTAAAGAACACCGATGTAAATGCGGAACGAAAAAGGAAGAGGACGGAGATAGTTCCGCTACGGCTTCTCGAAAGATACTCATATTGCTTGAAGGAGTCGAAGGTATTACAGGAGTCACTCTTTCTGAGCACGCTGACAGCATGGAAGTGCGACTTACCGAATTGAAAACCAAAGAAGTACATGCAAGAGTGCTAGGCGGTGACTACTGGAGCGTGCCGATTCGTGTGTCTCAAGTAACGCATGAAGGACAGTTTTACGTGGATCTGTCCCTGGTTCAACGATGTGTCAAACGAAAGGTGGCTATTCCGGAATATCCTGTAACCGATAAACAGAGTCGCAACCTAATGATTAATGAAAAACCTTTTCCCCATAATAAAGATACCGATTACAACATACCGCTGACGCAGGATAGTATGACACGCTATACAATCACCTATAAAAACGATGGACATGTTTTCGAATTTCCGGCCAATTCGGCACTTCCTCCTAATGGACAGAGAATAGCATTAAGGACAAAAGAGTTCACGGTTAGCTGGAAACGGGATTGTCTTGCACCGGAAACATGCCCAACCATGCTTCCGGTCGACCAAGCCATTTACTGTGATAAGCCGCCAGATGAAGGGAACCAAGGTAAACCAACCATGCTTCCGGTCGACCAAGCCATTTACTGTGATAAGCCGTCAAATGAAGAGAGCCAATGTAAATGGGTCTGCCATGGTCCGGCTCAGTTTCCTATAAGAATGCATTTGTCGGTGAGGAAAGATTCATCCGGAAAAAAAGAAGACTCGTTTCAGGAACAGGCATGGGATCTTATTGCGAGTTATCCCGGTCAAGAAATGAGCGGCTACGTTGGAGAGTCGCAACGGTTCATTGAGATTAGGTGGTACAACGATGATTGGAAACTGAAAAGAAGCAAAGTAAGTCGCGCTGAATTTGCCGGTGACAGTATCCAGTATGTGGAGATAAGAACACCGGAGGGACACCTGCATTTGATCAGTGTGCCGAAGGAAATGAACGGCGAAGAAGACTATAAATCGAGCTGGATTCGTGTGCCTGAAATGAACTGTGACGGCCGTCTCACCTACCGATTTGTGGGAACTAGAACATTCAAGGAAATGGAGCTGAATGACACAGAGCAAAAAGGAATGCAGGGGTACTACAGGATACAACCGCCGGAAGTGATCACACCCGTATGGCGAACCAAATGCAAAGACCGATACAAGGATTGCCCGCTTCAAAGTAGATGTTTTATGAGTCCGCTTAGACATGATATTTTTACCACGAGTATTCTGCTGGGAGGAGGATTGCAGTTGACTGCATATGATGATGAACCTACAAGATTCAACATATGGCCCATCGGAAGCCTTGAGGTTATATTTCTTTTTCGAGGAATTAATAGTTCAAAGAAATCAAGAAGTGCTGACACCTTTCGACTTGATCTTGAGCTGAGAAATTTTGCAGCTATCTCTAGCTTTCCTTACTGTTCAAATGCGGGCAGTGTGGGTGATGATTGCAAAAAGGAGAATCTGAACTACTGGCGGATGGGACTCGATGTTTCATTGTCCTTTGTTCATAGAAACAACTTATATTGGGGATTTGGGATTGGTGTCGGTGTCGGAATTACTGCTGCTAAAAAAGATATTGACAAGATCCCTCCTCGTGCGCTGGTATCACGGAGAATCCATATCGGCTGGAATTTGAGCCGCAGGTTCAGACTGGAACTTCAATATCGATTCTTTGGCCCGGAGAGAGTCCACCAAACCCTCTTTGACGACGCCGGGGTATATAAATACAATCGTCTCGGCAAGGGATTCTCGGATATCGTTCTTTTGGGGCTACGAGTTGATGAAATATTCTAAAGATCTGAAGAGCGGTTCGTGCTGATGCAGTCGGCTGCGGTTCAGCGGCAACAGTCCTGTCAAGTAGCGGCATACTTGCGGCTTTTTGAGAAGTTTTCCCGCGTATCCTTACATTACATAGTTATCGGGGTTCCGTTGTTATCACAAGAATAAAAAGAGTTCCAATCTCCATCTACGGGAAGGTCGTAGTTTACCGTCCAGTCTGACCACGCGCAGGTGGGCTTACAGCAATCCTGCATGGTTGTGGTGTGGTAGTTTTGATCAGGACGTGTAAACGTTCCGTTTGCTTCTGCATCTGACGGTGTTTGAACTTTTGGTAGCGGTAAGGGTAGATTCTCTTCATTAAGTCTGCAACCGGTAACTCTTGTTAGATTGTCAGGGCATCTAACTCGCTTTGCGCGCACTTTCCAGTTCTGATGATAGAGAGATTCGGGTTTATTGGTTTGAATGCATGATGCTCTGGTATCTTCGGTGATTGCAACAGAGGCCTTTACAAGTGCTTGGTCGCACATTTCCTTGATCTTGTCCTGACAAGTAGATGTTTGTAAAGCTGTCATGGTCGGAGGCCAATCTGTACCTGTACATTCCGGATATCTCAAAAAGGATATTCCTCCGCTGCCGGGATTTTGGTACGGATATTCATCATATATAAAGACGCCGAATTTCGATGTGTTTCCAAAGGCCGGATCATTATAGCAAGCATTGAAAGCTCCGTAACCGCCGGCTCCCATAAAAACGTCAAATCCTGTCGGACCGCTGGCGGCAGTATTGAAACTCTGCACCACCAATGATTTGGGATACGGAAGCTCAGGCGGTTGAGGCGAGCTGATTTCGGGTGTTTCGAAAATCAGTTGATAACATTGGCAACAACTGCTCGGACCGTCATCCAGACCGCCGATATCCGGATCATGTCCCACAATTGCGTAGTTAAAAGGAGGATTGTCTACGCTGTCCCAATTATAGAGTTTAGCATCGTCTTTAGCTGCTTGTATCATTTCGCGACTGAACATCATAAATCTAGGACAAATAAAAGTAATCGGAAGATTTGCCTTGTTTTCAGATTCAGGCGGTGAACAAGAGTTAGCTACAGAGCATTGACCTCCGCATGCTGATGACGGATCGTCCCAAGTGCATCCGGGAGCATGAAATTTGTTGTAACATGGATCAGGCGGCGGCAGCTTGTATTCTATGGGACACTGGTCAGGACAAGTGCCTCCGCAATCAATACCCTCTTCTCCCGGATCTTGTATTCCGTTTTCGCAAGGAGGAGGGGCCGTATCTATTGTGTCCGATTCTATTTCTATTGAAGTATCAGTATCTGTGTCAGCATCTGCATCTGAATCTGCGTCAGCATCAGCGTCTGTATCTGTATCCGAGTCAGCGTCAGTATCAGTATCTGTGTCAGTATCTGTGTCAGCATCTGAATCAGTATCCGAGTCACTGTCAGCATCGGTGTCTACATCTGCATCAGTATCAGCATCCGAGTCAGCATCGGTATCTGTGTCTGAGTCGGAGTCAGTATCCGTGTCTGTGTCCGCATCTGCATCAGCGTCAGCATCTGCATCTGCGTCTGTGTCCGCATCAGAGTCAGTATCTGTATCGGAGTCGGAATCAGTATCCGTGTCGGCATCAGCATCAGCGTCTGATGAATCTGTTCCGATATGATTTTCGTTTACATTTTGAACCGGATCGCTACAAGAGCATGCAATAACCGTCCCCATAACTAACAAGATTAGTTTTCTTAAGTTCATTTTTCACCTTAATCAGCAAGTGCCCAAATAGAAGCCTATTACTTTCCTCGCCTATTCAAACTTGATTCCATTGCTGCCATAAAATCCGATGCAGCCCTATCCTGATCAATTTTCAAATATCGAGCATATTCCGTTACAAAACCTCTGACATATACAAGCGGCGGCAGCTCGTCGAATTTTTCTTCTTCAATCGCTCTTAAGTAAGACACGGATATTCTGGTCCGATTAGAAATGTCGATAAGATCTATGCCCCTCTCTTGTCGCATTTCTTTCAAGAACGTGCCTGTAACCATTTGGTCATCCCTGAGAGTGATCTTGGGAAGAGAATCGTGCGGGCTGACGACTCTTCCTTGTTGATTATCTCGATCATCATCGAAACGTGAATTGGACCGAAGGTTTACAGACGGAAATCCTTCCGGAAACATAGCTTTGTCATATTCTCTGCGCTTAGATCTATCGACCAATATTTCATGGGCCTGTTTGGCTGATTGTAGGTATGACTCTCGCTCTTCGTTGGTACATACACCGTTTGCAGCCATTCCGTCAGTACCGAAGTATTCTTTTACTTGTTTGTAAGCTCTTCGGACCTCTTCTTCGGGCGCACCGGGATAGATTTCCAGTAACTCATAGAGATTTTGTTTTTCAGTCGGTTTGGGCAGAGGAACAGCAGTCGCAGCTTCGTTTATATGTCTGCCGATGAGCCGTCTAACCGTCCGTTCAAGTCCTCGACATGCTCTGCTTTGCGGAAAATCTATAAGAATAGGTGTGCCTCGTCGCAGAGAAAGCCATACATTGTCATCCCATTCAATTGTTCCCAAGAGTTGAGGAACTATACCTAACCACCTTGAACAGGCAGCCGTCATTGCATCTCCAAGTCCTTGATCGGCTTTTATACGAATTTGATTTACAACTATTCCCGGATGAAAGGTTGTTGCCAATCTTCTGGCTTCTGCAGCAGCCGGAGCCCCTGCTGATTCCAACGTTTCAATAATTTTAGCGGCACCGGGAAGACGCCCTGCTGACAAAATAACGTCATCCAGCAAAGCACTTGTTATACCGTCCATTTCTTTGCATTTTCTAAGGGTATAAATATATGAAGCAGCAATTAGGCGATAAGTAGCTTCAACCGCATCCGGGGTTGCTGCAGATACCGCAATGCTGAGGTCTGCTGCTCCGAAAAGTTCCAGCGATAACGGGTGCAAACCTGACGGAAGATCCACTAAAATATAATCAGCTTCTATTTTTCTGAGTTTCTCGACAAAATGCTCTCTGTCAGAGGCATTAAGATCTGTTCCGCCGGTCAATTCGGTACTGCCGCCCATTAGGTGCAGTCCTATAACACGAGTGGAAACAACCGCATCAGAAGTTGCATATAGTCTATCCCTAATCCAATCACTGACATTGATGCTTTGTCGCTCAACACCAAGCCAAGTATGAAGTCCAGGATCTGAAAGATTTCCGTCTATTAACAATACGGATTTTCCAATTTGGGCCAAAAAAACTCCAAGGTTGACCGCTGTCATGCTGGCACCGGCACCGCCTTTTCCAGCCCCTATTGCTACAATACGTCGAAGCTTACTGTTATTCGACGAATTTAAAGATGTATTTGTCACGCGCCCAACGCTTCTGTAACCAGGCGTTTTAGCATTTCTGCATCAACTGAATCTTTGTGAATTTTCATAATATGTCCCATTACTTTGCCGGCCATTTTTGCATTAAGAGCGCCTGTTTCTTGTATGGCCTGCTTTACTAAAGAGTTAAGTTCTGCTTCTCCCAATTTTTTTGGAAGAAATTCCGAAAAATAATCTATCTCGAATTTAAGCCGATCAATATGATCTTTGCCCGCATCTCCGGCTTTTTCAAATTCGATAACTGATCGTTGTTGTTGTTTTACATATTTTCCAATGACATCCAGCCAAAAGGCATCATCTGTTACACCGGGAAATCCGGGGGCAGCCTTGGCGGTTTGCGCAGCGCTTTTTACCATTCTTAGAGCATCAAGCTCCTGTGCATTTTTATTGCGCATTGCATCTTTCATTCTATTGTTCAGCTTTTCCTCAACAGTCATAATGAATCCCTTTATTTACATAAATCGCTACTAAGCGGCGACTTATATTTGAGGTTGCTATATTAAACGATATATTGACAGAAGAAAATCCCGTTAGAGATTTTAGACAAGTAAAAGCTGAACACTGAGCCGATATTATTATGAAAGTACTTGTTTATTTGAAATATGAAACAACTTTTCTCATGAAAATACCCATTATACTCTTGCTAAACTGCTAATTTCTGACATAAATGCACAGCCGAATTTGTTCGGCACGATAAAAAACATCGGGCAAAAGCTCGATTTTTACGTGACAGCGAGCCGCTAAAATTAAGCGGGAAAATCTAATTTCTCTGTTGTGAGAAACGGTTTTTTTGAGTTGTTGCGAAGGAGAATTTTGATGAGTATTAACGGCGGATTAATTGGAAAAAAGCTCGGTATGACACAAGTTTTTAATCCTAACGGTCAACTTATCGGCGTTACAGCAATAGAAGTCGGCCCTTGTGTTGTCGTTCAAAAGAAAACAAACGAAACCGACGGTTATACAGCGGTTCAATTGGGTTTTGATGACAAAAAAGAAAGTCGTACAGTTCGTCCTGAAGTCGGACATTTTAATAAAGCCGGTGTAACCCCCAAGAAAATCCTAAAAGAGTTTCGCGTTACAGAAGAAGAACTTTCTCAATTTGAGATAGGTAAATCTATTGATCTCAGCTCGATTTCTGTCGGAGAAATAATTGATATTTCTGGTATAAGTATCGGTAAAGGGTTTGCCGGTGTTATGAAAAGACATAATTTCCACGGTGCTAAAGATACCCACGGTGTTCATGAGTGTTTTCGCCACGGCGGTTCATTGGGACAAAACATGACTCCGGGGCACGTGATGAAGGGTAAAAAAATGCCCGGCCATATGGGAGATCGAAATGTTACTGTGCAAAATCTTGAAATAGTGCGGGTTTTTGCTCAGGATAACTTGATTTTTGTTAAAGGCCCGATTCCCGGTTCGAAAAATAGCTATGTTACAATTCGATCCGCCATTAAAAAGTCCTAGCTGCCTGCCTGACCTATTC
>CAYWLQ010000056.1:0-10049 GCA_964458775.1 uncultured Myxococcales bacterium | reverse complement strand
CAGTAGATTGAGCAATAACAGAAGACCTCCTGACCACTTTGCCAAACGAGCAAAAAAAGAGAATTTTCCCGCAAGGTCGGTTTATAAGCTTCAAGAAATAGATGCAAAAATAAGACTGTTGCGGCCCGGAGATAAAATTCTTGATTTAGGTGCGGCTCCGGGGTCATGGACCATGTTTGCTTCATCTAAAGTGGGGCCGAACGGCAAGGTCATCGCTGTTGATCAGCAAGCTCTAAATATGGGAGTAGGCGGGAATATTGTTTTTTTTCAGGCCGATGTTTTTGAGCTGGATACCGCAGCTGTATTGACAAATGTGGATGAGGGCAGGTTTGACGCTGTTATTTCAGACATGGCACCATGGACCAGCGGTCACAGATTTGTAGATCAGGCAAAATCCCACAATCTTTTTATGCGAGCTCTAGAAATAGCAGAACAAACCCTTCGACCGGGAGGTCGGTTTGTAGGAAAAATATTTCAGGGAGAGGATTTTGAGCAGGCAAGAAACAAGCTGAGAGAATTATTTAATGAAGTGAAAATCATTAGACCGAAAAGCGTAAGAACCGAAAGCTACGAAATCTACTTGGCAGGACTTAATAGGAAGTAATTATTGCGATTTTGCAATAATTAGGTTTTCCCTTTTCGTTTCCGATCCACAAGGGGGGGTAAGTGTACTGTGGAATTTAGTCCTGTGCGGCCGCTACACAGTTCAATGTCCTCTCCGCAGCCTGGTCGCCGGAAATGAGGTCGCCAAAATCATACGAGTTGTACTTTTCTTTCCTGGCAGCAGTGCAGGGGCTGGTGTTAGGCTCGTTGCAGCTTCCGTCCGCAGTGCCAGAACAGGTCATGCCTTCGACTGCCGCCACGAACGTTCCCATTGTGAGATCCGTGTCGTCCTTGCTTGACTCATTATTTGTATCGATTATGTCCCAAAAAAATCGCGCTACATTTACTGAATTTCTGAATCCCAAATTGTCCTTAGCGGTCTGGCCGGTGCACGTCGGCTCTCCAGAACCTCCGCAAGGACACCCCCATGTGCTGTTGGGAACTATGCATCTAGTTTTGGAATTTGCATATGTATCGCCGATGATGAACCATGCCGCGTAGTTTCCCGACAAATCCTGTTCTCCATCTGAATTGCTGTCACCTACTCGGCCCACGACGACTCTTGAACACTCATCTTGAGCGAAGCTGCTGATCTGGAGAGTGGAGCAAGCCCATGCGTTAGTGTCAGCGCTCGTGATGCTTCGTGCCGCTATAAAATGCGCCATGGCTTCTCCTGTGGAATAGAATCCGCATTCGCAGCTATCCGTGGCATGGTAGTCTACACCGTTATAGGTGTCATCATAGCACCTGTCTGTTTGTTTGTTGTAATGCATCACTTGATGAATCTTATGCCCGAATTCATGGCGAGTGTTGAAACCGTCGCGATAGTCGGCATAGCGCAGCCAGGCTCTTTTATCGCTCGACCATCCGTAATAACTGCCGTCCGTGTACAATGCGTCTATGACGACCTGAAACTGAGCCGAAGAATTAGCCGAAGCCAAGCCGGTGCCGATGTTTGTTGACCATCTAACGGCCTCGGTCATCGCCGAGTTCATCGTATAGTAAATGGCGAAAGCCCTAGCGATTTCACTTGTAGCTGATGCCGGATAGGTTTTGCTGGAGGTTGTGGAAGAACCAGTGAGTGTAAGTGAGTAATTGGTATTGTGAACAGCAAAAGCCATATCTACTACCTTGAATCTATATCGCGGTGTTGAAACCGATATATCGCTTTCATGCACTCTCTGAAGAACGCGTCTTACGGTAACTGACTGATTTCTACATGATGTCCCAGGCATTGAAACTGTTTTCGAATACCATCCTGTCGAGTTCGTATGAGTAAAGCCGAGCAGAGTTCCACTCGAGTTGCGAATTTCGATTCGCACGTATTTCAGTGGCGCAGCCGTACCGCTTGAGGATCGTTTGGTGTCGAGATCTATTTCTAGCCAGCCGCTGCAACTCGGAACGCCGCTTGCCCCTGTGAATCTGGTCGTGTCGCAGTAGTAGTAATCGACTGGCTCGTATTTCATATAGCCATTTACAGTACAGTTGACGGCTGCGTTTACAATTAGCGGCAGGAAAAAATAGACTGCTGATATTATTTGTGCCAAATAAGTCAAAAAATATCGACGAACAGCGAATTCGTTTGTAGCGTACATCTCTATTCCTCCGTTATTTCGCCGTCGCAGCGGGCCTGATCGGGGTATCTTATGCCACTATAATCCAAGGTATTTCTGCCTTGCTTTTCCACCTCTTCTTGATACCAGCGGCTCTGTTTCTTGGATGTCATCACCTCCAATCCGTCTTCGTAGTTCATAAGCACTATATTTGTTTCTCTCCCAAACGTTGTTACATGAAGCTCAATGTCCCCTTCCGGTAGATCCATTCGAGGAATAGCAATCAAACTCGGCTCCCCTCCGTCATATTCGACCACTCCGGCAAATCGAGGGTTTTGGACCGGGCATCCATTCACAAGCATCTCAAAATTTGGCGCTTCGTTCATCGAGCTTTTCCTAATTTTCACATCGGAAGGAACTCTGAGTTTGTGCTTCACGTGCAGAAAAAGAGACGAATTGCTTATCTCAACCTGAGATATTCGATATTCTGCAGAATCAGCTATTGGGCTTGCATGGCGGTCCGGATTGGGCGGTGGCGGCGTGTATTCCCATATCTTGGTTCGGGGCTCTTCCTTGTTCAGCCAGTCGGCGTCGGGCATTTTCACTGCTACCGTTTCTGTCTTTCCTACAGCATCATGTGTCGACTGTCCATTTGAAGTAGCAGCGTTACGTTCGACCATTGGCAAAGGCGCCTTTGGTGCGATCGCTTCTTTATTCTCGACTTTTGAATCAGTTTTTGTCGATGCGCACGCGGTTGCGAAAAATATGAACGCCATCCATAAAAACAATTCCCTCCTAGAATTCAAACTCACTTCTTTCATTGGTCGCTCCTTTGTAGCTGTCCATCGCCAGTATTTTTTTCGAGATATAAGTAAAAAGTAGTCCATCTCTAGCCCAACAGTCAAGCAGTGGCTGTAGGAATGGAAGTAGCAGTCTGCACTATTATAGAGTCATACAGGTCTTGCTCTCCGATGATGCCACGTCTCAGTCGGAGCGTTCTTGCGGCAACGGTCTTGGCGATTTGTTTGACATCCTCGTCCGAGGGCGGAGGGGGCGCGACGAAGAAGGGTGTGCTCGAATTGTCTGAAAATGTGTACCCGCCGTCGAGAACGAGGCAATAATAATGCGGCGTGGCATTGAGGCTGGAACAAAATTTTTGGAAGAACGAAACCGAGCCGCCCTGCACATTTTAAAAAAATAGCTCCTCGGCCTTGCGCCGATACCAGCTCTGAATGACTAGGAGGAATACCGCAAGCACAATTGGAGAAACATTATTTCTATTGATGAAATACCAAACCAATTGCATAGACTTGTCTCCATTTGTTTATTTTCTAGAACATTGAACAGGTGATTTCTCCTGCAAGAACACGTCCTTTAGTTCTTTTGTCCTCTCCGTATACAATAATTAATCCGTTTTTAGTATTGGCAACATCTGCACATACAAAGTCAGTTTTGTCGGCATAAACTTGAAATTCACCGCTTTTTTTTGCACCTTTGCTGTCAAATCGGTTGAGCCCGATTAAGAGATTTCTTTGGAATGATCTGATTGTCACGCTTACAAAATAGTCTCCCAACACAGTAAGTCGCGGACCTTTCAGTCCGTCAGATTGAGAAATTCTTTTCTTATAGTCATTTGTAGAACCGTCAAAGCCTAATGTTATAAAGTAGAATTCAGGAGTGTTGTCTTTATCAGCATCGTCTCTGTATATGAGAGCAAATCCTTTTTCGGTTGAAATAAGATGAGGTGAAGGTGACAAAAAACGCCCCTCTTCGACTGTTCTGATTTCGTTGAATTCCAAATCGCGTGAAATACGAGCGATGTTTACCTTGCTCAACAGCGATGTTCCAGAGGACTTGGTTTCTGACCATACAACAGCCGGTCCGCTTTTTCCAATTGAAACAGAAGGGCCTGCTGCCGGGCCTGTTCCCTGGAAAAGAGACGATTTCTCTATTTCCATAGAGATAGGGTTTACCAAAGCAAGACGTAACCTGGATCCGTTAAACGAACCGTCATGCCAAGCTATTATGACACTGTTTTCCCATACAGCCGCTGATATTGAACATGAATAGTCACCTGCCGGACCAAGTCTTACAGTTTTTTGAGTTGCCAGATCTTTTGAAATCTTGGTTAAGTAGGCACCTCCAATACGGTCGTCAAAAGAAGGTTCCAACATTGCTAAAAGAAAATCTCCATCATCAAGAGCAATCAGATGAATATCTTCGGATGCGACAGAAGGCTGAGAGGAGGAGGGCCAGAAGGTTTTTTCTTCTTTGCTCATATTTAATACGAATTTGTTATCGGGGTGCTTAATCATTGTTGGCTCTTCAATCGAAGAAGTGCTGTTGAGCACCGGCTTGATATGAGTCATGTTGTCTGCTGACCAAGCGGCAAGAGTAATACCGTTTTTGTTGGTAACTGCTGCTGTCGCTGATGGAGATCCGGCTGTTGATGTTAAAACCAGTTCTCGCTCCATTCTGCAAGTTTGAACTCCGTAAGAACGTTCGCATCCCAATGATAGGAAAAGAATGAGCGTGACCAAAGAGCAAAGCAACGATACTCTACCGGTAAAAATCACAACACGCCTTGTTTAGAAAGAAGAGCTCTTAGTCGGTCAGCTTCCGCTATTAAATCTTGAGGAGTTTTAATTGGAATGAATCGGCTGGATGAACCGTCACGGTCAACTTCGAGCCAGGTTACATCTACAAATTCAGTAAGTTGTCCGATAAGTCGTTCAAATTGAACAGCTTCTTTTCCGTCTACTTTCTTTGTTACGGTATAAAAGGAAAGTTCGGCTTCAACCAAAAACGCCTCAGCATCAAATACAAAACTGTTGGTGTTAAAACGCTTTGCTGTCATAAAATCAAAAGTAGGGGGAACTCTAAATGCTTCTAATAAAATGGGACGTCCGTCAACAACTGCAGGAAAACCTCCTGCATCTCCAGGCTGAATAGCTACGATTTCTACAGTCATTGGGCGATTTTTGTCTATATGCTTGCCGATAATAAGAGGATCAAGGCCCGCTGCCAGATTGTCTACGTTGGATACGGTAATGTATTTACCGCCTTGATCTATGAAACGATTAAGCTCTCCGGATCCTTTCAAAGCGTAGAGCACATCTCCGTGGCCCGGCGCATGTAAAGATGCTGCCCCGTCAGCTGTTCGAAAAATCTCTCCTTGTCGTGTAACTCTAATTGAAGCTAATTGGTTGAAATGTCTAACACTAACAGAACGAGAAATCGACAAACCTCGGACATGTTCCTTTGAGGCTGCTTCTGTAGCAAAGCTGTTCATCAGTATAATCTCAGCTTGTCCTGCAGCTGCTTTTTCTGCCTGGCTTATCTTGAGGTCAAGAAATGACCTGCCGTCCACTGCTTCGGCAATTCCCTTGGCGCGAGAACCAAAACGCGTTGCCATTCCTCCGTTGAGTATTAATACCGCAACCTGTCCTGCTGCCAATGCTTTTCTTCCGAGTTCTGTCAATCGCTCGCGTTCTGCTTTTTCCGTAGGTAAATGATCGATTTTTTCGTCTTCAAGAGGAGTGACAGGGCCCTTGACCCAATTTCGGCTTGGATCGATTCCGTTTCGAACTAAGTTTTCTACCAATTTATCAAACGGAAGGGTGTCAAAGCCGTTTTGTCTGAGAATTTCAGCGGTTCGATTATCTAGTTGTTCTATATATTTTGTCATCATTAATTAACGACTATACTAGAAGGATGAGTTCATGTCCAAAATGCGAAATACAAAAAGAATATTTTTTTTAATTTATAAGACTATTACGAGTATTTGCTATCTGTCAGTGCAAGAAGGCGCTCCTTTTTGAGGTATTTCATTGCAGGAAATGCAATTTTCTGTCTTGCCGCCGTCTTCTTTTTCATCTTCCTGAGGTTCGGTATTTGTAACAAGCTGACCGCATAGCGGAATTACTGTAACCGCTGTTGTTTCTTCTTCTTTTAGCAGATTAGCCGCATCTGATTCAACAACAACGGCTGCGACAGATTTGGATTCAGATATCGGCGCATATGAAATCTGCACAAGCAAACTTGTTTTAGGGCTTACAATTACAGCCTGCTTTGGAGTTTTAGAAGACTCATTTCCACAAAGTATAATTTTTTGGGGATTGGCTGGATCCGCATATCTACAAGAAAATTCGCAATTTTCATCTCCTCTGATTCCTATTGAATTAATTGTGAGGTTTCCTTTGCCGGGATTGCGAAGTTGTAGAGAGTTTTGGACTGCTGTCTCTCCAATGGCAGTATTGCAAAAGCTAACTTCAGAGATGCTGAATTCGAGCTTAGGCAAGGGCTTGGAATCACTTCCAATGCATCCGGTAAATAAACAAAAAATAGCATATATGTAAATTATCTTTATCATTCTGTGATGATACGTATAAAAGTACGAAAAATCAACGAGCATTAAACATAAGTTATTATCGTTTTGTCAGTGATTAGAAGGGAGTCGGTGCATTATTACAGGTCATTAGTGACCGTCTCCTCGCATCATTGCAACAGCGTGAGATAGGAGGGGAGACAGAAATTCTGCGCAGAACTTGGCTCCTCGAACAGAACCGGGAAGGTTGATAATTAAGGTGCCTCCCTTTTGTCCGGCTACAGCTCTGGATAGTATTGCATTTTTGGTTTGTACGGATGATGCCGTCCGCAGAGCTTCCGCTATTCCCGGAACAAGACGTTCGCAGAAACGCTCGGTCACATCAGGTGTAATATCTCTGGGAGACAAACCGGTTCCTCCTGTGGTCAGGATAATGTCCATATCTAAATTGTCGCAAAACGCCTGTTCTATTTTGTCAGCTTCGTCAGGTACAACTTTTATTGTAACGGTTGCATTTAAACAAGCAGACAAAAGAACTGATTCAATTGCCGGACCGGATTCATCTATATATATTCCGTTGTAAGCCCTGTCTGAGACTGTCAGTACTAATATTTTCACTTCTTCCTCTTCCGAACTTCATCTTATCTTATAAAGTTTGAGTTTTCATCATAGTTAGTGACGATGACTTCTTCAACAGCAACTCTTGCTGCTGCTTTGCTGTTGATCATTCTGTTTGCGCTTACTAAATCTATTTTGAATTCTTTGTAGGTCTTATGGATCCACGGTACACTAGAATTAGATAACATGGAAAATACTTCTTTTTTTGTAAGTTCTTTAAAGACATTAAACAATTTTTCTTGATCAGCAATGGAAAAACGTCCGCTTTGATAGGATGTAAAATAAGAAGTTTCAGAAATTGGTATATAGGGCGGATCGAAATAGACAAAATCTCCTGCTTTTGCCTTTCGAACAGCATCTTCAAAGGATACCGATTCTATGCAACTTGTGCGAAGCAGATCTGCGCAAGCCCTCAAATTTTTTTCGTCACATATTAGCGGATTGGAGTATCTGCCAATAGGGACATTGAACTTTCCGCTCTTATTAACCCTATAAAGGCCGTTAAAGCCTGTGCGATTTAAATAGATAGTTCGTGCTGCTCTATTAATATGATCCATCTTATTTGGATCTCTGCTTCTCATATCGTAATAATCCTCTTTAGAGTATTTAAGAGTTTTAAGTTGTTGAATAAGGGCGTCGGTATCATCGCGAACCGTTTTGTAACAGTGAATAAGCTCTTCGTTGAGATCTGCAATAATCGACTCGGCCGGTTTTAAATGAAAATAGAAAGCTCCCCCTCCCAAAAAAGGCTCAAAGTATTTTCCGTCATATTTCGGTATTCGTTTTGTTAACTCCGGTAACAGCTGATTTTTTCCGCCGGCCCATTTAAGAAACGGTTTTGGAATGCTTGATTTTCTACTCATTTGATAAACATGTTTTGGTAAAAAACTATTTTAATAAACTGTAACTGCTCATCATTGTAGATATTGTTCGATATAATTTTCTAGATAGGGCCATTCATCGATATATTTGCCGCAAACATACACCCACGGTGTTCCTTGCATGCCTGACGTCAACCCTTGATTGGCATCCCATTTCAAGAACGCGTAGGTTCTTTCATCCTCCAAATCTGACAAAAACCTCTTCATGTCCAGTTTGAGTGTGTTTTGTGCAAAATCCACAATTTCTTTTTCGTCGACGCTTTTGCCGGATAGAAGTTTATCAAAGATAAAATCATGCAGTTTCCAAAAATATTCATCCCCCTGATTTTGGGCGGCAACTGCTGCACGATGTCTAAAATAATAACTAGCGTGGTGAAAATAAACGCGAACCGACTCATTTAATACAGTTCGATTGTCCCACCTTGTTCTTGTATAAGCTGCAAAATTTGCACAATGAGAACAATAGAACGATGAAAAATGAACAACCTCGGCGTCTAATGATGCGTTCCCTCCAAAATATGGACTGAAGTTGTTGTTAAATCGATAATTCCCCTTTTCGAGGCATTCAGCCTCCGGCGCTGTTTCGCCTCCATCCGGAACAGATGCGTCGAAATCAGTAACATAGGGTGTAATGTAGTTTTCAGAAGATTCAATACTGGCGCATGCTGCACTGACAAAGGCTCCGTATATTACAGAAAAAAGAATTCGTTGAAGATATGTTGAATACTTAAAATTCATATAAATTATATTTTTATTTCAATATACCTTCGAGCTGCATTAACTCTTCGTCAGAGATAGTCATATTTTCTATTACCTTTACACAGTTTTCTACCTGCTCTTTGCGACTGGCCCCAATAATAACAGAGGTCACAGCATGATTTCTAAGAACAAAAGCAAGAGCCATTGCCGCCATAGATTGTCCTCTACTTTCAGCTAAATATGACAGAAGTCGGACTTTTTGAATTTTCTCTTCGGTTATATCCTGGGGTCCCAAAAAAATACTATGTCCGAAGGCCCTTGAGTCTTCCGGCGTTCCCTTTAGATAACGATCAGTAAGGAGACCCTGTGCAAGAGGACTAAAGGCTACTATACCTATCCCTGAATTTTGAGCGGCAGAGAACAAACTTTCTTCTGCTTGGCGTTCAAACATGTTGTATTTGATCTGATTAACCAAGAGCGGAGTCTTCAGGTCGTGCAAAACACTAGCGGCTTTAAGCATTTCTTCAGTATTGTAGTTAGAAACTCCTACATATAGAGCTTTGCCGCTTTGAACAATATGGGCTAAGGCCCCCATTGTCTCTTCAATAGGAGTCTCGGGGTCTGGACGATGATGGTAAAAAATATCTACATATTCCAAACCCATTCTTTTAAGACTTTGGTCCAAGCTTGCGATTAGGTACTTTCTAGACCCAAAATTTCCGTAAGGGCCCGGCCACATATCATATCCCGCTTTGGTGGAAATTATCATCTCATCTCTATAGGGCATAAGATCGTCTTTTAGAATGCGACCGAAAGTTTCTTCTGCTGCTCCAATGGGAGGCCCGTAGTTGTTGGCGAGATCGAAATGGGTTATGCCCAAATCAAAGGCACAACGAGCACATGCCTTGCAGTTGTTGAGAGAAGAGTATTCTCCAAAATTATGCCAAAGTCCGAGAGATACAACGGGAAGCAAGAGACCGCTATTGCCGGTGCGGCGATAGGGCATGTGAATGTAGCGATTGCCGAGAGGTTCATATGACATGTTTGGATTCCTTTCTTTTGTATCTAGTAGGCATTGGTCGAAAACAATTCTAAATATTTCTCATACACTTCCGGCGGCAAGTCTTTCATTACACGGCGGGTTACAAGATTCATAATTGTTACATCGCTTTTTCCGCGACAAAGTTCAGTCTTATTTTTTACATTGGATATTGAGTGCTCAAAGGAAAATCGTCCCGTCCAATTGGCAGTAAATTCGTGATGAGTCGTAACCGCCAATTCATCTTCAAATACCGCCGGAGCTAAGTATTCACAGTAGTTCATAACTACGGGAACAGCAATTTGCCTTGCTGCCGCCCATTTTACCGA
>CAYWLQ010000055.1:24759-30020 GCA_964458775.1 uncultured Myxococcales bacterium | reverse complement strand
CTCAAATAAGGGCCGGCAGATCCCGTTGCCCTGGTATCTCTTGAGGTACCTGCTCTGGTACCATAAGTGATCGAACTGACAGACACATTAGTAGTTGCGTCAACTTCCACAGCAACTACCAACAAACGATTACCGCTGCCTGCACCTGACGGTGTAAAGGTCATCGTTCTTGTGGTTGTGCCTGATCCTCCCGGTGCACCTGAAGAAACCCAATTGCCCAACCTGGTTACCGGATGTACTGTCGTACAGGTTCCAGGTACATCCGCTCCGGGATTATTGCCTTCGGGACAGTAGGTTGCCGAGCTTACATTGTCTTTGGCATACACGGCCACGTCGAAATCGGCTTCTACTTTTACAAGATAAGCATAGTCAACTCTAGATGATGCCGCTTCTGCCTGATATTCAAAGCCGTATACGACATCGTTAGAAGACGAACCGAGGTCTGCTCCTGTTCCGGCTTCGGCGCAGTTATCAGAAGCCAATGCCTTGTAGTTGTTGGCACCGCACAGAGTGCTGCCTGTTGACGAGAGCACCGTTCCCTCCGCTGCTGTCTGAGCCAACGAGCCCAGGTAGCCCAAATTAGTTGTATCAAGTGCTGTAGAGGCATCGAAAAGGTCAGAGCATAAATTATTTTCTACTTCTGAAACTTCTATCAGACTCGGCTCGCAATTGTTTGCCGCACTGCACTCGGTTTCGTAACAATTTTCAGGATAATCAGCCGGCTCTAGAATTCCGGAACACGAGGTACCCTCGGCGGCAACATCGCATTCACAAACTCCGCCGTTACACGTCAGTGTATTGCATTCGTTGTCCAGGGTACAGGAAAATCCCATTCCCTCACAATCTGCGTCGTTAACACAACAATCTGTGTCGACTGTTTCTACACAGGTATAGGAATTTTCGCCCGTGCTGCTGCAATTTGAAAGCATACAGGCTTCCGCCGTCGTACACACAGCATCCGAACCGGCTGCGCAGGCTCCGGCTCCGTCACACTTGTCATCCACAGTACAACCGTTGTCGTCGAAGTTGCATGATACCGTAGAGTCAGCATCAGAAGTGCCGCACGAAGAGCTGTAATAGTCGGCCCCCTCAACACATACACCCAACAGACACGGCGGATTTCCCGAAGCGTCACAATCCAGCTCGTCTCCCACCACACAAACCGCTCCTATATTCGCGTCGTTGCCCGAACATGTGTCCAACGTACAACCCGAGTTGTCTGCATTACAAGAACCGGCAGAAGGTGCCGGCGACAACGGGACAGGGTCACACACATAGCTGTTGTTTCCTGTGCTGTTGCATTCCGCAGTATTACAATCCAAATCAAAATCAGAATGCGCTAATAAAATTTCAGATTCGCAATCATAGTCGGTTACTGTCGTCCCGGCTTTGCAGGTACCGGATTCGCAATAATCATTTGGGGTACAACCGTCAGAGTCGGCATTGCACAAATCTCCCTCTTTGGAAGACGGATCTTTTATACATGCACCGTCAGACGATCTGCATACTCCTGTATTGCATTGATCATTTTCGGCGGAACAATCTTTGTCCGGTTCGACACATGTTCCCGAACCGTTGCATGCACCTATCGTGCACAAGTTGCTGTCAGCGTTACAGCTTGTTCCGGCCGCCAGGTGACTTGCTTGGCAATTGCCTGTTCCGACATTGCATACGCCGTTTGAACAGGCAGAATCAAAACCGCTGCAATCTTTTGTTGCGCCTGAAATGCAGCTTCCAGTCGCATCACATTTGTCGCTCAAAGTACAAGGATTCCCGTCTTCGCATGCTGCTCCGGTATCAGGAGTGTTTGAACAAACGCCGCCTGAACAAGTATCAATAGTACACTCATTTCCGTCATCGCAATCCATTTCAGGCCCTGACCCGCATACTCCAAAACCCGAAGAATCCTCAACGCAGAGATCGCCGATTGTACACGCATCCCCGTCATTGCATGCTGCTCCTATCAAAGGAATATACGACAAAGTGCAGTTGTCCTCTCCGTTGCCGTCGACACATGAATATGCATTGCACTGTAAATCAAGAGAATCCGGGTTATAAGAAGAGCAATCCGTAGCCGTCGGAACGCTTGCACCGTCGTGACAAATTAAATCCTCACAATCAATGCTATCAACATATCCGTAGTCCGTTGCGTTGCCGCTAACAGGCGGATTAGAACAAACAGGTATTATGTGGTCAGGATCCGAGTCCACACATTCATCCGGATAGGTGCAAATATTGCTGTCATTACAGTCAACCGCATCTCCTTCAGGACAGGTTCCGTCGATTTCACAATAATCCAAAGAGCAGGCATTGTCGTCGCCATTGCAAGGAAGCCCAACATTGGGTACAGGATCATGATCACAAACACCGCTTTTGCAGACTTCTGTTGTACAAGTGTTACTATCATCATCATCGCATGGTAATCCCTCTGCAGGAGTTGGGTCAGAAAGACAGCGACCGGTGGTATTGCATCGGCCTATAAAGCAGCTCAGATTACCGCCTACCTCATCGCGAACATCGTCACCCCAAAAAGCAAGATCCGTTTTTTCGACATTTTTGGTGCATTCGTTGTTTTCGTTGTAGTAGTCGAGGCGGCAGAATTTTGCGTCGCAAACATATTTAATACAGTCTTCGCTGTACGGTGCCGATATCGGCATATCGCAGTCGGAGTCTTCAAGACAAGGGGTAGCGCCGCCACTGCCTTTGCACGAATCAGAGCAAAATCCTATGCCGTCACCGTTATGAGAACTGGGATAGATACCCTCACAACATTCTCCGGGATATCCTTTGGCAGTGTCTGAACACATAGCACCCGGATTGTCATAGCTGCCTGTATTGCCTTTTGTACATCCGCCGAAACATGAGCAAACCATATATCCGTTACAAAACGAAGGACCGCATACCGATTGACCTTCTATCGTCGTACAAATCCCGCTTGGACAATCGCTGTCAGAATCACATCCGCACAATCCCCAGTTGTTGGGAGGATTTTTACCGCCGGCAAGCTTGATATCTTTATTACATATTCCGCCGCCGGTGCAGTCAGTATCGTTTAAGCAAACGATATTGTCATTTTTAGCGTCCTGCCACCAACACAGTGCTATGGCTCCAGGATCGGTACAACATTCTTCGTCAGAACGAGTTACCATTTCTTGAGGAACGTAGTAATCGTCCTCCGCAATTCTAGGAGATTCTCGGTCGACAACAGAAGCAGGAGCGATTTCAACAGCAGACAAAGCAGAGGATTCGGGCATTGCTTCCGTGTCGTAACATCCGGAAGCCGAACCGAATAAAAGCAAAATGCTAAAAATAAAAAACCGATTGCTGACTGTGTCTTTTGGTGACAACACGCAAGTAATCTTGTTCGGCAACGGTTGCTCGCTAATTTTTATTTTAGTTTTGCTCATTTGTTTCCTCCCGGAAATATGCGGCGGTTAAATAATTGCGGCAGCAAGCGGATCGATTTACAAAACTATAAGTCCGCAAACGGTCGATACACAGACCGCCGCTCTACAAATATAACTATATATTATTTTATGTCATAAATAAATTGTAATTTTGTGATAAAAATACAAACATGCTATATGAAGGGAATGGTCTTTAATACTTTCTTTCCAATCCTAGGGCTTTGTCGATTGCGGCAATTACAGCCATGGCAGAGTCGGGTCTGTCCTCAGGGTTCTTAGCAAGCATACTTAACAACAATCGCTCAGCTTCATCGTTGATTTTCAGATCAGGATTAAGAACTCTAATGGGAGGGGCGGATTCTTTTACACGCTTGTATAAAGCTTTGGCAATATTGGGATCGTCGAACGGAACCTTGCCTGTCAATAAACGGTAAAGCATCATTCCAAACGAAAAAATATCCGAACGATAGTCGACCTGCTTGGCCTGTCCCTGCTCCGGAGAGAGATATTTTACAGTACCCACCACAATACCTTCGAGGGTAAACCGCGCTCCGCCGATGGTTTCGGGGCCCACCGCAAATCCAAAATCCGACAATTTTGGAATAACTCTTCCGTCCGGCATGTGGTGCAGCAAGACATTTCCCGGTTTTAAATCTCGGTGAATCAATCCCAATGCATGGATTGCAGCCAATCCGGCCGCAATACCTCTTGCATAGTCCATAACCTCAGCCAACGGCAGTCTTCCTCCCTGCTGCACCAATAAATGGTCAAGAGGCTTGCCGTCTACAAGCTCCATAGCCATAAATGTAGTCCCTTTGTCGTCGGTACCGAAGTCAAAAACCGAGACGATATTGGGATGCTGGACGGCAGAGGCCAGTTTTGCTTCTCTGATAAACCTTTGTGAGGCATCCGGATCTCTCAGAACTTCATCAAACGGCACCTTAACCGCACATTGACGGTTCATCATAAGATGGTCAGCTCGATAAATAGTGGCTTGACCGCCTCTTCCGATTACCTCAATAATTCTCAAACGATTGCCCACAATTCGTCCGACAAGATCTTTGGAATCAGGTCTTGCATCTCGCAGCAATCCCGGAAAACGAGCGCGCACAGCTTCGATTGCACCGTACACCGCAGGCTTAAAATTTTTTATAGCTATATTTTTGTCTAAAGTAACACAACTCTTAAGCGCCTCAGGCATGGTCGGATAGCTTTCCAGTAAGCGTTTAACGTCTGAAAATATTACAAACTGCAAATACTCCCGGTCAGTAACCAAGTCTTTAACAATTCGGGCCACAACGTCAGCGTCAAATCGATAAGCATCTACAAAAACCACTTTTATATGCTCTTTTTTTATTATTTTTTTAAGGCTGTCCAACCCGTCGCCTTCGATAACATTTGCAACGGTGGGAGTTTCTCTCAGAACACGAGCCAAAAGAGCTTGCATAAGCGGGTCGGCATCCACTATCAGCACATTTAACAACAATGCCCTTTTTAGCGCATCGGACAAAAGATTATTGTCTTGTAAAAATCCTATTCCTCCGGCGGTCAATCCCATTAACAGTGAATCCAGAGAAAACGGGTTGTCAGAGGGATCAAAAATATGCGCCAAATGCTTGACCCAGGCCGCAATGACGTCCTTATCATCATCCGGTATGGGAATTTTTGCATATTCCAATTCACTGACAATCATTTCACGCGTAAAAGCCCGTGCTATTAGTCGATATGCTTGCGGCGGTAAGGTTAAATCCGGCATTTTAGATTTTCATCCTTCAAAGACAATCTCACATATTGTCGATTATCCCTATAAGCTACCCAAAGAGCACTTTATTTTTATCACGGAATTCGATATTG
>CAYWLQ010000055.1:0-24749 GCA_964458775.1 uncultured Myxococcales bacterium | reverse complement strand
AAAAGTCCTCATGAAAATTAAAAATAAAAAGATTTTCACCTTTTTTACCGCAATAATTTGGCAATTGTTGTGTTTGAGTGCAATTGCAGAAGAAAATAGAACACAAGCTGTCCTTCCTGTCGGCACTTTGGAGATAACAGGAACTGCCGGAGCAGCAGCTCTTCAACATGACTATCATTTCGTAAAGAAGCTCTCAATTCGATTGGGAGTTGTACGAAGTTTGGAATTGGCCGGACCGGCCGCGTTATCAATTAAATTAGCGGACTTAAAAGCCGGCGGAATGCTGTATTTTGCTCTGGGTGTAATTGATTTACATTTTAATTCAGACGGCAAATTGCTGTATGAACCGGCTTTGTTTTTCGCCGGCGAAGCCAGGTTCGGACGTCAAGCCGCTTTCAGAGGAGCTGTCGATATAGTAGGTGCCGAAAAAGGTGTTCAGCGAGGAAAGCATTCTTTATGGCTGAGGGGCAGTGCCGCTCTCCTACTTGACTTGGGGCGAGCAGCCACCTTGGCGTTCGGCATATCCTATCAACGTATTCTAAAAGACGGTACACACCACCCGGAAATACCCGAAACCGGATGGGCCGGCGATTCCAGGGTTTCTATCGGTTCGGTACGAACACAACCTTTTCGTGACCTGCCGCTCTTGTCAATACATATGCAACCCGGTTTCGATTTTATTCTTATTACGAGATTCGATTTGAACGCAGACAGCAATACATCAGATGTGCGCTGCCTGTTGGGTTTTTCAATATTGCTTGTTTCTGACAAACATTAAATTCGCAAGTAATTGGGTAACATATGAATTTATATGTTTAAGAAACGGAGGATTACAATGAAACTTCAACCGACATGGTTTTTTATCTGGATGGCATCCATTTCTTTAGGCGCCTGCGGTTCTCGCGGCACAGATACCGGTGTTAAAATTGCAACCGACTCACCCGTCGTTCCTACAACGGAATTGTCTTCCGACGAAGGAGACGAACAACAGAAAGATTTTCTGATGAAAATTAGAGAAATCTCCGCTACATCAACAACAGAGGAATTTCCTCCGCCCTCCCCAATTGAAACTCTCGACGACGAACAAAGGCGTTCATTGCTTGCCAGATTGGAACCGATGCTACCGGAAACATCTGCCGGTAAAGAGTTCTCTTTCAGACCCGAATCTCCGCATCCTCCTCGTCCCGGAAAAACCGTAGAAAAAGCCTTTTCTCAAAATGAAATATCAGATTCACCTCAAGAGGACTCATCAGAATTCAAAGTAATTCGATTTGCCCCCGAAGGTTCTGTCGATATTGCCCCTCATTTATTTGTTACTTTCTCAAAGCCGATAACCGCAATCACCGATGTTAACTCTGCAGTATCCGAAGTTCCGGTGAAAATTTCTCCCATGCCCGAAGGAAGCTGGCGTGCACTCGGCACAAAAACCTTGGTGTTCACTCCAAAACTAAGGTTTCCGATGGCCTCAATGTTCGACGTAGAAGTTCCGGCCGGTACGAAGTCAGCAGCAGGGGATACTCTCAAATCAAAAACTTCTTTTTTCTTCAGAACCCCTCCCCTTCAAATTGAATACTCATATCCGTCCACATCAGAACCGCAAGATGTTTTGCCGGTCATTTTTATTAGATTCAACCAGCAAATCGACATCGATCAGGTTGTAAAATCCATAGCTGTTCTATCCGATAAGAAAGAAGTTTCGTTTGAAATAGTAAAAGAAAAAGATCTCCCCCAAAAAACACATGACAACACAGATCTTAAAGCTTTGGCGGAAAATGCTCTTCCTAATACCTGGATAGCCTTTAGACCGAAGGAGCCGCTTCCTCACGAAACTCTTATCAAGGTTGTTCTCAAAAAGGGAGCTGCCTCAGCAGAAGGCCCCCTTAAAACAAAAAAAACACAAGAGTTTGCTTTTCGAACCTATGCACCGCTAAAAATGACCGAAAACAAATGCGGCTGGGATCGACAATGTCCGCCTAATGCAGACTGGCTCATTTACTTCAACAACCCTCTGGATATTGAATCGTTAGATCCTGCTTCAATTATCGTAGAACCTGCACTTTCAGACATCAAAGTAAACGCATGGTATAAAACCTTACAGATTTCAGGTCAAAAACGAGGCAGAACATCTTACAAAGTTACAATTCCTTCCACATTGAAAGACAGTTTCGGTCAGTCTCTTGAAAAAACAGCATCAGTTAAATTCTCAGTAGGACCTTCTGAAAAACAGCTCTTCGGTTTTCAGCAAGACATCATTACCCTGGATCCGTCCGCGTCTTACAAAATACCGATACACAGTATCAATCTTGACGCATTAAAAGTCGAAATACATCGAGTTGAACCCGCTGATTACCAAAAGATTCACAGAGACTTTGAAATTAGAAACAAAAAAAGAGATTTAAACGTTCAGCACATTGCTCTGCCCGGCAAGAAATTATTTGATGATATAATAGAAGTAACAGGAACACCCGACGAGCTGAACAAAACCGTTATTGACTTGGCACCGTATTTAAAAGAAGGAACAGGACAATTTCTACTTAGAGTAAGACCCGAAAAAATGAACGACCTTCCGCATTTTAACACCGACGGAGTTATGGTGTGGGTTCAGGTTACCAATATCGGCATAACAGCCTTTATTGATCGCACTGAACTTGCGGTTTGGACCAATGCCTTGGATGAAGCCCGCCCGTTACGCCAAGCTTCGGTTAAGCTCCTCACAAAAAACGGGGTTATTGCATCTGTTTCTGACCGAAACGGTCTTAGCAGAATTGATTTACCGACAGCAGATAACATGGGAGAGATTCTGGTTGTAGAAGACGGAAAAGATACAGCAATACTTCCCTACAGTCAAAGTATCAGATGGGGAGGCGGCGGTTGGAGAAAGGTTGTCGAACAAGACTCTCTTCGCTTTTTTACCTTTGTTGATCGAAAAATGTATCGTCCGGGAGAAACCGCAAAAATAAAAGGCTGGTTTAGAAAAATAGCAGCAAAAGACAATAGGTTGTCAATGCCTTCACCAATGCCGGCAGGTATATCCTGGCGTGTAAAGTGTTCAAAAGACAACGAAATAGCAAGAGGAGAATCAGAAGTAAGCGATCTAGGAGGTTTTGATTTTTCTATACCGCTGCCGTCTGATATGAACTTAGGAAATGCCTTCATATCAATAACAGCAAAAAACACAAAGGGGCTGACCGATACAGAGCACTATCATAGTATCAATGTTCAGGAGTTTAGACGCCCCGAATTTGAGGTAACAACAACTGCAGAACCGGGACCTTTTACGGCGCACGACGAAGCAACGGTTTCTGTCCGGGCATCATATTATTCGGGAGGCGCTCTGCCGTTTGCTCCTGTCAACTGGACTGCGATAGCATCGCCCGCTTTCTATTCTCCGCCCGGACACCATGATTTTAAATTCGGCCCTTGGAATCCGTGGTGGTCACCTTGGATATCAGATGAAACAACAGAAAGAAAAACTTTCAGCTCAAAAACCGATGCAGGAGGCAGTCACAGCATAAGCGTTTTGTTCGGCACGGTAAGCCCTCCTCATCCTATGTCCGTATCCGTAGAGGGAACCGTTACAGATGTCAATCAACAGGCATGGACAAACTCAAAAAAGCTTCTGGTACATCCGTCAAAACGCTATATAGGTCTTCGTTTAAAAAGCAGCTATTTAGGGAAAAATGAAAGCGTCAACAGCGAAATAATCGTTACCGATATTGAGGGAAAGATTCTCTCTGACATTCCGGTAAGCTTGACTATGTCTCGTATTGATTACTTATATAAAAAGAGCAAGTACGAAGAGACTTTTGTAGATGATGCAAGCTGCGAAATTGTTTCAACACAAAAACCGGTTTCGTGCGCGCTTAAACCCTCCTCTCCGGGTGCATACCGCATAAGAGCCTCTGTAAAAGATGATAAAGGTCGTGTCAATGTAACAGACTCACGCATATGGGTCGAAGGAGCAGAGCTTCCCAAGGCAGAATTTCTTCGGCAAGAACAGGTTCAAATCATTCCTGAGAAACAATCTTATCAGCCCGGAGAAACAGCTTCTTTTATGGTACAATCTCCTATGTATCCGGCAGAAGGAATTCTTACTGTCACCAATAAAGGCATAGTTGAAAAACAAACCTTTCGTATGGAATCGCCTACTCAGATGCTGAGTGTGCGCGTAACAGAAGAAATGATCCCGGAGTTCAGCGTCCAAGTAGAAATTGTCGGCTCGCGAGCCCGCAACAACGCCGTTCGCAAACAACCTGCTTTTGCATCAGGAACGCTGACATTCTTAGTACCCCCGTTCAGCCGAACTCTTGAAGTAAAAATTTCGGCACAAGACAGCGCTGTTACTCCGGGAGGAAAAACAAAGCTTAGTCTACAAGTTAAAGACTCAAAAGGTGTTCCTGTAGAAGGTGCTGAAACTGCGATAGCAGTAGTTGATGAATCAATACTAGCTTTGACCGCCTATACTCTCCCCGATCCGATATCTATATTTTATGCAGCTTCAAGAGAACGTCTTTCAATAATACATTCCAGAACACAAATTCAAACCCTAGATCCGGAAAACATTTCAAACGATTTTGCAGGAGGGGGCGGCATTACAGAAACAGTCGAAACATCCGCACCTTCAGCCATGCGGGCTTCGGTTCCTTTGTCAGGACAGTTTGGAATGCGTGATTCCAGAATGATAAAAGACAGTCCTTTCCCCCCGCCAAAAATAGCAGCCAGAATTAACTTCGATTCTCTTGCCCTGTTTGCCCCCATGGTCAAGACAGACAAAAACGGCCGCGCCGAAATAGATCTCAAGCTTCCCGATTCTCTGACACGTTATAGAATTACAGCTGTCAGCGCTGCGGAAGATAAATATTTCGGAGCCGGCGAAACAAATATTACAGCGAGACTTCCTCTAATGGTAAGACCTTCACCGCCTCGTTTTCTCAACTTCGGCGATACTTTTGAGTTTCCGGTGGTGGTACAAAATCAAACCGATAAACCAATGGATGTTGAAGCAGCAATGCGTACCAACGACGTCATATCGCTCAAAAACGGCAAAGAAGCAGGAGTCAGACTTAGAGTTCAGCCGGGGGATCGTGCCGAAGCTCGATTTAAAGCTTCGGCTGTAAAAGTCGGCAAGGCATCGTTTCAAATAGCGGTTTCTGCCGGCGATTTTGCAGACGCCCAAACGGTATCGCTTCCGGTACGCACTCCCGCTACAACGGAAGCCTTCGCAACCTACGGAGAAATCGACGACGGTGCTGTATTGGAGAAAGTACAAATTCCGGATAATATATGGAAACAATTTGGAGGTCTTGAGGTTACGACATCATCGACAGAACTTTCGGCATTGACCGATGCTTTCATTTATCTTTTAAACTACCCGTTTGAGTGCTCAGAACAATTGGCATCAGGAGTAATTGCGATCTCCTCACTCAAAGATGTTTTATCCGCCTTTTCGGTAGGGGACGTTCCAAAGCCCGCTGTTTTAGCTGAGTCGGTTAATAAAGATATAAAAGAACTCGAAAAAATTCAAAATGCTAACGGAGGTTTCGGTTTCTGGTATCGCAATGAACCGTCATTGCCATATATTTCGGTGCATGCTGCTCATTCTTTAGCTGTCGCAAAAGAACACGGCTTTAGCATTTCCACAGACATGTGGAATCGTTCAGCGGAATATCTGTCAAATATAGATAACAATATACCCCGCTGGTACGATAAAGACACTGTTTTATTTATACAGGGATATGCAGTCTACGTGCTGGACAAAATGAAACAAAACCCCATTGACATGGCTGTTTCCATGGTTGAGAAAAACGGAGTTGAAAAGATTCCATTGGAAGCCGCAGCATGGATACTTCCGGTTCTACACAAAGACAAAAAGACCAAACTCGTTTCGCAAATTATCAGACGATTCGAAAACAACGCGACAGAAACCGCATCAGGAGCACACTTTGTAACGTCATATTCTGACGGAGAACAAGTCTTATTGCATTCCGATCGACGAGCAGATGCGGTTCTGCTTTCCTCGCTGATCGATGTTGCTTCAAAACATGATCTTATTCCAAAACTGGTTCGAGGTCTGCTTGCCCATAAAACCCAAGGGCGATGGAACGGCACTCAAGAAAACGCATTTGTGCTTACGGCTCTTGAAAAGTACTTTAAGACATTTGAAAAAACAGTGCCCAATTTTACAGCAGGAGTATGGCTCAACGATAAGCTTGCCTTTGATTATCAATTTAAAGGAAGAAATGTAGATAGAGCTCACGCAGAAATACCTATGACTGCAATTGACAACAGAAACAACGATATAACGGTCAACAAAGACGGCAAGGGCAGACTTTATTACCGTTTGGGAATGCAATACGCATCTAAAGATCTTTCTCAAAAGCCGGCGGATTTCGGTTTTACTTTAGAGAGATCATATGAGGCAATAGATGACGCCAATGATGTTACAAGAGACAAAGACGGAACATGGCGAATACGCAGAGGAGCAAAAGTTCGAGTGCGCGTATCTATGGTTTCGACGATGCGACGATATCATGTTGCTCTGATAGACAACTTGCCGGCAGGTCTGGAAGCAATAAATCCATTGCTGGCTGTCGAGGGCTCTGTTCCGGAGGACCCCAATGAGCATAAAGCCCCCTATTGGCAGTGGAACAGGCCTTGGTTTGTTCATCAAAACCTCCGCGACGACCGAGCCGAAGCTTTTACTTCTTTGCTATGGGAAGGAGTGCACGATTACACCTATCTAGCCAGAGCCTCAACTCCGGGAACTTACATTGTCCCGCCTGCTAGAGCCGAAGAAATGTATTCCCCTGAAACCTTCGGCCGCACAGGAACCGATAAAGTAGTCATCAAATAAAACTGCTCTCCGATTTAAATCTTGAATAATTGAATGATGTATTTGCAATACAGCTATTATTTCGAAAAACGATTAGACAGTTTGGTAATTGAGTTTTAATAATATTTTATGATTTTTTATCGTGATTTGTTGCGGAAAGTTACGGCAATTACAAAACTGCTTTGGGTAATTGTTATAGTTACAGGCACTTTCTCGTGCGAAATTGTAGATAGACTACAAAAACAAGGTCCGACTAAACTAACTTTGGATTCTGTTTCTATTTGGAAAATCGGAACATCAGGAGGATCTCCTTTTTTTCATTCAAAAGCAATTAACGGTGATTGGGCTATTAAAACTCCTGAACTCACAATGATAATAACCGGAAAAAAGACCTCTTCACATCGACGCTTTTTGACCGGATCAATCTTTGCTGTCGAAACCGAAAATGTAATTATTGATTCTTTGGTAGATGCTCATATTTTTGTTGAACAAAACGAAACTCCAGTTGTTTGGAAAGAAACTACAATTGAACCCAAGATCTATAACAATAAAGCGGGTTTGCATTTTAGAAAAGTATCCGAAGACGATAAGCTTCGAATGCACATATTTTTTGAACCTTTACCCAAAACCAAAATTGTAAAAATTACCGCCCGTTTAATCAATACATCACAAGAGAATGTAGCAATAAAATGCGGCAGCGAATTGTGGTGGAAAGACGGTGATATATTTTCTCCCGGAATCGGTTTTGTAAAACAAGCTCAAACGACAAAAGTATCGTGGGTGGGAATGAAAGGTAAAAACGGATCAGCAGCAACCTTGATAAAACCTGAATTAGAATCCACAATGTTTTCGTTCAATCCGGAAGGACGCAAGGGGCATCAGCTTTTATTCTCTCAACAAGATTTACTTCCGAATACTTTTTATCAAGGCAGTCAGTATCTGATATTCGGAGCAGGCGGCTTGGAGAACGTAGCAAAAGAAGCGTGGTCGACGATTGGAAAGAAAACGGGAATGATCAAGGGAGTTCTTTCTGTAACGCAGAAATGGGCTGAAGTATGGGCAAAAAATCCGGATGATGACAGTCCGGTACTTGTCGCAATTCCGGATGCCGTAAAAGGTTCTTTCGCTTTACCTCTCCCTATCGGAGAGTATCGCATAGTGCTGGCAAGCCTCAGCGGCGAGGCTTCCACAGATATTATAGTTAGCGACGAACAGGTTCCTCATGAGCTGACATTGGAAGTACCCAAACCGGGACTATTGAACTACAAAGTAGTAAATAAACAAAATGAGCTGATACCGACACGCCTTGTTATATGGGGAATAAGCGGCACAAAAAATCCCGTACTCGGCCCACATTACTCTGCAGACGGTGCCGGCAATGTGGTTTACAGCGCTAACGGTACAGGAGAGCTATATCTACCGGCAGGAAGATATCGTATTTTAGCAACTCACGGTCCGGAATATTCAATCCATCAAAGAAATGTTCACATCGCAAAAGACAAAGGCTCAAATATTAAACTTATCCTCGAAAAGCAGGTAAACTCAAAAGGTTGGCTGTCAGCAGATTTTCATCTTCATGCTTCTCCTAGTCCCGATTCAAATATTTCACTAAAAGACCGAATCATTTCACTTCTGGTGGAGGATGTAAAAATCGCCGTAGCTTCCGACCACAATCTTGTAACCGACTACAGTGCTGCATTGACCCAACTCGGAGTCAGTCGTGATATTTTTTCTATTCCGGGAGTAGAAGTTACCACATGGAATCCTCAGTGGGGGCATTTTAATGTATGGCCATGGCCTATAGATATGCCGCCGCCTTCTTTTTCTCAACAGACAGCAAAACAAATATTTGCCGAGATTCGTAAGGCATTTCCACATGCCGTCATACAGGCAAACCATCCGAGAATGGATCAATACAACATTGGATATTTTACTATAGGAGAATTAGACAGCAGTAACTATACATTTTTAAATCCCGATGTATCCATGGATTTTGACACAATTGAAATATGGAACGGTTCAGAACTTGGGAAAACTGACGACAGAGACAAAACAATAAAAGACTGGTTCGGCTTTCTAAATTACGGACATAAGTTTGCCCCTATAGGAGGCTCTGATTCTCATTATCTCTTGTATCAATGGACGGGTTATCCCAGAACCTATGTACGACTTCCAAATGCCGAACCTGATAAAGTAAAAGCAGAAGACTTAATCGCAGCGGTTAAAGACGGTAAAACCCTTGTAACCAACGGTCCTTTTGTTGTCTCTCAAATAGACTATGCACTCCCGGGTGATTTAATTACAAAAATTGGAGGAGAAATAAATCTGAAAGCAGAAATTCAATCATCCAAATGGATACTGCCGGATACGCTGGAAATAGTCATTAATGGACAAACCGTTCATAGTCAACCAATAGCTATGATAAATAGCCGCAGAGTCACAGTCTCCAAAAAATTTTCATTATCTCAAGATTCGTGGGTTTCTGTAATAGTTAGAGGAGCTCAATCCATGGACGACGCTTTGCCCTTTGCAAAAACATCCCCCTTTGCGATAACTGCTCCAATCTTTGTAGATGTCGACGGCAACGGTTCCTTTGATCCGCCTTCCCCGCAAGACAGTCTGAACAACCTATATTTATAAACCGCTTTCCCCAACACCCCGCCTCTACACACTTTCTACGCTGTCCACCATGTCTACTTTGTCTACTAAGTCTACTGTGTCCATAATGCTAAAATCCACAACACAAGACGCTTTCTTGCCGCAACGCATTACAGCTGTTTTAATCTTTTCTCTTGATACACCAAACGATTTCAAATGCTCAATCGCCAAGCTGAGAGTTTTTCCGGACGATGCGGTATCATCAACTAGTAATATTCGATCTTGTGAATTTACTTTCACTTCGCAGGTTTTGTTTATTGAAGGGGATGTCAGCTTGTAAAGCGCTTCTTTTGCTATAAACAAAACCGCTTTAAGAAACGGTGATTTTATTCTGCTGAAAGGATATCTTACGTCCAAGCTTTGCAGTTCTATGCCCAAAAGCTTTGCTAACTCTTGCCCCAGATTTTTTCCACCCGTTTCAATATAGATGACTTTTTGAGGAGAAAAAGATTGCAGGCTTTTTACCAAATACTCCGCGCCTTTTTTGGTTTTGACTTCACGACGTAAAGAAACATCAAAATGACAAATCATAGGCAAATTTTTAGGACAAACGTCTCATGGCGGACCTGGCGTGAGCTTCCAGACCTTCCAGTCGGGCGAGGGCTGCTGCATTTTTTGCAAGTTTCGCCGCTTCTTCTGTTTTATCAACCCTTAGAACGGTGCGAATTCTCAAGAAATCAAAAACAGACAATCCTCCGGAATGTCTTGCGCATCCTCCCGTCGGCAAAGTGTGGTTCGGACCGGCTCCGTAATCTCCAAATACCTCTGCGGATTCATGTCCTATAAACATTGCCCCAAAATGCCTGCATTCTTGGGCTGCTTTTTCCGCTTCTTTTAGGTGCAGCTCCAAATGTTCGGGAGCGAGCGCATTGCAAATTTCAATCGCTTTGTCCATGGTTTCTGCAAATACGGCAAATCCGTTTTCCAAGGCTCTTTCGGCATTTGCTTTAGTGGGCAACTGAATAAGTTGATTTGCCAGAGCGATGTTTACCTCTGCTATGAGTCTTTCACAAAGGCTTACCAATATGGGAATCGCATCGGGATCGTGCTCCGCCTGCGCCAAAAGATCCGCCGCCACCGTCTCAGGGTCGGCACTTTCATCGGCCAAAACAGTAAGCTCCGACGGACCGGCCAGCATATCAATATTTACCGGACCGAATACCAACTGCTTTGCAGCCGTGACAAATTTATTTCCGGGACCTACCACAACATCACATGGAGGCACCTCTCCGGCACCGTACGCAAGAGCAGCTATCGCCTGAGCTCCGCCTGCTGCCAACAAGCCGTCCGCTTTGGCTGCGGCTGCGGCTGCCAATGTAACTTGAGACGGCTTAGGAGAAGCTACCCATACTCTTTCGACTCCTGCAGCTCTTGCGGTAACAGCTGTCATTAAAACAGATGAGGGCAGAGGAAATCGGCCTCCGGGCGCATAACACCCGGCACAGTCAACAGGCGAAACCTGCTGACCTGCCCTGCATCCGCCCATATCTATTTCGAAATCTGCAATACTGTTTCTCTGAGCTTTTGCAAAATCAAGAATTCGCTTTGCAGTTTCCTTTAGCAAGCCTTGCTGCTCAACCGGGAGGCTTTCCATGGCTGACGCCAAATCCTCAGGATAGTAAATTAGCTTTTCAGAAGCATCCGACAAATCACCTAATCGAACCGCATGTTGAACAAGAGCAGCGGTTCCCCTGATTCGCACATCTTCTACTATAGAAGATGCAATCGACCTCGTCTCAGCATCCACAGGATCTCTTTTAGTTATAACAGCCTCACTTGCCGAAACTATTTTTAACATGGTCCCCACAGCTAATTCTCCGCCTTCATATCACCGCCTCGTCTAACAACACGAAGGCTTCTTTTATAAATCTCCTGTTCCGCTTCATAAAGGCTCACGCCTGAGCGCACCATGGCGACCAAAGTAAAATAGAGCAAATCCGCTGCTTCGTTTAGGGTTTGTTCTGCCCCTGATGATTCGGCCAATTCCTTAGCTTCTTCGACCAACTTGGCGCTTAGCAATTCAGGATCAGACAACAATCGTTTGGTATAAGAACCTTCCGGTGCTGAGCCGACTCGACTTTCCAACATACGAAATAATCGACCTATGCCCTGATCATCACCCCAACAAGTCCATGTGTGGTTGTGACAAAAACCTTCACCGCCTTGTCGCACAGTAAAATACATAGCATCGCGATCACAATCCAATCTTATACCTAGAAGTGCCTGGGTATTTCCCGATGTAAGACCTTTAACCCACAAACCGCGACTTCGAGAATGATATGCTCCGCATTTTAGGCGAACAGCTTCCCTAACGCTTTCAAGATTTGAATATACCAATCCCAATGCCCTTCCAAGCTCATCCGCCACCACCGTTGCCCACAATCCGTCGGGCCTGTCTGTTTTTATCGGCGCTACAATAGCATCTGCCAAATTGAGTTTGCCGCTGTGAAGTGCTTTTCCCACCTGCGCATCTGCACCCATTTTGTCCAGCTCTGCTATTTGTTCGGTTGTAAAAATACCTCCTGCAACGGTAACAGGAGTTCTTTTTCCGGCAGCCGCAATTGCTTGTTCGACAAATGATTTGTCAAAACCGCTTTGAGTGCCCACTTTGTCTACATCCACTAGCAGTATACCTCCGACCAAGTCTTTAATCTCAGTAATACGCTGAATGGATTTATCTTTGCAGTAAACGTTTTTCTCTTCATTCGAAGAATCAACAACCTTTATTTTAGCAATAACTCTCGACTTGGGTAGTTGAGAAACAAATAAAAGATCGACATCAGCACTTATCACAACGCGCTCAGCACCTTTGTCAAGCCACTTCGTTGCAGAAGAGATGTCTCTAATACCGCAATCAACACGGCATGGAAAACGACGCACTAAGAATTCGAGCAGCGAAGCATTATTTTTGTTCTCGGATTCAGCATCGAGATCTTCTACCGCAAACTCTCCTGGAAGCGAAAATCTCTCAGCAACAACCACAGGATCACCGCCGTCAGCAATTTTACCGTTTCTAATACTCATTGATGGAATAATCATATTCTAACCTCAAGCCCCATTTTTTTAAGCTCCGCTTTGAGCGATGCCACAGTATATTCTCCGTAATGAAAAATTGACGCTGCCAAAACCGCGTCTGCTCCTGCTTTTACAGCATCTATGAGATGCTCCGGCAAAGCCGCACCTCCCGAAGCAATAATCGGCACCCTAACCACAGCGGCAATAGCAGATATCAAAGCAAGGTCATATCCCGACTTGGTACCGTCCTTGTCCCAAGAGGTAAGCAAAATCTCTCCTGCCCCCCTTATCTCCGCTTCTTTAGCCCATTCCACTGCATCTATTCCGGTGCGCTTGGTTCCCGAAAGAGTAACAACCTCAAAGCCTTCGCCGTTTTCTCTCGCCGCCGCATCAATTGCTATTACCGTGCACTGGCGACCGAACTGTTCGGCCAACTCGGTCAACAAAGAAGGACGTTCAACCGCCGCCGTGTTTACGCTTACTTTGTCAGCACCCGCATCAAGCAACCTGCTCGCATCGTCGAGAACGCGAATACCTCCGCCTACAGTAAGCGGAAGCGCCATTCTAGATCTAATCTTCTTGACAGTCTCAACAGCGGTTGCTCTACCGTCCGGCGTGGCGGATACATCCAGCATAGTCAACTCGTCCGCTCCCTGCTCTTCGTAAGCAGCTGCCAAATCCGCAGGAGAGCCGGCGTCTTTTAATCCCTGAAACTTTATTCCCTTAACCACTCGTCCGTCTCTAACATCAAGGCACGGAATTATTCTGGTAGTCAACATGTAGAACCTCCTTGTTTCTCGGCGGCATCATACCATCTCTTAAGAAGAGCAAGTCCAAAGGTCGAAGAAAGCTCCGGATGAAACTGACATGCCAGCACAGGACCTTTTTCAAATGCCGCCACAAAGGGACCTCCGTAATCAGACATTGCACATACCCAGCCTTCGGGTCTTGTTTCTACCCGATAGGAATTGGCAAAATAGACATAACCTTCGCAAAGCAGCGCCGCTCCTTGATCGGGAACAATCTTGTTCCAACCGAATTGCGGCACCGCCAAATGCGCCGGAAATCGTCCCACATGCCTCTTAATCACTGACAATGCCTTTACACCGGGACTTTCGTCGGATGATTCACACAGAAGCTGCAAGCCGACGCAAAAAGCAATAGTGGGTCGTCCGGCCAGTACACGCTCGCGAAGCGGTTCGAGCAAACCGTCTTTTTCTATTCGGCTCATCGATGCACCCAACGTGCCGACTCCGGGCAGCACCAATCGTTTTGCATTTACAACATCGTTTCTATTTTCTGCAATACACGGGTCTGCGCCGATTCTCGAAAACGCAGCCGCCACCGATGCCAGATTAGCCGTGCCGGTTCGCACAATCGTTACTTTGTTTTCCGTCATTTCAGCACTCCTTTGGTACTGGGAATATCACTTGATCCGGAAGAAGATACAGCTTGTTTAAGAGCAAGAGCCAAAGCCTTAAAGGCTGCTTCGGCCCTGTGATGATCATTTTCGCCTCGCAGAACCTCTATGTGAACAGTGGACTTGGATTCCATCGCAAATGAAACAAGAACATGTACTGCATTTTCACACGAAAGAGTTCCCAGCTTTTCGCCTGTCAAACCGAGCCTAATATCGGCAAACGGTCTTCCCGACAAATCCACAACAGCGCGAGCTAAAGCTTCATCAAGCGGAGCATACGCATAGCCGAAACGACAAATGCCGCTGCGATCACCAATCGCTTCATTAAAAGCTCTTCCCAATGCGATTGCACAGTCTTCGGCTGTGTGGTGGTCATCTACTTCAAGATCGCCTTTGCATTTTAGCTTAAGCTCAAAACCCGCATGCTTTGCGAGAGCTGTCAGCATGTGATCCAGAAAGCCCAAACCCGTCTGTATTTCTGCTTTATTGCCGCCGTCCAGATTCAGCTTAAGTGAAATGTCAGTCTCAGCGGTTTTTCTGTCAACATTAGCTTGTCTTTTGTTCATAGCAATCTCTCCCTCAATTCATTTAAAGAAGACAAAACACGTCCTGCTCCGGCTTTTATAAGAGCCTTGTGAGCAGTATCAGGATCGTCAGCCGGTGCAATAACGCCCAATGGAACAACCTGTGCATTTCTTGCGGATCGCATATCATCAGGAGTATCACCTACCATCCAGGCTGTGCGCACTCCCAACTGTTTCAGAGCAAGACGCATAGGTTCCGGACTTGGCTTTAGCGGACCGTCATCCATTGTAACAAACGTTTTAAATAAACCGGCTATCCCGTTCCTTTCTAAAAACTCTACGGCATCGCTTCGAGGTCTGCCTGTTACAATACCTAAGGGAAGTTTTTTTGCCAATTCCTCCAGCAATGTTTTATCGCAAAGCAAGGTTTCCTTGGTCTTGTAACCAGGCTTTTCAGAGGTTCCCTGATAGAATTTTTCAAAACAATCGGTAACAGCTTCCAGCGTCGCGCTTTTTCCTCTTGCTTTAATGAGTTTGAGAGTCAGCTCCCAATCATTGTTGGCATTGCCTGCGGCCTTGGCTTCTGTAATATCATTAAAAGTAACGCTCACACCAAATTCTGCCGCCGTTGCCACGGTAGCCTGTCTGTAAGATTCAGTCACATCAGCTAAGGTGTCATCAATATCAAATATTAAAGCTTCCGGTGCCAGCACCGATTCAAAACCGTGTACAAGACGGTCAAAATCTCTTGAGTTCCCGGGCACTGTTATGCGCATACCGTTTTCAATTCCCGGTTTTCCCGGAAAAGCTCTAACAGCAATACCCAAACCGGCCATTAAATCTCTTACCCAAATTGAATCTTTAAAACGGCCGAATACAAAATTACCCTGCGAAGGAGCAGTTTCAACCCCTAAAACAGCAAGCTTCTCAACAAGTATGTCTCTCTCGATTTTTACCGCTGCTATATATTCATCAACTTCAGGTCCGGCTGTTTTCAGCCTTTCAGCTGCGACTGCCAAAGACAGAGAAGATACGGAATACGGTTGCCCCGCAGCCTTGAGCCATCCAATAATTTGAGGTGTTGAAGCTGCGTAGCCCACCCTCAACCCGGCAAGCCCCCAGGCCTTTGAAAGAGTACGAGTAATAACAACATTGGGAAAGGTAAGCGCAAAGCCGGTTAGATCATCATCCGCAAAATCGACATAGGCAAGATCCACCAGAAGCATAACACCGGGATTAGCTTCGGATAGCTTTTTAATATCATTTCTTGTTGCAATCTGTCCCATTGGACTATTGGGAGTTACTACTACGATAAGAGATGTTTGATCTGTTACCTTCGACAATATTGCATCCACCGGCAGCGGTCCGAAAGACCATGGAACCTCAACCGTAGTTCCCCCGGTCAGCTTGGCGTAACGATCTATCATCTCAAAAGTGGGAACCGGAAGAATCATTTCACGTCCGGGAGACAATGTTGCTCTAAGAATTCTGGCCAAAGCATCATCAGCGCCGGCGGTGACTACCAATCGCTCAGTAGGAATGCCCAACAAGGATGCAATCATTTCTTCCATCTGAGTATTATCGGGATATCGACGAACAGCCTCAACACCTGCCTTGAGCGCTGCGTCAAGCACACCAGAGGGAGGCGGAATGCCTTCGTTTCCGTTTAAAAACAAATCTACCGGAGTAGAAGCCAGAGGAGTGCTGTAAGCTGTAACTCCGGTCAAAAAAGGCGATGGGTTAAGAGTCTTCATCCTTATTATCCTTGTTGCATGAATCTATATACCATGTACAAAAAAAAACGCCGGCTTGAGGGCCGGCGTTAAAATGTTTGCTCATAAAGAAAGCGCTACATCACCGTCCGGCTCCCAAAGCCAGATACACAATGATGATGGTAATGAATTGAAGCAACTTTCATAACGCTTTCCTGCCTCAATTTAGGAAGAATGTCAAGTCGTAAAACCCCTTCACGTTCAAGGAACAATTTACACTTTTTCTTTACACTTTTTCTCTGTCCACTGTCCACCCCGTCGACTTTGTCCACAATGTCCACGCTGTCCACTGTCCGCTTTTTACTTTTCAAGTCGATTTCCGGCATATTTTCAATTGCTCATTCGTTATCAAATAAATTTCCGGCAAACTTTAGAATTTAAATACTAGACGGGATTTGTACCCTATGGGCTACATCCATGTTTTTATAAGGATTTTAACAATTTAACCGGAAAGGAAAAAGAATGGCCGCCGACAAGAGCAAAAAAAAGACAATTGAAAAATCCGACGGCAACGAAAAACAAATCAAAAAAACGCCTTTTTTCGCCAATCGCTGGAATGTTGTAATGCTGGTTCTGCTGACAGCCACTGTAGTATACGCAGTTGTTGATAAGGATGAACAAGGACATTCTCCTGTAAAGCGTATATATGATGAGTTGCTTTCATTAAAGAGCGGCGGAAACGTTACGCAGAACATTCGTAATAAAATAGAAAAGGTAACAGAAGGATGCGCAAAACCGTCTTTTGAAGAAGTTGAAGCTCATTACAAAGACAATTCAGGCTCTCTCCCGGTTGCACCTGATTTCGATGCAGATCCGGGTGAAATCTGCGGGAATGGAAAATCTCTCTATTGCACCTCCAAACCGCCCAAGAAACCGATTCCTCCCTCTTGGAAGGTACCTCCACTTCCTGGAACAGATCCCAATTATACAGGACCTAAACCTGGAGCTCCTTTTAAAGAATCTCCTTACGCCATGCCCTCTCCTCAAATTGTAATAGTTAGAAATCCCATCGAAGACAATAATGATTCAGCTATGGTGCCTGAAGTTAAACGCGCAGTTGCCAGGGCTGCGGGCAAAGTAGGCCATATAGGCAATCGCGATCCGCGAGGGACCTTTCCGGATTTCGGTCCGCATATGGTTTCGCTTGAAAATAGTCTTTTCGAAGGTGACGACGATGAACCGATAGCCAAGAAACTCATAGCAGATAAAATAGATTTTGTATTGATTGACCGAACCTCACCCACAGTATCGCCTTGGGTTGAAGAGAAAATGTCCAGCATTCGCCTTCGTCTCAGAGATGCTGTAAGCCTTGCCTGGTTTCATCCTGTTGTGCTCAGCTCCGGATATGCCTTGTATCGCGTGGCACCTCCGTTTGAAATCCCAACGGAGATTAAACGCAGAATGGTTTACCGAGCTCGTGAGATTATGAACGGACACACCCCCTCTAAACTCGATTTTACGTTATCCAATGCACCGGTTGGAACCGACGAATTTCGCGTTATTGTTTCTCTAAGACAGCGCAGTGAGCTTGGACTTAAAGGTAGAAAATTTGTAAAACGCATAGCAAACGGCAAGTCTGTATTAGAAGCCCTGGACAAAGCTTCACAGAGCATAAGAGATGACTGGACGGACATCTCCAACTCCGTCATTAAAAACAATACTATTAATGTAAAATCTGTTCCTGCAGACATTAATGAGTCTCTTTCAAGGATGGAGGTTGAAATAGAGGTCCTCTACAACATTTGCGTGCTGACTGACCGCAAGCCCAAGAATCTCGTTGAGTATGCTGAACTGGGACTCAACGGGTTGGCGGTGCAGGGTAACGGAAAATTTCATTATCTTGAACCGGCATATGCTGTACATATGGAAATAACTTCTATCGTACAGTTTTTAGAACGGCTGCTAAAACAAAACGGTCTTGAGCAGTTCTTACGAAAACCCAAAAATAACAAAAATAAGAAAAGAGGATATGTACTACACGAAACTCCTTGGATAAAAGACGAAGCCTATCGATTCAGTCGATTTAGAACCGTACATTGGATTGAACGCGAAGCCGGCGGCGAAATAGCAGAACTTTATAGAGGAATGCCGCTTAAAACCATTTGGGATGTAACCAGGCCCGCATTAGTACGCTCATTGGAACTGGGCGCTGACTGGCTGATGAAGAATCAAGGTGAAGACGGTCAGTATGCCTATAGATATGAACCGATGAATTTGCCGGGACGACGATGGATACCGGGCGGCAACATCGTTCGACATGCTCTTAATCCTTACACATTGCTGATGGTAAATAAAATAAAACCCGACCCCAAATATGTAGAAAGCGCCAAAAAAGGAATTGAATTTACATTAATGTTTTTGCGCCACAAGGGAAACAGGTGTGTAATCTGTCATCGCGATCCTCCGGCCAGGTATTACAACGCCAAGATCGGCACAGTAGCCGTGACTCTCTTGTCAATATTGAAACTAGGAGATGTGGCGGATATTACCGAATATGAACCCGTGCTCAAATGCTTGGCAGAAGAGCTGTTATTTATGCAAGATAAAAACGGGCATTTTTGGCAATATGATGTACCGCCGGATCATCCCTACTACGGAGCCGAAAGCACCATCGCCCCGGGAGAGTTTATTTTTGCGCTGTCGAGGTTGTATACGTATTTTAAAGACGATCGCTACAAAAAATCAGTTGATTTAGCTCTTCCCTGGTACATGACAGCGTGGCGCAAACTAGAAAAAGAACGCACCCCGGAAGGTGTCTACGATGAAGAACATCGCGTTAATCTCATAGGAATTGTTCCTTGGTTGGTTACCGCCATGAACGATTTACATTTAACCACAAACGATCCGAAGTATGCAGAAATTGCCTTTGAGCAGCAGGACTGGATTGACAACGAATATTTCTGGTATCTAAATCGTTCTCAATATCCGGACTATGCCGGAGCATCCTACAAAACTCAACGCGAGTTGCCTGCTATTAATTCTTGTCAATACACAGAGGGTGCAGCGGCAGCTTATGATTTGGCCAAGCGACTTAGTCGAAACGTAGAGCAACGAAGACAAATTGTTGTTCACGGAATGAGATTTTGTCTACAAACGCAGTATGACGGATATGACAACACATTCTTCTTGCCGATACCGGAAGAAGCAATGGGAGGCTATCGCTATACAATCGGTCATCTCAAACTTAGAAACGACTACAGCTACCATGCAATGGCCGCAATTGCTCAGGCTGTAGACTATCTAGAGCCGGATGACTATCCTACAGAAAGACCCATACGAATTCCGCCGGTATTGAGAGAGCTGCTAGGAAAAGGCGAAAATCCGCCTAAAGACGTACCTAGAACCCGACCGATTGGAAACAACTCCAAATCCACGGTTACAAAACCTGAAGAACAAAAGTCAGACTTGTGAGAGTTCTTTTAAAATCTTCTCACTGTTGCTACGATTAAATTTCAAATAGCCTCGTATTGAAGTAATAAACAATAGATACTGCATCATCGCGCTTACGGACAGCCGCCTTTTTCGAACAAGTGTGAACAATCTAAGAAGCAGTTTTCTTTTAAATCGATCAAAGGACAATACATATCTAAAAATTACATGCAGCATTGACCTAAGCTTTGTCATTGTTGAGATTGAAAGAGCTGACGTACCGGCAAAAGCCCCGTTTCCCAATACCGCAGGACCTCTCACCGCTAGATTCTCAAATGAAAATATTTTTGACAAGGTATCGAGTATACCGGTAAACATTTCAGCTTGAGAAATATTACGATACTGCATGGTAGGATAAATACCGTTGCATAAATCTGTATTGATTCTCATAACACGCCCCTCTTTTTTCATACGCAAGTATAAGTCCGTACCCGGATATACGCTGAGAGCATTGATCATTACAAACGACAGATTTGCGTCTTCTGTAAATTTTCTTATTTGCTCAAAAGTATCAATTGTATCTGAATCAAAACCGGCCACAAATGAAGCGAGAATATGAATACCGGCTTTGTGGACATTTTCAACACCCCTTATATACTCAGATACTTTGTTATGCGGCTTATTAGCATCTTTTAAAGACTCGGGATTAAGGGATTCAAAACCGATAAGAATTGCACCGCAACCAGCTTCGGCCATAAGGGACAACAGTTCTTCATCTCTGGTTACATCAAATCCGGCTTGGCAACTCCAAGATCTACGAAGAGGTATTAATCGTCGCATAAGTTCTTTGGCATATTGCTTATCTGCGGTAAGATTATCGTCGGCAAAAGAAATTTGCGCATCAGCAGGCAACGCCATTATCTCTTCAATTACATTGTCTAAGTCTCTATATCTGTGGCTTCGCCCGAAAAGTTTTCTAACCAAACAAAAATCACATTGATGAGGACACCCTCTTGAAACCTGAACACTAAAAGCCAATATCTTTGAAGTATCTAAAAGATCCCACTTGGGCACAGGACTTGTTTCAAATTCAAACGGAGCTTCTGCACGATATACCTTTTTTAGACTGCCAAGCTCATAGTCGTTTAACAGCAATTTCCATACAGTTTCGGCCTCTCCTGCAACCACGCAGTCAGCATGAGTTAATGCTTCCTCAATGTTAAACGTTACCTGAGGACCGCCCATAACAACAGGAATACCCATCAAGCGAAACCGATCAGCAAGTTCATATCCTCTTTTAATATTTGAAATCAGGCTTGTTATACCGACTAGATCGGGACGCTGATCAAATGGAATCTTTTCTAACTCTTCATCAATTATTCTGACAATATAGCTTTCGGGAGTAAGAGCAGCCAACAACGGAAGCGCCAACGGATGCCCTGCTGTCTTCTTGCCCATCATATCTGCAACTTCTTTCAAGTCCCAGTTAAAACGATATGCCTTTAGAGGATTGATTAACCAGATAGTTTTTTTTTGTTTTTCAAATACCAACTACAAAACTCCAATTTCAATGTTCCAAATATAAAATATTTGTTTTTGCCTAATTCTTTTTTTATATGAAAATTCAAAAAGATAAACCAGGTTATTGTTATTATCCTCCCATATATAGGGCATATATAGGGTATAGGGGACACTGTCTTTTACCTTGAAAACCAATCAAAAATCAACTACTCTACAAACTGTCGACTTTAAAGGAGGCCAACATGGCTCGGTTAGCTAGAATTAAAGCAGAAGACTCTGGAGCTTTTTATCATCTTTGCGGACGTACTGCCGGGGTTATCGGCGACTATCCTCTTGATGACAAGCGGTGCCGTCGCAAGATTGTCGATTTTGTCCGATTGTTTTCACGAGTTTACTGCTGCGAAATTTTGGGATTTTGCATTATGGGCAATCATTATCATTTGGTTGTTCGAATGGATGATCCTCGACAAATGACTCGAAAAGAACTTCGAGAACGGGCTTCTATTCTTTATACCGACCTTATACTTGATGCGTGGTTTGATTCTTCTTGGAAACGATTTGAAAAAAGAATTTTTGATGTTTCTGAGTTAATGCGCAGCCTTCAGTCAAAAATTGCTCGTTGGTTTAACTATACGCACAATCGACGCGGACGCTTTTGGGCCGACAGGTTTAAGAGCGTTTTGCTTGAAGACGAAAAAGCAATGTTTGACTGTCTGCTTTATGTTGAGCTAAATCCTGTGAGAGCCGGAATTGTTGAACGTCCCGAGGATTATGACGGTTCCTCTCTTTTTTATCGTGAAATGAAAGATGACAAATGGATGGCGTCACTGACCTCCATTACCGGCAGAAACTCTCGCAAAGATGCCCTTCTCGATTACAAATCGACCGTCTATTACAGAGGAAGTGTTCCTACCAAAGATAATCAAGCTTCCATTTCCAAGCGGTTATTAAAACAAGAAGAGGCTCGCGGCTTTAAAACAGGCGGTTTGTTTACAAAACGTATTCGTCATTTCACAGACGGAATAGTAATCGGCTCAGAAGAATATGTGCAGCAAAAGCTTACGCAATTGAGAGTTGCCAAGACCTATTTGAGAAGAAAAAATCCTGTTCGACAATTAGACGGAATTCATACGAGTCTGAGGCCGCAGCGAGAACTAGTTTCCTAATAGAGTACTGCTCCTGTCAGGATTTGAGATGCAAAGATGACGAAGTGACTATGTAATAATGAGTGTATCCAGATTTGTGATAACCCCTATTACAGGGAGCAAATCCTGCCTCCTCTATTCATTTTATATGTCAATAAAAACTCAAATACTGTTTGTCTGCTTCTCATTTGCTTGTCATTTATTGAAATAGACAGAATTTATTTTTCAAAGAACTGCAATGCAAAAAACAATATGGAATTAACATAGGTTCTAATACAGGTTAATGTCCCTTATAAGAGAACCCGACTATTGAAATAGATTTACTACATACTGTTTCATATTTTCTATCAGCGTTTTAGCTTCAGACGGAATTTCATTTGCTGCTTCCTCAAGTTCTAGAAGTGCTGAATCAATCATGGCGGAGACTTCATTGGCGGGAAGTCCAATCAGTCTTTCATCATTTGATTGTTTGTCGTGCCATATCTGAACCAAAATACCGACAGGATCTGATAAACGAAGAAAAGGTTCGGCAGATATTCCGGCCGCCATGGCAGCTGTTTTGAAATAAACGTCAAACTGTCTTCCTCCTGACAAACATGCCACTGTTTTGTACGCTTCAGTCGACCAGTTTTCGCGCTTCAGTTCCATAAACTGACCTCGCAACATTACACCGCCGTTCAAAAACATTTTGGACATTTCACTTGCAGCATCCTTGTTAGGACAATTAGAAGCAAACCTTATTCCTCGAACAGTAGTTATACAAATCAGTTGAGCTAAGGTATTAATCAGTATTCTTTCATCGCTTTCTAACATATAGTCAGCAGCATCACCGTCTTGAACATCATCAGTGAAAGAACACATCGCATAATACATTTCAGCAAAAGATGCAGCTTCGGTCGCAATATCCATTGGTGCACCGAGTGATCGTGCAAGCATAAACACCCACCCGGAAGGACTAATTGTTTTTACTTTTTCTATTGCCCGTCTCAGAAAAATCGCACTAGATTCATCTAGACCGAATTCTTGATTGATCAAGGATGCAATGAAAGTTCTGGTTGAAAGATTTATTGCCGGATTATTTGCGTTGAGCATTATTTTTTTCTGAGACAACCTTATTATCCGAATCCATTTTATGCTGACCGGACATCGTTATTTGAAAGGTAGTTCCCCTTGATCCTGTGTCAGCCAACTTTAGTTCTCCTCCCAAAACCTCGATTAATCGCTTAGAGAGAGGAAGACCAAGACCGTGCGCTATTCCCTTGTTGCTTTTTGACTCAGGCAATAACAAACCGCTGATGAGGTCTTTCGGAATTCCCGGACCATTGTCGGATACTTTGACAAAAGCCCTTTTTAGCCCTCCATCCAAAGAAGCTGAAATAGTAATTCGATCAGCACCGGCGTTACTTGCGTTTTGTATAAGATTATCGATCGCCGCTTTAAGATGTTCCGGATTACCGTTTACCATAAACTTGGGTACTGTTCCTTCTATGGAAATTTCAACGACGTTTTTTCTGTCAACAGGAGTTAATCCTCCGCCCAATTCATCTGCTACAAGCACTTCTGACAATAAGAAATTGGTATCTTGTCTTGCCGCACGTCCCTTTATGCTGATAAGTAACTTATTAATAAGATCAGATATTCTTGCAGTAGATACTTCTAAACTCTCAACACTTTCTTCAATGTCCGGATGAAGCGTTTTATGTTGTTTGAGAATCAATACATCGCCGACGATTGGTGTTGCAGCATTGCGCAGCTCATGCAGAAAGTTCCCCACTTCAGCCATACTGGATGCGATTGCAATATCGAGGCTTTCGGAAGCAACCTGATCAGTAAGACGATAAGCTGCCTGATAGCGTTCTTTTTCCAGTTCCACTTTTCTTGCATGTTGTGTCGTTGTGCTATTTACAATAAAAATTAGAGCACCGAACAACGTCAGTGCTAATAAACCGTAATCATGGGAGCAAAAATACAAAGTGATAATAAACGGTATTGCCGACACCGAAACGAGTAAGGGCCAACTGAATGCATAGCGTCTTCCGTAGTGAGCTGCCATCTGACCATAAAGCAAAGCCCATACATACCGAATAGGGGATACAGTGTCGATCATTACCGCAACTACTGCGATACAGTACAAACAGTTGTCAACCAAACATAACACCTGTACTATATATTGTTTCTTCCAATACATCCATTGCGCAATGGTTGCCAATCCCCCCATCAATAATGCAAGCAAGGGTATCCACAGATGGTCAAACTCCGTAAATGTCTTTACTTCCGGAACATAGTAAGTAGCGAGGAGAAGAATGCATACTCCTGCCAAAACAGGAAGAACGGTTTTGGGGTGAACCTCATTAATCAACACATGCGGCAAGTAAGAACGTGTGTGTTCTTGCCAAACAGCCTGTAATTTACCTTTAATGGAGTTCGTGGGTTCCCCGTTTCTGTTCATCAATTCGAAGTGTATACCCAGTTTGGAGAGAATCATCAGATTGA
>CAYWLQ010000054.1:0-30539 GCA_964458775.1 uncultured Myxococcales bacterium | reverse complement strand
TTTATTCGTTAAATTAACCAATCACAAACAGTGCGCGTGGTAAAAATACGCACACGGCATAGTGCTAATTAACTTCAACAGATCTCCGCAAAACAACATGTGCAAAAAGCGTTTTCTACCTGCGGAATTACTGTCTTTTTATAAAACTTACTTTTTCAGTATTCCAAATCGGTCTGCGTCTGTAAAGGGCAATTTTTTCTTTTTCGGTACTAAGTATTTTGTTATGCGCAGTTGCCTATAGAGTAAACCCTAACGTTGCAGACTTTCGAATACGCTTCGGCTGCTCCAGTAAATGCCTGACCTATGCAGCCTGATGTTGCTTGACATCAGGCGCTTTATCGATGCATTCTCCAGCGCCGAGGGGCTTCATCATTCGGGTAATGTCGCGGCGCAGCTCCTTTTCGTCATTCATCGTCAGGGTTAGCTCGCCTTGCGGGCGCGTCAGCTCCGCAGCTGTACGCACATGGACGACTTCTTTGTTAACCCCACTTATGAGATGGACACTAAATAGAAAAGCTGCCGAGAATAATTGTTATTTATTATAATATGTTTAATATTTCCGCATGTGTAAATCGCAATATATAAATAAAACTCCCTGCTCATTGGTTTTTGACTTAGACGGTACAATAATAGACACCTCTGAAGACATTGCCTATAGCGTTAATTATCTGAGAAAAGTTGAAGGACTGTCATCTTTGAGAACCGAAGATGTTCTAAAAGCAGTAGGACTCGGTTTGGCCTCTCTTTTAAAAGATCTTCTTGGAATTGATGAAGAAAATTCCGAAAAACAGAAAGCAATGCTTAAGGAATATCGTGAACATTACAATTTGCATCAAGGAGAACGATCTAAACCGTATCCTGGAATTGACGATGCACTTGAACAGCTGTGTCAACAGGCGGACCTATATGTTTTATCCAACAAACCTGTCAATGCGGTAGTGCGTGAGCTTGAGCTGGCTGAAATGACAAAAAGGTTTAAGTGTATATGGGGCGGAGGTTCGTTTGATAAATTGAAACCTGACCCTATAGGAATAAATCAAGCTATGAAGGAGACAGGATCTTCGTCAGAAAACACAATTATGATAGGAGACTTGTTCGTGGATATGGAAACAGCTGCCCGTGCCGGTGTGCATTCTATCTTTGTATCTTGGGGCTTCGGTGTTATCTCAGATGTAAAATATGAGCCTTCATTAATCGTAAATGATACTAATGAGCTTGTGTCGGCAGTTAACCGACTGCTTGCATACAGTTAACGATGTGAGCAATCCGGGTGACCGCTTGCTGTTTTGCGACAGGTCCGTTCTGAGCGAGAATTTCTCGATTGTCGCGTGCTATTATATGGTTCGACGATGTCTTGGCGTGACGGTATTGTTGCATGGTAAGCAGCGGACGTATCCGTGTAAGCTGTTTGGCAGGGGTATAATTCTGCGAAATCGCGAACATCATCCAATACAGTTCTGTTAAAGGCACCTATCAAGACTTCATAGTATTGCCAACTTAAAGCTCCTGCCCATCCTGAGTCATAGTAGCTGTGTACCATTTCGGCATATGACGGTGAGTTGGAGTTGCCGTAGGTCATGTTCCCAAGATAAAACTCTCCCATTATGGCAGGTTTGTCCGTCAGCCCGTAAACTTCGGGGCCGTCGGTATAAGGCCACCAGTCATTGATCCATGAGTACATGTGAAATTGATAAAAATCTTGGTCTAAGTCTTTCCATGCGTTGACCCATTTTACCGCTGCAGCCCCTATTGTTATCATAGCGGAGCTCTCTTCTCTTAACACAGATATCATTTCTTTGAAAAAAGTGTGCATTTCAGAGTGAGTTACCGCTTCTAGTGCGGGATTTGGATCAAAGTTTTGGTCAGGAGCAACTCCTGAACCGGTTACCGCCCATTCGGGTTCGTTCATTAGATCCCAAGCTATCATATGATCTTGATTGGGGTCGGATTCAACGATGGATGCAATCGGTCTAATCAGATTCTCCATAATAGAAGCGCGCTTTTTTTCGTCTTTTAACATCGGTGCCAATCCGCGAATAAAGAGTCCTGAGTCTTCGCGGTCGGCTCTGAAGTTGTCAAAAGAAAAAATAGTTAACATTAAATAGAGATCCAACTCGTTTGCTAAGGCAAGAGCTTGTCTTATATCTTCTTCCAGTGTGCCGCTGATGCCTGTCAGCGTATTGCTCTGATCAAATTCGATTGAAGGCGTGCGAAATTCGGGAAACATCCACCATCTAATGGTGTTAACGCCGTTATCCTTCATATCTTTGAGGTCATTGCGAAAATCTGATATTGCCTGACTTACACCAGGTTTATTCCAATAAGGAATGCCTCCAAAATCAGCAGCAAATTCTCGCCATGCATAGTTAATGCCGTACATAAATCGTTTTTGACATCCCCAAACTATACCGGAAAAACCGCCGCCGCAATCGTTTATTGTATTACAATCGCTGTCTGCATCTGTATCGGTATCAGAATCAGAGTCAGCATCCGTGTCGGAATCAGTGTCTGCATCAGTGTCAGTGTCAGTGTCTGTATCTGTGTCGTTATCGGTATCAGAATCAGAATCAGTATCAGTATCAGCATCGGCGTCAGCATCGGTGTCAGTATCGGTGTCAGTATCTGTGTCTGCATCGGTGTCTGAATCAGCATCGGTGTCACTATCTGCATCTGTATCCCCGTCCGAACTACTGCTATCTCTTTCTGAATCGTAGTTGCTGTCATTGTCGTAAACAGGGTCAGTTTCTGATGAACAGGCAAATAAAAGTAGCGCCATTCCTCTTAAAATGATGGTTTGTGTTGAGGATTGTATTGTTCTTCTGTTCATGTTTGTAAACTCCTTGTTGAAAAATGCATCTGCTGAGAATAAATAAAACAGTAATTCCGAATTCTTGATCAAAAACGAAAACCCTAACTATTATAGCAAATAACAAAATAGAAAAAAGAAAAGCCTTATATGAATAAGATTTTCTGTTCTGTCGGTCAGTTAGAAGATAATAATTGACTTTAGAACGGCTGGTTTTGTTATCAGAGCTTTTCAGAAACGATTAGTTACATTCACCGAGTGTCGGGTCGTTATGCCACTGAAAGTTGTCGGTTTCCCAATTGGTGTAGTATTGCTTTTCATTGTTATAAGCGTTACCCATAAAAACAAACCAATTTGATTTTGTGGTGTTCTCATCATCCATCTCATCGGCCCAAAGAATAGTTCCGGATGCATCTGTAACTCTTACCCAGTCAATTTGAAGAATATTGTACTCAAAATCTTCGGCAATGGCTCCGCCCATGTCACCCCCCAATGCCATATTGAGAATAATGCGATGTGAATGCTCTTCGCCGTCATCATATATCTTTGTTTCAAGGTCTTGGCCGTCTAATGTGTAGGTTATTGAACCGCCGTTAAATCGTACTCCATAAACATGCCAATTCTCAGGCCCGATCGTAAAGTCAACCCTTGCCGGCCTATTGTGGTCTACAGTAAAGCCCGGACTGCCCCATTGGTTGGTTGCGTAATGGGTATCGTCGTAGCTTCCAATCCATTCCATAATATCGATTTCTCCGCACGAAGGCCAAGAAACGCTTCCTCCGTATCCGCGTTCGCTCGAGTTGCTTCCCAGCATCCAAAAAGCCGGCCACGACCCATTTACATAGGGGTCAGTTGCATCACATCGTTTGAGCGTTATTTTTAAACGCGCTTGTACCCACGTTCCTGCCGTATTGGGAACTTCAAAATTGCTGTTAATACGTCCTGAGGTGTAACCCGATACATGATCGTCATCTTTTAAGCCGATAATGTTGAGAATACCGTTTGTATCGTTTTCGGTATCCTCTTTATCTGCAGTGTCAATATCGTCTGTGCTATCTGCAGCATCTCGATCATCGGTATCTGTGTTTTGTGAGTTATCGTTTCCTGAACATCCTGCCAAAGCAAAAACAATAAGGGATGGTACAACAAAAAGAGCTTGGTAATTTTTCATATGCTAATTCTCCTTTAGAAAACTAAAAAAAAGTGTGTCTTATGTGCAGCACTATGCAATCGACAGATCTAAACGACGAATACTAAGTGCATAGCCTGTTTCGCGATCTATTTGTATAACAACACCTTGGAATCTAATATCTCCCTTGGCAGGTTGAAAAGAATGCGGCAGACCGTTTACAAATCGATCCAATACCAAATCCTTGCGCATGCCTATTACTGAATCGTGAGGACCGGTCATTCCCATATCAGTTAGGTAAGCGGAGCCGGGTGCCAAAATCATTTCATCTGCCGTTTGAACGTGTGTATGGGTTCCGACCACTGCGGATACTCGTCCTGCCAGATAGTGTCCCATGGCTTTTTTTTCAGAAGTAGCTTCGGCATGAAAATCGACAAGTATTACTCTTATATCTGATAAAGATTTCAAAGCTGAATCCGCTGTTTTAAACGGATTATCAGCCGGTTCCATAAATACTCGTCCTGCAAGGTTAATTACACCAATTAATATTCCGCCGGCTGTTCGGTATCTTCCGATACCTGAACCGGGTTGGGTATTTCCAAAATTGTGGGGTCTAAGAAGACGATTTTCTCGTTCTATATAGTCTCTTATTTCTCGCTGTCTCCAAATATGATTTCCGGTGGTTATACAATCAGCACCTAAATGCAGGAGTTCTTTAGCTAAATCTGGAGTAATGCCGACACCGCCGGCTGTGTTTTCACCGTTAGCTATTACAAAATCTATTCGGTTTTCGGCTACTACTTTGGGAAGGCTTTTTCTAACGGCAAGCATTCCGTGTTTTCCCACGATATCGCCGATCATAAGTATGGATAAAGGTGAGTTCACTGCTACTTTGCCACCGCAACAGCGCGGGTTTCCCTAATGACTGTAACCTTGATCTGTCCAGGATAGGTCAGCTCTGTTTCGATTCTAGAAACTATGTCTCGTGCCAAAACAACAGCCTCGGCATCTCCTATCTTATCGTGTTCTACCAAAACGCGAACCTCTCGGCCTGCCTGAATAGCATAGGATTTTTCGACGCCGCTGAAGCTTTGACAAATATTTTCGAGGCTTTCGAGCCTTTTAATATAGGATTCCAGCATTTCTCGTCGAGCTCCCGGGCGAGCTCCGGATAGAGCGTCCGCTGCAGATACCAGATGGGCAATAACACTCGTAGGGGGTTCTTCCTCATGATGAGAGGCAATTGCGTTTACTATTATGGGTTCTTCACCGTGTTTTCGGGCAAAGGCGGCTCCGACTAATGCATGAGATCCCTCTTGTTCGTGAGAAGTGGCCTTACCCAGATCGTGCAAAAGTCCGGCTCTTCTTGCTTTTCGAACATTAAGACCGAGTTCCGCTGCCATTAAACCCGCAATAAAGCCGCATTCCACCGAATGTCTGAGAACGTTTTGAGCGTAGCTGTACCTAAATTTTAAACGCCCCAACATTTTAACGATTTCCGGATGAACCCTGGCAAGCCCCAACTCTAAAATGGCCTGTTCGCCGGCTTCTTTAATAGATTTTTCCACCTCAATTTGGGTTTTTGCTACAATTTCTTCAATGCGAGTCGGATGGATTCTTCCGTCCTGAATTAATTTTTCTAAAGAAAGTCTGGCTATTTCTCTTCTTACCGGATCAAATCCGGACAAAACAACTGTTTCCGGAGTGTCATCCACCACTAAATCCACACCTGTTGCAGCCTCAAGGGCTCGGATATTTCTTCCTTCACGTCCGATTATACGACCTTTCATATCATCAGATGGAAGTTGAACCACTGACACTGCCCGTTCCTGAACATGTTCACCGGCATATCTCTGGATAGCTATACCGACAATGCGTTTTGCACGATTGTCCGCTTCTTCTTTTGTTTCGTCTTCTATTTGTTTGATAGTCATAGCAGAGTCTCTTTTGGCCTCATCAATTATCTGATCCATAAGCTCTTTTTTGGCCTCTTCTCTGCTCATTCCTGCTTTTCTTTCCACAGCCAGCCTAGCTTCTTCCAGTCGCTGCTCTACCTTTCGGTCTTTGGCCTGGATTTCGCGTTCTAATCTCTCAATCTGGGCTTCCTTTTTTGACAGCTCCAGCTCTTTATTGGTGAGTACATCTTTTTTCTTTTCTAACAGTTCTTTGTTCTGCTGAAATCTCTCCTCATTTCGTTTTGCTTGATTTGCAACCTCAGCAGTCTGTTTTTCAACTTCCGTGCGAACCCTAATTTTCTCTTCTCTAACCGCTATTTGTGATTCTTTTACAATTGATTGCGCTTCTTTTTGAGCGCGTTGAAGAATTTCTTCTGCTTGTTTTTGCGCCTCTGAGGCTTCAATCGCAGCTGTTTTTGACTTAGCATTACGTGCGATCAGAAAACCGACAGAGAAAGCAACAGCAGCAGCAACTATCGCAACAAGAACGATTGTCATGGCCGGCTCCTAGTCTTTATGTCAAAGGTGCATCCAAGGCATTGTAACCATTGCCAAAATGCCGGACACACCGAACCAAATTAGGATCGTTCGCCTACAGTATCAGGTCACATGCTTTGACAGATTCCGGAGGTGAATTCTATTGATTCACATTTTGCAGGTTTATATTTCAAATGCTTAAAAAAACCTGCGTCATATTTAATCCGGATAACGTTTATCGTCAGCCGGTGGGGGAAATACCCGAATCTATCTCAACATTCCCCGAAAACGGCGAATGATCAACTTAGATATATGTGGATATTGACAAAATTGCAAGAAAACACAGGGTTATAAAAAACAATTCATTCTACTTCTTTGACCAAAAAATCATCAATGCAGTCGATTACTTTTTGTGTAAATGTCTTGCTGGACTCAAATACATTTTCAAATTTTTCTTTGGCGCGATTGAGTTCATCTAGAAGGGAAACCGCGACCATGGACATAATCATAAAATCCTGATCACTTCTTGCATTGCTCTTTTTGAGTGCCCTAAACCGGGTCTCAACTTCTAATGCCAGTGCTTGAAGATGCTCTTCCGGTGCATCGGATTTGACGTCAAAAGAATGGCCGCCGAGATGAATTTTATAAGTGCGCATCGAAAATGATTTTATCGACGGATTGACTTCCGGTCAATTAGTCAAATTAGGCAAGTCGCTTTGACTTCAAAAATTACCCTAATTTGAGAACTCTAATCCGAAAATGTTTTTTATAATTTCAAAACCTGATTACGGTATATCTTAAATTGACCTACTCCTCCTTTACCGTTAAACCCATGCTTAGTATGAGTACCGCTCCCCCCAAAATAAATTTCAGAAACCCTAAGGTGTTTCATACTGCTATACTTGGTAACGTATGTGTCGGAAAAACCTCTATTTTCGAGGCACTGTGCACCAGAGGAGAGCGTTCAGTTAACATTCCGCAGAGCACCATGAAGGTCGATAGAGGTGTAGTGACTGTAGGGGCATTCGGTGCTCCTCGTTCTTTACAACGAAAGTGTTCATCCTGTTCCGTTAGCAAAATATCGCATGATAAATTACATCGCGAAGAATCCGTTAATATTTTTGAGTGTCCTGGAGCCTCGTCTTTAAAGACAGATAGTACTATTGCTATTTTACATTTATATGACACTCCCGGTTCTCAGACGCTTGCCGCTAACGGTGAGGATGAGATGGTTGCTCGCGATCTTTTGCTGTCCGGAGCAATAGACAGCCTTCTTGTGGTCATTGATGCTAAGAACATCAGGAGATCCCTAGCTTTTTTTTTAGAAGCTCGGGAGTTCGGTTTGCCTATTGTCGCTGCACTCAATATGGTCGACGAATCAGAGGATATGGGGGTTGATATTGATGAACAAGCTCTTTCCAAAGAACTCGGCATTTCCGTAGTTTCAACTGTTGCAGTTGAAAAAAGAGGAATCAGAAAGCTGGCTGACACGGTTCCTGACGCCAAAGTCCCCAATATAAAAGCAAAATTCCCCGAAGATATTGAAACCGCAGTATCGGAAATTGAGAAACTCATATCAACAGCCTTTTCTTCTTCCAGAGGGCTTGCGGTTCTTTTATTATCTTCTGATACGGCTGCTCGTAAAATCGCAGAGAAGATCCTGAGCAAAGAAAAGCTTGAGGCAATAGACAATATTCTAAAAGGGCTTAACTCAACCTACAGAACTCCGCTCAAAGATTTATTGCAAGAAATCTATCATGAAGAAGCTCGAAAAATTGTAAATCGCGTTGCCGTTACCTCACCGTCCGGACCCAATATGCTGGTGCGCTTTGGAAGTTTGTCTCAGAAACCGATCACGGGAATGTTAATTGCCGCTTTGGTTATGATTGCAGCTTATTACTGGGTGGGGGTTTTGGGCGCAGGTATTGTTGTTGATTCCATAATGGAAGTGCTTCTTAACGGTTATTTAATGCCCTTGGCCGAGTCGATTTTTTTATATATACCGTCAGAATTCGTTAGAGATGCACTTATAAATGAAGATTTTGGTATAATTTCGTCAGGAATTTTTCTGGCTCTTGGAATTGTTTTACCTGTGCTTTTCTTCTTCTATCTATTTCAGGCTTTGCTCGAAGATTCAGGATATCTTCCACGGCTTGCTGTTTTGTTTGACAGGGTGTTTCGAAAACTGGGTCTCAGCGGTCACAGTCTTATTCCTCTTTTGTTGGGGTTTTCTTGTGTTACCATGGCTGTGATAACAACTCGAATTCTTCCCACCAAAAGAGAACGTATCATTTTAACCCTGTTGCTCATTTTGGGGGTTCCGTGTGCACCGCTGCTTTCTGTAATGTTGGTGATTTTGCAACCGATGCCCTTTACGGCATTTTTAGCTGTATTCGGTACTATTGTTTCTCAAATACTGCTGGCCGGTTATTTATCGAGCAAGGTATTAAAAGGCGACGAACCGGATCTGATAATGGAACTGCCAAAAATGCGAATTCCCAGAATTCGTATAATCATCCGAAAAACTTGGAGGCGCTCATTTTTATTTATAAAGGAGGCTCTGCCAATTTTTATTATCGCGTCTTTTGTTGTTTTTTTATTTGATAGAGTCGGCGGACTTAGAACAGTAGAGCAAATTGCTAAACCTTTTATTCACGGAGTCTTGGGTTTGCCGGATGATTTTGTACAAGTTCTTATAAAAACTGCCATTCGCAGAGAGAACGGAGCAGCAGAATTGCTTCACGCAAAAGCAAATTTTGACAATGTTCAAATGGTTGTTACCATGCTGGTTATGACTTTTCTTATGCCCTGCCTCAACGCTACCATCGTTATTTTTAAAGAGAGGGGAATCGCTACGTCAACGGCAATTTTGGCGATTGCTGCTTCTTGGGCTGTAGTTGTCGGGGCTGTTTTTAATTATGTATGCCGAACTTTTGGTATTACTTTTACTTGAATCGAGTCGGTTTATGCACAGATCTTTAGAGGAAATACTTGAGTCAATGTGGAAGGTAGATGAGAATTTAGAAACCTCAACAGCTGCTGCTGTGAGAAAAATGTGCCCGGACAATATTGCCGAAGAGGATTTGCTGTCGTTAGAAAAGCAGGGATTTATCGTTAGAAGCGGCGATATTATTACAATGACGGAGGAGGGTAGGGCAGAAGCCGAAGGTGTAGTTAGAAGACATCGCCTTGCCGAGGTTTTGTTTTCAACAATGTTAAACCTTGACGCCAAGCAACGAGAAGATGCAGCTTGTGAAGTAGAGCACACACTATTGCCTGAGATGGAACAGGCTATCTGTACGCTTCTTGGACATCCGACAACATGTCCGGACGGAAAGCCTATTCCCAGAGGAAAATGCTGCTTCGCTCATCGAACAGTTGCTGCAACTGTTATTGTAAGCCTTTCACAGTTAAGCCCGGGAGAAAAGGGCCGAATCATGTATATAAAACCCAAACATCATGCCAGATTTCATAGGCTATCTTCTTTCGGTCTTACGCCCGGAACTCTGGTGGAGGTTCATCAGCGTTTTCCGGCTCTATGTATAAGATACGAAGGCACCGAGTTGGCACTTAATAGAGATGCTGCTGAGGATATCTTCGTAGCGAGAGTCAATACCGAATAGCAAATTTTCACTCGACCATGAGGCTGTTTTGCTCGACCTCTACGCGATTGTCGTTGCAGAAAGTGCAGTTTGCTCCGTAGAAGTACTTGCGATTTTCAGTATCACCCATGAGGTGAACCCTAAACCACGCGACGGCAGAAGAAAGAGAAACCCCTCCGGCACCCTGATAAACCCAGCTGCCGTGGTCTGAGTTTAACTCGTTAAGGAAAAAAGCCGGTTGGTTTGTGACCGATAGAAAAGTATTTCTGATCCCTGTGCAATTTACCACAGTGTCTTTACCTCCGCAGAAAAACAGCATCGGCGTGTGAACTCCGCTCAGCTCCCGGGTACCGCATATTGTTGCGAGGGCTTTGTAGCGAGGTTCGGATGCGGATATGCAGGTGGACATTCCTCCATACGAGTGGCCGAGTTGACCGATATTGGCGGTATCGAGACGGTGATAGTAAGGGCTTTCGGGATCCTCCGCCTGATCGAGTATCCAGTCTAGCCCTGCTATAGTGGGTAGAGGATTGCCCTCCGCAGTAGCGGTGCTGAGCGAAGCAACCACGACGAAACCGTGTGAAGCTAGATGATTCAGCAGAGGCAAATACTGTCCGCACCATCTGTTGGCACTTGAGTCGACGATGCAATCCGGAGGATTTTGCTCAGGGTTGTCCCTATATCCGTTCGCCCATATTAGGATCGGGTGACAGTATCCGCTCTGAGCTAGGTTTTTGGGGCGGTAAACGTTAAAACGCTGCTGTCTGTCCTTATAGATTGGATCGGGAACAACACCGGCCAACGGTCCGACGTTCCTGTCGGCAGCAACTTCAAAAGGTCCTGCACTCGTAGGATCGGCTGTAGGCCATTCACTAGTAACACAAGGGTTTGCATTTGTGTCAGTATCAGTGTCGGCATCTGCAGTACCTCTGCTTCGGGTGTCACTGTCATCTGCTCCTTCATTCAAGTCTTGGCTTTGCGTGCAGCCTACTACGGTTGCAGTCGAAATTACTAATAATATTGAACAAGTTTGAACTGATTTGTTTTGCATAACGTATCCTCCAATATCAGTTCAAGTGTATTTTCAATTGAAAAAAGGCTACGTCAAACGAATATTCTATCTCTAAAGCGCGTCGATGTTTCCGTAAACAAGACCTCTTCCTACTGTGCTCATGTACACTCTTCCGAAAACATTCATGTCTCCTTGTACAAAAGCTCCGTTTCCGGGGCCTCCGTATTGGTGATTGTCATCGTTCATGCGAGTCCATGATGCTCCTTTGTCTATTGAATAGTAGATACCTAGAGGATTATTTTCGCCTCCTGCTACTCCCCAAATGAATAGGGTTTCGTAGTTTGCTCCGGGGGCCGCTTTTCCTATACCTACGGCATGTGCTGAATTTACAGCAGGAAAGCGCGTCCAGGTTACGCCTCCGTTTTCTGAAAACGCTAAGCCGTTGGTGCTGAATTTTCCGTTTGCAGCCCAGCTTTGCGCTTGATCCAGAGGTGCCCAGATGTGTCCTTCACGGTCGGGAACGGTTCTTATAAGACCGTTGCTTGCTTGCCAGAGATTTTGCGCATCGTTTTGAACAGAACCTACTGTTGTAAAGGATGCTCCCTTGTCTGTAGATTTTTTCAGATTTCCTTGTTGATCCAGAAGATAGAACACATTGGCGTTTACAGGATCGCAAACAATGCGGGCGTATTGCGATTGACCGTCCATACCGGTTACTGCTGTCCAGGTTTTGCCCATGTCGGTTGAGCGATGTACCGTGTTTGCGTTTTCCGGACGGTGCAGCAATACCTGTCCGTCTGCGGAAAGAACCACGAGACCGTGAGTTCCTTTTGGTGTGGGCAAGGCCGTCCATGATGCAGCGTTGTTGTCAGAGTAATACATAACGTCGCTTGTGATACCTGTTCCCGTAGAATAGTCAGTTACCTGACCTGCTCTAAGAAATGCTCCGGTAAGAGGCGCATATCCCAAGGAATGAGTTGTTCCTATTTGCGGATTATGAATAGGATAGGATTTGGTAATATCAGCATAAACAGCTCCATCATAGTCACCGATAGCTGTTACCAGAGGGCCGCCCGGAATGCTTACAATATCTAAAGGAACGGTTTCTTCGATGCCCTTTGATTGGAATTTCCATATAGGTTTTGTGCTGTCCAGATTCTCAGAGTGAAAAACTCCATTACCAGAAACGACCCATGCTTCTTTTGTATTAAACGGATTAAAAGTAATATCTCCTGCCCAGTGAATTGCCTTGCCGCTGATCCACGAAGTTCCGTTTGTCGAGGCATTTGCATTGGCCGGAACAGTCGGGTCCTCGTAAGAGAAATTGGTTGTCCATGTGGTGCCTCCGTCAGAAGTAATATATATTCTATCTCCCCAGCCTTCACCGCCGTCATCATAGCGAGTTTGACCTCCGTAATAGTTAACAGTGGTGATCAAAATGCGATTTGAATCTATTGGATCGACACCCACTCCTCCGAAGCCGTGAGCTGCACTTTGACCGCCGCTTCCCATATAGGCTGATCCGTCGTCTGTCTTGGGTGTAAGATTGGTCCAGTTTCCGGAAGATACTGTGTATTTGTAAAATGCACCGCCGGATACTCCATGAGGTCCAAGAGAATTACAGAAAGTAATATACAGATTTCCGTCTTTGAGAACGGCACGATTGGGCATTTGTCCCGAAGGACCGCCGCTAATAGGGGTAAAATTAGCTCCCCCGTCTTTGCTGACATAGAGATTATTCCCGGTATTTGTTGAAACCCCCATATACAACGTGCTTGTTCCTCCTTGCGGCGTAACAGACGAGGAAGGATCGAATAGTACAAAGCTTATTCCGTTGGCGTTTACCAAATCTGCTCCCGGTTGAGCTCCGATCGCATTGACATTGCTCCAAGACTTGCCGGCATCAGTGCTTTTAAAAAGCCCGGCTGCCCGACTTCCGCAAAAGAGAATATTCGGATCATTGGGATCAACTGCCAACTTTTCTCCGGTTTGACGTCCCATTCCGTTTCCGTGAGCACGCCATAAGGATGATACATCGACAACTTCAAAAGTATTTCCAAAATCTTCTGAACGCAAAATCGCTGTTTTTCCTTCGCTGAAATAACTGGTTCCCGCCAGAATATAAAGCCTGGCCGGATTGTTGGGATCAAGAGCAAAACTTTCAGCGCCGTACAAACCTACATCGTCTTGAGAAATCCAATCCATAAGAGGTTTCCAAGTTTTTGTTGCGTTATTCCATCGATAGACCCCGCCCACGTCAGTACGTGTATAAAAAAGATTCTCATCTGTTTGAGAAGCGATTACTCCTGCTACAAAACCTCCCCCGTCAAAACGTACATTTCCCCAGCCGTCAGCGTCAGTATCTGTATCTGTATCGGAATCGCCGTCAGCGTCAGCGTCAGCATCAGTGTCGGTGTCAGTATCAGTATCAGTGTCAGTATCAGTATCAGTATCAGTATCAGCATCGGTATCAGTATCAGCATCGGAATCGGTGTCAGTGTCAGCATCGGCGTCGGCATCGGTATCAGCATCGCTGTCAGTGTCAGCATCAGTATCAGTGTCAGCATCGGCATCGGTATCAGTATCAGTATCGCTGTCAGCATCGGTGTCAGCATCAGTATCAGTGTCAGCATCAGCATCAGTATCGCTGTCAGCATCGGTGTCGGTATCAGCATCGCTGTCAGCGTCGGTATCGGTATCAGCATCGCTGTCAGCATCAGTATCAGCGTCGGCATCCGCATCACTGCTGCTTTCGCTGTCTTCTGTCCGATAGTTATCTCTAAAGTCCTGGTCTTCCGAAGAGCATCCGAGTATTAAAGAGATAATTGCCAAAAATATAAAATAGTATTTTGAAATTTTCAATTTGCAGGTTTTTGTTAGAAAATGCATTGTCATGAGACCTTTCTTAAAATTCGGTTTCGCCAAAGGCGGTTGATTTGAATTGCAGCTCAACCCCATATACTTCTATGTTACAAACAGTTGTTTCTAAGGGTCATCAAAATGAAGTGAGTTGAAGTGATCAACAGCATAATCTTGAGTGAAAACTTTATGTTTTGAATATTATTCGGCTAAATATTAATTATGTTGTCGGGAATAAGTGCCTATAACTGGTCAGTTTGAACGATAGACGCTATTGTAGAAAACGATGACTGTATACAAGATACCCGTAAACCAAATGTTTTTTTTGTCATGTGTTTTATTTGTTCAAATAGATGCAAAGAGGGTTTTGGCTGATGATAATAATACCGAACTTCCTCGTACAGGTTTAATGCGAAGCATCTATTTGTCATATGAATTAATTGAAGCAGCAGAAAGAGAAAGGAAGGCTTTCAATGAAAATACAACTGAATCGGCAAATACAGAGCAGTCATTGGACGGAAGCGAGACTTACGATTCCTCTTTGCCTGTCTCAGTCATCGTAAAAAGAGACTACACTGTAGTTAGAGTTAAACCTACTAACAAAGCTGTTAGAAGAGGTGTGGTTATGAAGGCTGCCGGACTTCCTGTGTTTGAAGAAACAACGGGTCCCGGATGCAAGGGGCAATGGTTTAGAGTTTTTGAAGATGGATGGATATGTGAAGATCACGTCAATCGTTCATTTCAACCTCCTTCTGAAATATCATTGCCGGTATTATCAGAAGGTTCCATAACACCGTGGCCTTACGGTTTCTTACGAGAGGATTCTTTAGAATACCGAATGAGCGGCGGAGTTTTAGAAGAAGTTAGGGAAGTTCTTAAAGGATTCGGTTTCGGTGTTCACAGTACTGTTAATATTGACGGCGAAAACTATTTTAAGACGGTTAACGGAACTCTTATCCCCAAGAGACACGCCGGTATTACTGGTAGAATAAGCACCTTTGAAGGAATCAAGATAACTGAGATGAAAGTTGAACGGGTCGGTTTTGTAAACAACAATAATGCATATGTTTATTCAGAACCGTCGCGCCAAAAGAAAAATCGCGTTACCAAGGTCGAAAGATATACGCCGTTTTTAGTGCTTGAAACTGTCGGCAAAGGTTCTTCTAGATTCTATCGGTTCGATGAAGGCGGATGGCTTGCAGCTTCAGATGTTAGGGTAAGTCGTCCGTCTGATATTCCTAAAGGCGTTGATGCTTCTGAGAAATGGATAGATGTGGATACCGATGCTCAGATTATTACTGCCTATGAAGGTGACAAGCCGGTGTATATTACAATGATATCAAGCGGCAAGTTCAGCAGTCCTACCGTAAAAGGGTCTTTCAGAATTTGGGCTAAATTGGCGGCTATTGCCATGGATAATACTGATGATCCAGTAGAACCTTCGACAATAACAACTGATGAAATAGTTGAAAGTACCGAAATTACACAAGAAAAGCCTCGTTTGTACTCTCTTCAGGATGTTCCATGGACTCAGTTCTTTTTTGAAAGCTATGCTTTGCATGGTGTATATTGGCATGATGCCTTTGGAAACAGGAGAAGCCACGGATGTGTTAATTTATCTCCTAAAGATGCCATGTGGTTTTACAACTGGACGGAACCTGTAATTCCTCCGGGATTTTGGGCTGTCCACACCACTGCAAACCATCCCGGAACTTTGGTAAGGGTTAGGTAGTTGTTTTGGTGTGTTGTTCGGTTTTTTTTATTGTTCTCTACTTTATATAGGCTGCTTCTTATTGATATGATGTACCTTGTGAAATTTGATACTGCACATATAGTGATACTATTAATTGTATTTTCTTTATGCAATTGCGAGCATAATTCAAAGAGCGATCATCTTGATAAATCAGGAACTGAAAAATTGTCGGTTTCAGATTTTGACAAGAATTCACAAAATGATCTTCCGGTTGCGAGAGTAAACGGAAAAATTATTCGTTTTTCGGATATTCAAAGTTTGATTACTGATTCAGAGGGACAAGTAAATGTTAGAGACGCAGTAGAAGCGGTTATTAGAAACGAGCTTCTATCTCAGGAAGCTAGAAGGCGCGGATATGAGAATTCTACAGAGGTTAGAATATCTCGCAGAAATGCAATAGCTGAGCTTGTTATTAAGAGAGAAGTTGAATCTGTTGTCTTAACAGAATTGACCGAAGAGCAATTAAAAGCCAACTACGAGGCCAATATTAAGAAATATGTGCACGGCATAAAGCGTCGTACAGCTCATTGTTTGGCCAGAACAGGTCCTAATTTCTTATCTGAAGAAGAAGCACGACGAGTTGCCGAAAAGGTCAGAGTTGCTGCATTATCTGCAGTTGATGAGGATGATTTTTTAAAGAGAGTAAAACCTATAGTTGAAAACTCAAACAAAACAGTTCTCGCAGAAAAGCTGCCGTTTTTCGAAGCAGATTCAACAAATTTTGTAAAACCGTTTGTGGATGCCGCTTTTTCTATTTCTAAAGTGGGTGAACTCTCAACTCCGTCAAAAACAGATTATGGTTTTCACATTATATATTTAGCGGAGGAGTTGCCGGCACAAAATCGTTTGTTTGATGAAGTTAGAGAGGAAATAAGAAAATCCCTTTTGCCTCGACTCCAAAAGGAACGTTCAGATGCATTCATGTCTCGTTTGCAATCAAAGACAAAAGTTTTTATATATGAACAAGCTCTAAAAGAGGGGAGTCTTTCTGAGTGACAAAAAGCCCTTTACGCAATCCCCAGCGCGATATGGATCCATCCGGAATTGGAAAGATTTTAGAGCTTTTCTTTGGAGGAAACCATTCTGTAACGGCAGCTGTACTGTTTGACAATACCGGAGAAACTGTTGACTATTATGCAATATTAGACCCTTTTGAAACAAGATTGGCTGCAGCCTATTGCGGAATATTATTTGAGTCAGCTAAGTATCGATTGAATTGGTTGACAAAATCAAACACCGAGAGTGTAGAGTTTTCTACAGAAATATATGATGTCATTACCGTACCGATATGCGAAGAATTTCTTTTTACTCTTATAGTTAAGACAGGAAATCTGGATGAATCATTAAGAGATGCTCTTGCCGCTGTATTAGAGGCCTTAAGCAACGAGATAGGTTGTTAACAGAACACTCCGTCAAGTTACAAAGCAAAAGTTTTAGTCGGTATTTGGAAAAGGTTGGGGAATTGAATGCTGTTTCAGCTAGTTGCTAATATTTGTTCAAAAAAAATTCATATATTAAAAAAAAAGAGATCACTTTTTTGTGTCCGCGGACACTTAGGAGCATGAAACGCGGATTGCGAAAGCATCTATCGTCGGAAATGGGTGTTATTGCAATTAGCAGTCTCTCTCCAGGCAGCGGGCCGTAAAAGACTGGTCGACTCCTTTTCCCATCCCGGTCCGCTGCCTATTTTTTATTGTCTATTTATCTCAATTCGACTGCTTGAACTCCAGTTATCTTGTCGATTATGTTAAGAAAATCGTCACTCGGATTTACCCTGAACTGTTCGGGGAGATTTAATGTTGTAACTGATCGGTTGGGTTGAATGACCTTGAGAAAGGTATTGCATCGACCGGGGTTTTTTTCGAAAAGCTTTTTTAGGGCAGGAAGATGTTCGGGATGAAAGAATTCGGCATTGAGGTGAACGAATACTTCTCTTGTCCTTCTGATTCTGACATCACTGAGGGAGATAGCTTCCTTTAAAATTAAGTTACGTTTTTCATCTTCACTTTTCTGATCGATTCGCACTATTCCGGAAATAAAAACCGGTTTATCTGATTGTAAAGCTTCTCTGTTTGCCTCCAATGCATCAGAATAAACAACCGTTTCGATTCTCCCGACAAGGTCTTCCAGTACAAATAAACCGAGTCTCTTGCCAGTCTTTGTCATCTTTTCATTGTAATTTGTGACCATTCCTGCCAGCGAAACGGATTCATTAGGTTTTGCATTGGCTATTGTTTCGCAATTGTGGTCTGTCAACATAGCAGCTTCTTTTGCGTATCGTTCCATAGGATGTCCGGACATGTAAAAACCGACAGCTTTTTTTTCGTGAGATAGCAAGGTTAATTCATCCCATGCATTGACTGTTGCATATTCTGTTTTGGATTCTGATATTCCGGTTTGATTTGTAACTTTTGATGAAGATAATGCTCCAAAAAGACTTATTTGACCGCTTTCTCTATCCCTTTGAGCAGACCGTCCTCGTTCTAAAGCTGTATCCAGTATTCCGAATATCTGACCTCTATTAACAACAGATAAGTCTACTGTTGAATCAAAAGCGCCGGCTTTTATAAGCGATTCTATTACTCCTCGGTTGACTTTGGATAAGTCAACACGAGATGCAAAATCAAAAATGTCTATGAACGGTTCGGATTTTCGAGCTTCAATGATTGCATGGAGAGCAGCTTCTCCGACTCCTTTTACGGCGCCTAGTCCGAACACTATTTCAGCTTGAGGGGGGGAATCTTCTGAATATATTACGCTGAAGTTAACGTCAGACCGATTAATATCCGGAGGCAAGGTGTTTACTTTGGACTCACGTCCGGCCTGAATATATCTGGCAACTTTTTCTGTGTCTTCTCGGTCACATGTCAGCAGCGCGGCCTGAAACTCAACAGGATAATGGGTTTTGAGCCACGCTGTTTGATAGGTAACCAAGGCATATGCAGCAGAATGACTTTTATTGAATCCGTAACCGGCGAACTTGTCTATAAGATCAAATATCTCTCCTGCTTTGGCAGCGTCAATACCTCTTTCTGTAGCTCCGCTGACAAATCGGAGTCTCTGTTCGGCCATTTCTTCTACTTTTTTCTTACCCATAGCTCGACGCATGAGGTCTGCTTGACCCAAAGAATAACCGGAGAGAATCTGGGCGGCTTGCATTACTTGTTCTTGATATACAATTACCCCGTAGGTTTCCTTTAGGATATTTTCCAATTTTGGATGCATATAGGAAATCTCTCGGCGACCATGTTTGCATTCTATAAACTGGTCAACCATTCCCCCTTCCAAAGGACCCGGCCGATATAGGGCTACGGCAGCAACAATATCTTCAAAACAATCAGGTAATAGTTTTCTAAGGAGCTCTTGAAAGCCGCTTGACTCAAGTTGAAACACACCCCATGTGTTGCCGGCGGAGATAAGTCGATATACTTCAGTATCGTCCAGTGGCAGCAAAGATATATCTAAGGGCTTTTTTCGATCAGGTCTCTTATTGATAAGTTTTACTGCTGTATCGATAACAGTAAGAGTTTTTAATCCCAAAAAGTCGAACTTGACCAAACCGCACTGCTCGACAAATTTCATATCAAATTGGCTTACAAGCTGGGCAGTTTGATCATCACTGCTTCGAAAAACCGGAACATAGTCCCATAGAGGATTGTTTCCAATAACCACTCCTGCCGCATGCATGCCTGCATGGCGGTTTAAATTCTCCAGTCGTTCGGCATATATTAAAAGCTCGTTGATTTTTGGATCAGCTTTTCTCGCTTCCGCTAATCTAGGCTCTGTTTCAAGCGCACTCTTAAGGGTTACTTTGGGGCCTTCCGGAACAAGTTTGGCTATTTTGTCGACCTCGCTGTATTCTATGCCCATAACTCTTCCGACATCTCTAACTACAGAACGGCTTTTCAATTGATGAAATGTAGCAATCTGTCCCACATTGTTTTTTCCGTACTTATCAATAACGTAGGCAATGACCTCTTCGCGTCGATCTTTGCAAAAATCAATGTCAAAGTCGGGCATGGATACTCGTTCGGGATTTAAAAATCGCTCAAAAAGAAGATTAAGCGGTATGGGATCTAGATCTGTAATTCGCAACGCATAAGCTACAAGTGAGCCGGCACCCGAACCTCGTCCGGGGCCTACCGGAATACCTTGTTCTTTGGCATGGCGAATAAAGTCCTGCACAATCAAAAAGTAACCGGGAAAACCCATTTCGCAGATAACTGCCAACTCGATATCAAGTCTCTTTCTATAGGATGCCTTGTCGACTTGCTTGCCAATTGCTTCGAATTCCGAGAATCTTAGATTAAGCATCTCGTGGGTTGTGTTTTTTAGGTAGACATCCAAAGGTTCGTTGTTCGGCGGCTTAAAATCCGGCAATGACAAGGGTTGAGTGGGAACTACTTCTTCGCACATTTCGGCTACACGCATTGTGTTTTCTACCGCATCCCGAAAATGCGGTAACGCTGCCAGCATTTCTTCGTAACTTCGAAGATGTAAAAGGTCTGAATATCCGCTGTCGGCTTTGGGATCGTTTAGGGTAATGCCTTTTGGAATGCACATAAGCACGCGATGTGCTTTTGCATCTGCTTCGGTTAAATAATGTGCGTCGTTTGTTGCAAGCAAAGGAATGTTTAGTTCTTGTCCTATAGTTCGCAGAGCCGTATTTAACGGTTCTTGTTCGGGATATCCGTTGTTTTGAATTTCTAAAAAGAAGTGACCCGGCTCAAAATAAGAGGCCAAATTCTTGGCAGCATCTTTTGCTCGCTCATATCCGCCCTGTCTTAGAGCTTGGGGAACTTCTCCTGCTAAACATGCGGTTGAGCATATTAAGCCGCCGGAATACTTTTTGAGCAACTCATGGTCTATTCGAGGTCGATAGTAAAATCCTTCAAGATATCCCATTGATACGAGATATTTGAGGTTTTTGTATCCCTCTGCATTCTTTGCCAACAGGATCAGGTGATAGTAACCTCGTTCGGTTTTATCTCGACGATTCTTTTTAGCTACATATACCTCACAGCCGATTATCGGCTTAATTCCTTTGGCAATAGCCTGTTTATAAAAATCCACCACACCGAACATATTGCCGTGATCTGTTATCGCAACGGCCGGCATGCCCAATTCTTTTACTCTGCTTAGCAAATCCGGAATTCTAATGGCGCCGTCCAAAAGAGAATATTGGCTGTGAAGATGGAGATGAATAAAATTTGAGGAAGCTGTCATAACCCTATCTTTCAAACCAAAGAGGGTTATGTCAATCACCTGTTTGCAAACACCTCTATTTCAAAGGAAAAATTTGATCACAGAGCCAATAGTGTCAGCTTCTTTTGTTTATAAACCTAGAAAAACAATCAAATATCTGATTTACGGCAAGTACCATAATTTGCGGCGAGCAGATGTTGTGCATGGGCGGCTTAGCTAAAACATCCGCTTTTGAAATAAACACTATTTACAAAACTCACGATTGTATCAAAGAGGGAAAAAAGATAATTTTGTGAGAAATAAAATAATTCTCTTGCATCAATCCTAAAAAGTCGCATTTTTGGCGGTTAACAGATAAATATCTAAGATGGCTTGAAAAAGGGAGCGCTACAATGAAACAAAAACCAATGACTGGTATGGTTTGCACGATTTCTGCATTTTGTATTTTTTTGACAACGGCTATATCCTATGCACAAATTGTATCGGCATCGATTAACAACGCTACTACGGATGAAGAGCTGAAGATAAGTGCTGAGTCTACCGATTCTTTGACAGATGCTCCCGCTGCCACTCAACAGGATACTTCGCCGGCTGAGCAAACTGAAGTTGTTACTTCAAGTGAAAGTGATTCTGTTAAATCTAATGTTGAAGCAAAAGAAAATAACGTTGAAGCCGAACAGATTGATATTGCTTCGCCGATTGCTTCTCAACCTCCTGTTACTACTACAGAATCATCGTCTTTGTCTTCCGAATTGAATCAATCAAACAAATCGGGACCGAGAAAATTAATGTTGTTGATGGGGCCGGGACTGGGCATTGGATTTATGTATCCCAAAGAGATAAACAAATACATAGAAGGATGGATGAATTCGATAGGCGCAGTAGAGTTAAATCAAGGCTCGACTGCAATGGTTGTGTGTTTACAACCGCGCTTTTCTATTACTTTTGCTCCGATTGAGTATGTTCAACTTCAGTTTGTAGGCGAAATTGGATGGTCGCCCAAGGTAATTGCAGTCATAGGCGGTAACTCTAAAGGTTTTCACTTTTTAAGAGCGTCAACAGGCGGAACAATCAGCGGCCACATTCCAATTTCAAACGGAAGGTGTTCTGTATCAATAGGCGGCGGTGTATTGTTTAACTATCTAAAATTTGAAAATCTAAAAGAAATTACTCCGGGATATCGAGGATTGTTTGCATTTCGTTTTTATACGAAAAAAGCTTTTACGCCCGAAATATTCGTTGAATTTAATTGGATAAAAGCTGACACAGGAAGAGACCCCGGTCGTCAAGATCCGATGGAAATAGGGGAATTGTCGTTTATTTCGGGAGTAATTGGAGCCAACTTGTATTTTAAAGTTGTTGAAAAAAAATAATCTTAAATTTGCCGATCAAAAAAACACATCAGAAAAAGATTCCCGTTTTCTTTATTCTTGATAGATAACGGTATTTCATAAAAACAGGTAATGAAAAGGATAAAGGATGAACAAGCTATTTGAACCTGCAAAAATACACACCATGGAATTAAAAAATCGTTTTGTAAGATCGGCTACCTGGACTGGGACTGCCGATGAGACAGGTACCGTAACCGAAAAGATGATTAGGTTAGCGGAGTTTTTGGCAAAGGGAAGCGTAGGATTGCTTATTTCAGGGCACTGTTTTGTAAGCGAAAAAGGAAAGGCATCTGTTAGGCAAAAAGCAATATATGATGATCGTTTTGTAGACGGACTGGCGCGATTGGCTGAAAAAGTTCATGCCGGCGGTGCCAAAACTGCCCTTCAGTTAGCCCATGCCGGAATTTTTGCAGAAGAATCGGTGCCGAAACCCTACATCGCTGTTTCAAATATAGGTAACAAATCCAAAGAAGAAATTACAGAAGTTACACATGATGACGTATTTCGATTGGTTGACGCCTTTGTTGCTGCGGGAAAAAGGGCAAAAAGGGCCGGTTTTGATGCTGTTCAGCTTCATTGTGCACACGGCTATTTGTTGAGTCAGTTTTTGTCTCCCCTTTTTAACAAGAGGTCTGACGAGTACGGCGGAGATCTTGAGGGACGTACAAGGATTCATAAAGAAATAATGCAAGGTTTAAGAGCAGAACTCGGGGATGATTTTCCGATTTTGATAAAGATGAACTGCTCAGATTTTGTGGAGGGAGGTATGAACTTAGAAGACGCATCCGATGCGGCAGTCATGTTTGAGAAATTTGGGTGTAACGCAGTGGAGCTTAGCGGGGGGATTTTAAGAAGTATTAAGTTTTCTCCAAGCAGAATGGGTATCAATTCAAAAAATAAAGAAGCTTACTTTCAAAACGAAGCTCGCACAATTAAGAAGAAAATAAAAATTCCTCTGATTTTGGTGGGAGGAATAAGATCTCTTAGTACGGCGGAGACAATGCTTAACACTCAAGCAGCTGATTTCATATCACTCTCAAGACCTCTTATTGCGGAGCCGAACCTCATTGCCAGATGGAAAGCAGGAAACGTCTCACCGTCCATCTGCAAATCAGACAACAGATGTTTTAAGCCCGGCTTTGAAGGTCAGGGAATACACTGCGCTCTTTCTTAATAAAATGTAGCCGAGGTGTTTATTCCTAGGGAAACTCACTTCAGGCGCACGTTTGCAAAATAAAATACTCCCCTATCATGAACTCTCATTATCGGCTGCATTCTGAGATGCATTTAAATCATTGATTTGTTTGGCAAGCTTCACATGTGCCCTAAACAGCAATCAGAAATTAATAATTGATGACTTAAAAACGAACTTCTAGTGATAAGCCTGCATTTTGGCGATTGAATATGGGACTAATAAAAACTGTTTTTTCAGTATTGTGCTCTTTTTTCGCCTTTATCGCGCCGATAAGTACAATTACAAGTCCGGCAGCTGTTGCAGTGCCGCCTACTGCAAAAAGCACATCCGATGTCAAAGATAGATTGTCCCTTTTATAAACCAAACCCATGTCATCATTATAACAACCTTCATTTGTGCAGTTCTTCTCAATAGCTTTGTCAGCAGACAAGGCCAAACCTCCTACAACACCGCCTGCTATTACTGTAGCAGCTCCGACTCCTAATGTAATCCAGCCGACCAACTTCAACGGTTTTATCTTGTCTTTCTTTGCTTTCGAAACCGGAACCGATTCCGATTGCGTTGCGGGTTCTGATTTTGCTGTTTTGTCCGTATCTGAAACGGGCGGAGTAACTGTTTCAGCTGTATTTTCAATAAAAGACAGGTCTGCTTGTTTTCCGCTAACCAGGCTGACTTTTTGTACCGGTAGAATTTTTCCGTTCGGTAACTTTACTGTAACTTCGTGTACTACGCTGCCTGAAATGGGAATTACTCCGGCCAGAGGTGCCGTTCCTTGTTCAATACCGTTTATAAGAATGATAGCGCCCTCCGGTGCTTTAACCGAAACATAACCTACCATCTTTTTTAAACGCTCGATTTCGCGCTGAACCTCTTCTAGTCGTTGCGGATCATTGATGTCATCTCCGCCTAATGCTAAATAAGTCTCAAAAGCAGTAAGTGCCAAACCATGATGTTTTGCGGCAGCCTCACTCTGGGCAATGTTGTACTGAATCTTCCAGTTCGGCTGAAGCTGATAAGCATCCCTAAAGGACTTAGAAGCCTCGTCAAACAAACCGGAATTGAATTGAGCTGTCCCCTTCTTAAATAAGTCTCTGGCAGCCTTGAGGTCTGCTTTATTAGTCTCTCCCTGCTCTGCGGCAAACGAAAGCGAAGATATAAAAAAAGTGAAACATAAGACTAATGACAATTGGTTTGGTATACGCATGGCTTTTTATTACCTATTGTTCTTATTTGCTCAACTGTGTTCATATATGACAGTAGATAATAGAATCAATTCACTTTATCAAACAAAAAACTTCGTAATTTTCAAAGCGACGGAAGGTTTCAGTATGAATTGTTGCAGTGTTAAGTCATAACGCGTCTGCGGTTTGTAAACTCAAACCTCAAAATAGGAAGTCGGACTTGCTCAATTAGTCAGCGCCCTGCTGCGGGAGTGTAGCCTTTAAACAACAATAACTACTACAACATCGTCAGGTGTGCAGGCAATTTCTCCCTTTACAGTATTTACCGTTCCGCTTTTTAACGTATTACATGCGTCTTCGCATAATTCAATCGTTGTGCGAGTTTCATCAGACCACTGCCATCCCTTGCCTGCTGCGCAACCGTCATCACGAGGTACCGGTTCTCCGTCAAATCTCAGATTGACCAAGTCCAAATCCACTTTGTCGGGATCCTGCTCTCCTATTTCGAAGGCACAGGATACCGATACCTCTTGCCCAATATTTTGTATTACCATATCCAATTCTGATACTATCGTTGCATCAAAAAACATATCGTATTGCGTTCCTCCTGCTTGTGCAATGGCTGTAAGTTGTTCCGGCTCGATGTCTTCTCCTACGCCTACTGCAATCGTCTTGATATTCATATTCTTGTTCAGACTTCGTACTACAGAAGCTAACTGTGAGGCTGTCGCAGGAGGTGAGGTTCTTGGCACCTCCGTTGATGTGCCGCAGAAATCTCTTCCGTCGGATATCAACAGTAAATATGACTCGGCTCCGGCACTCATAAAATTTGTTGCATAATCAGGTTTTTCAAAATTCATCAGCTCCAATAACAATGGCGTTCCGTGTCCTGGACTAAAATAGTCCAGAACGCTCATTATTGCATCCGCATTGTTGGGTGCAGTATCGGTATTAACTACAGTTGCAATATCGCACATGCTTTGTGTTATCTCTCCCGGCTCCACGCGCACGCTGTAAACGTCAATGCCGAAATCCACTCTGTCCTGATATTTGTACACAAGATTTTCGATGGCGTTTTTAGCGTGAAGCCACTTGTTATCGTCATCCATCGAGCCGGATCTATCCAAAGCAATCATTACGCGAACAGGTAAACGCTCAACGTCAAAGCCGAACGTCACGCACATGTCGTCCGTGTTTGTATCTGTATCAGAGTCCGAATCAGCGTCAGCATCTGCATCTGCATCTGCATCAGCGTCAGCATCAGCGTCAGCATCAGTGTCTGTATCTGCGTCAGCATCTGCATCAGCATCTGCGTCAGCGTCAGCGTCAGTGTCAGCGTCAGCATCAGTGTCTGTATCTGCGTCAGCATCGGCATCGGTATCAGTATCAGTATCAGTATCTGCATCGCTGCCGGTTTCCGTGTCAGAATCAAAGTCAGAACCGTGATCCGAGTTTAACTCATTCGTTGTGTCCGAGCCGGTATTGCTGCTGTCCGTACCAACAGTAGAATCGACTTCTCCAAGAGAACCGGTGTCCCTTAGATTATCAGTTTCATTGCCGGTTGTTGGTATTTCAGAATCGAGAACTGAATCTGTACTAGCATTGCTGTTTTTGTCGCTAGTGGAAGTACAATTTAAAAATAAAAAGCCAACGATGATTGCCGACAATAAAATTATTATATGACGTTTCATGTTAAATTAACCTTTTTGTTTTTTTAGTTGCCGAGCCGTCTTTTAATTATTCATTACAAACAGTATGCATTATCTTTTAACGCATCAACAAGTAAAACATTTACTCTAAACAATGTAAATTGACTTTTTGCTTAGAAATTTGCTGTTTAAAGTTGTTTTTTAAAAGAGGAGAGGGGGGCTTGAAAATTATTTAGAATGTGCCGGAAGCACTAACAACCGAAACTATGCCGCCGCCGTTTCGATTGGCACAGAAACCGGTGGAGTTAATGGTTTGACCGGGGTTGATAACACCGTTCCAGGTAACGTTGGTTACCATATTTCCAGAGAAAACACCGTTCCAGGTTGTGTAAATTGAACTGCCGTTCATGGCTAACTCAACGCTCCAACCCGTGGTTGCTGAACCGGCGTTGTTGGTAACATTGATCGTAGCACAATAGCCTGTTCCCCAATTATTGGTTACGTTAATAACTGCATCAACCTCGGAGACAGGAGCTCCGCCTTCGCAAAAACCGTCTTTACAAAAATTGCTCAAGCAGTCGTCATCGATTTCGCATATTTCACCGTCATCACAGCCGTTACAAACAGGACCGCCGCAGTCAACGTCGGTTTCCTCTCCGTACTGAATTCCATCGTTACAAGTGGGAATACCGTTAGAACCGCAACCTTTGCCTTCGTTTTCGTAGTAAAGAGCAATGTCCGAACCATCTACTACACCGTCTGCATTCAAGTCGGCATGATAGAAAGCCTGATCCCCCGGGCCGGGAGTGCGGCTGTACCACTGCCAGATTTTATTTAAGTCAGATTGATCTACACACCAGTTGTAGTCTGTGTCTCCGACGATCGGCGGGTATTTGTTGATATCGTTCCAGTAGTTTCTCAATATCTCAATATCAGCATTGTCAATGAAACCGCTGTCCATCAGGTCAGAATCGATAGACGGCTGATTGTTCTCATCAACCGGACGTCCGAACCAAGAAAGGACAAACCTCATGTCAGACTCACCAACGATTCCGTCATTGTCCATGTCGCCCATAGTGGGTGCACCGCCGTTACTGGTCAATGATTCAATGTAGCGCCCCTTCGTTACTTCCGACATTCCGCTCATAAAGGATCTTTCGGAATCAAGTATCGGATCAATTGGTGAAAGGGCCATCATAGAAGAAATGCCGCTTCCGGCAGCAGGTGCAACATAATCGGAAGAAGTAGAAGAAGCAGCTACCTTTTCAGTCTCCCTGACTGCAAGCGCAGAAACAAAAGAGGATGTGGTTGTAGTTATATCGTTGAGATAGGTTGTCGCATTCATTCTAACATTGTGTGATGTCTCTTCCCACACTGTATTAACAAATAGACCGTCAGTATCAGGAGAGGGAACATCATTGGTCGCCACTTTGTAGTATGTGCGCCACTGCCAACTTCCGGGAAGAACACCGCCGGCCCAATCGCGTATAACGCCTTCTCCGCTCCCCAAACTATCGAAATTCTGGTAAGCTCTTCCGGTTGCTTCTTCACTTCTAGCCCTATCCCACAACCAGGTATTACGCAATGCTATTTCACTTTCCCAAAACACTAGAGTATCTTCATAAGCAATGGTACTGCTATTTCCTATGAACGGCAATTTGGTGTGATGTAGATAGTCCTCCGGATTCTGATATGCTCCGCCGGATGACATTTCGTCCGAACATTCTGTGATCCAGTCATAGGAAGCGTTTTCTCCCATATCTGTGTAGACTTTAAGAGTCTTTCTTAAAGCTGTAATTCCGTCAAGTTCATCGATTGCAGCACATATAGCAGATGCTAACGGCGTATTCCCTTGAAGCGGAAGGGCATTGATGTTGTCCACAACGGTTTGATAGTTGGTTCTCGCTTGGCAAGTCCCGCTGCCTGTACAATCGCTATCATTCGTGCAGTTCGTGCCGTTGTTGGTCCCTCCGCTACAACCCTTAATAGTAGCGCCGAGAGTTACTACAACTCCTGACTCTCCGGGCCAACTTCCAGACAACTTGTACAAACCATAAGTATATGCGGCACTTTGGGACATGCCGGCAATTGCATCAGCTTTGGCCTTCTCCAATCTGCTAATACCGTTGTGATCTTCGGCCATGGAAGTACTCGTATCGAGTACGATCATGACATACTGTTGCGCGATACTTTCCTTCGGAGCCGTAACAATCGCCAAGACGGCAGTCAAACACAAATAAACAAACCTTTTCATTTTTCCCTCCTTTAACAGGCTACTCAATAACCTCGGAACCTTTCCAAGGTTATGCCTTGGATTTCTTTCTGTTTCTTTCAAATTATCTAAATTAATTACAAAATTCATCTCCAACAGCACCATTAGGCGTGTCGATAGTCACAGTCCACCTAATATTGTCTGCAAGCCATCGTTCTACCTCACATTGCGGCAGGCCGGCGTTGTTATGAATATACATATAATATCCCGTGTGAGTGAGATTGTCTAAACCTTCCAAAGTCACAAGAGAATTGTTTCCTGGTTCCTCGATATTCAAATCCGTACCTCCTATCGTACAACCCCACTGAATCGTGGTTAGACTCTCCAGTCCATGTAGATTGACAAGGGAATCGTTTCCGACAATTCGCATCCAATTATTGACGGTATTAAGAGAGTTCAGTCCATTTAAATCTTCCAATCCGTCATTGTCTAGGATTTCTAAGTTGTCTTCTATATATACGAGATTCTCCAAACCGGCTAGCGATCCTAGTTTCGAATTGTTCTCAATTGTAAGATTTCCTCCGATATTAGCAAGACTTGTCAGATTTTCTATTGATACCAAGTTATCATTCCCCATCAAATTTCCAGCTGATACAGTTCCTATTTCAAAGTTTCCGCCAACAGAAGAAAGACTTTCCAGCCCTTCTAATGTGGCTAAAGAGTAGTTGTCCCCAATGACCAAATTTTTCCTCACCCTTTGAATACCGGAGAGTCCCTGTAAACTTTCTAACGAGATATTTCTCAATATATATGCTCCGTCCAACTCTCCTTCAATTCCGGACAAAAAATCTATATCTTGAATCATTTGGTTGTTGTCAATTATTAATGTACCGCGAATATCAGAAACGCTTGAAAGCCCTTCCAAATCTCTTAACGCATCATTATTTTCAATCCATAAATTTCCCCCTACAATCTCCAAGCTATCCAAACCGACTATGTTCGTGATATTTGTGCTATCGATAGAAAGGTCTCCTGCTATGCAGCTATATGGAGAAAGAACAGACAAGTCTGATTCGGACTCCACCGACAAATTCCCTCTATAGCATTCATTGCTGCCTGTACAAGATAGCGTGCAATCGTCATCTAAATTGGTTCCGTATCCGGAAACAAGTTTCTCTCCCATGTCGATTTGTCGCGCCAATTCGCAAAGCTCACAATCCGGAAGCTCGTTGTTATCCAAAAATCTAACATACCCCCCCACTGTCTTTAGATTCGAAACTCCATTAAGGGATTTGAGCGAACTGTTGCCTCCTTTCAGTGTCTCAAAAGTTGCACCAATGTAAGACAGGCTATCCAAACCCGACAGACTATCTAACATTGGATTAGCTGCAAATGAAAAGTTATCACCAATTTGTTCCAACTTTTCTAGACCTTGAAAAGACGCTAAAAACGGATTATCAAACACTTGAAGATATCCTTCAATTTCACAAAGACTGTTAAGTCCGTTAAAACTAGTCAGTGATTCGTTGAGAACTATGTACACATCACCGTTTACTCGTTTAAGATTTTCAAGTCCTTTGAAATCGACTATCTTAGGATTGCCGGAAAATGACAACCCGCCTGCTTCTTCTAAAGAACTTAGAGCATCCAAGCTTTCCAGCGATGCATTTTGTCTCACATATAGATAGTCTCCTAGTCGTTTCAGATTCTGTAATCCGGACAGACTGAGAAGACTCTCAGTATAGCTGATAACCAAAGCATTGCTAACATACCTAATGTTTTCTAGGCCTTCTACGTTCTCTAACTCCGTTACTCGATCATCTCCTCGTCCCCCAATATACAGATTTCCCTCAATGCAGTTGAACGGCTCCAGATATTCGATATCAGTTCTAACTTTTATATAGTACGACCCTTGATAACAATTGTCGACAATCTCACTGTCCGAATCGTCCGCAGTCTTTGTATCACTATCCGGGTCGGTGTCCGTTTCTGTGTTTGTATCCGTATTAGTGCCAGAGTCCTTATCCGTCTCCATTTCTGTGTCCGTATCTGTGTCCGTATCTGTGTCGGTGTCCGTGTCCGTGTCCGTGTCCGTGTCCGTGTCCGTGTCCGT
>CAYWLQ010000053.1:13426-30594 GCA_964458775.1 uncultured Myxococcales bacterium | reverse complement strand
GAGGGCGTTTTCATATTTTTTACTCAACTCCAAACTTGTTTTGGACAGTAGTGAGTAAAGGTAGAATAGGCAATTTGTCTTACCCTACATATGGGTAGGGTTTCCATTATAAGAACGGCTGCTTTTTCTATGTCTACATCCTCTGATACAAATTTAACTGCCATGGAGGTGGTTAGCTTAGAAAGCACCGATGCTTTGATTCCGCTACCCAACCCATCAGACAAAACAGATATTATCCTAGTACCTCCTCGAACTTTCTTTGAAACAAATGTATCCCCGCAAACTGACTGACCTTCTTTAGGATATATTGTATGAGCTGCTTCGATAAAATGTTCGTCTTTGATAGATCTTTCAATCATCACTCAGCTCCATCGAGAATGATCGGACAATGTTTTGTAAAAGCACCTCTGTCTCTGCGGCGTTCTCACCTAACAGGTATGCAATTTGTTGTGCTGTAGCAAGGTTTTTCCGGATTGCTTCTTCGGCGTTCTTTACTATACGGTGCCGTCTTCCTGCCGGAGATGTAATGTCCTGTAAGATGGTTCCGATTATTTCCTTTCCTTCGATATCAAATATAGAAATATGAAGTATTTTGTTTCTATAGGTAATTTCTTTTTCAAAAAAAGCTTCGCTGGAAACCAAAAAATCATAATACATGTCAGGTGCAAAAAAAACCTTGGAAATATGTGCTCCTCCCAATCCTAAAATAGCATCATAAACAGTAAGGATATCTTCTCCAAGTATTTCAGCAAATCTTCTGTTGCATTCCATAACACAAAGGGAGCGATCTAGTATAACCACTCCCGAAGGCATGGTTGCCATAAGAGCGGATGCCTTGTTCATGGCAAGACGTCTCATATGGGAAACGCACATTTCCTTTTCTGCACGTCCTTCCACCAGAGCCCTCGCCAAATCTCGGCAACTATTGTATCCGCATCCTCCGCAGTTGAGTTCGTCATCAAGGTCTTTTTTGCCTATTTGCTTTAAAGCATCTTTGATTTGCCCTTCTGTTACAAGATCTTTAATAGGAGGTATTGCACTTCGCACACAAACCAAATCTCCGTATGTATAAAGCGAATCAAAATCATTGGGAATGCACTTAGAGCGTTCGAGTCGTATCTCGCGGATCTTAAGCCTTTCCAATACAGTAGAACCGCTGTTTTCTTTTCCTTTGGGACCGTTTATGCATCCTCCCTCGCAGCACAAAAGTTCCAAAAACAAGTTATCTGCTTTTGCAACAGCGGGTTCGTTAAGAGCGTGAGTTACTGCTTCAATACCAGAGAAACTCATCATCTCTACACCTTCTATTTTGCCCCACGCACAAATACTTTCTATCATTCCGCCTTCAATGGGATAAAGTACTCCGTCAGATGCTCGCCCCAAAAGAAATTCCTCTTTATTAGTTTTATCAAATTTTTCCGGATAGAGATTTTCATCATTTAACCAGCGCCTAACTTCTTCGAAAGTAAGTGCTGCATCAATAACCCCTTTAGACTGGTCAGCCTCCTTCTTTTTTGCAATACAAGGTCCAATAAAAACTATACCAATATCCTCTCCAAATGTCTTTCTCAGCATTTTACCGTGAGCAATCATAGGCGAATCTATCATTGCCACTTTGTCGTCCAAAAAATTGAACTTTCTGCGAACTAGATCTACAGCAGAAGGGCATGCTGATGAAATGATTACTCCTAGGCGTTCTTTATCTTTGCGATTTGCCATTCTTTGATATGTTGCAAAGGAAACCGCCTCTGCTCCTATAGCTGTTTCAGACACACCCCAGAAACCAAAGCTCTTAAAGGTTTGAATAAGTTGTTTTGCCTCAACCTCAAAAATACTAAGCGCTGATGGGGCAAGAGAAACGATAACTCTTTTCTTGGTTTCTATAAGGTGCTTGACAAAACTTATGTCATTTCTAACTTTTTTTGCGTGTGCGGGACATACCGAAACACATGTTCCGCACACAATACAGCGTTCAGAAAGAATTGCCGCTGCGTGATTTCTAATTTCTACGGCTTTCATAAAGCAATGCCGAACACACTTGTAACAGTCTCTACACGTTGCACTCTCAACATTTATGGGATGAAAGTTTGTCATTTCTTCTCCTCAATAATTTTTTTAATTTGCAAAACAAGTTGTTGAGCCGGAGGAGCACAAATGTGTTTTCTATCTATTGTAACGCATGGGCCTTTGTCACAGGCATCAATACACAAAAATCCGTTGAGTATTGTAGAGTCTTCAAGCTCTTCTTGCACAAGAGCTTTGCGCATATCGGAAATGAGCTTGTTGTTTCCTCTCGAAAAACAAGAGCTTCCCATACAAATACCAATTTCAACCTTAGGCATTTATCGTAACCTTTTGAGATAAATAATCAATAATGGTCTCTGCTGTGCACTTCTGAAAAATTCTGTCACCAACGGTTACCGTAGGTCCTTTGTCACATTGCTCCATACAAAAGGTGGCTTCAACAGAAAACATATGTTCCTTTTCTGTTCTACGAACAAAGTCCACAATGTTTCTAAGCAGTGATTGAGCACCGCGGCGATAGCAGCTTGTTCCTACGCAAACCTTTATTCGGATCGGATCTGCCTTTGAAGCGGCAAATACTGTAACTGCATCCTCAACTATTCTTCTGCGTTGTTGATATTTTGTGTGAAGCAAACGGTGCTTTGTTTCGGCCCCCGATTCTAGGTTAAAAGTTTCCATATAAAGATTATTAACAAACGGATTGTCTTGCGGTTTTCGAAGCGCCATTTTCTTATCTGCTTGATATATTCCGTAAGTTCTTTTTCTTACAGTATCATGTTCTTTTGCAATAGGTTGCCCGGCACCGCCTACGCACCCTCCCGGACATGCCATTACCTCAATAATATCTACGTCTAATTCCATAGACTTAATTTGTTTTATGACTTTTTTGGCATTACTAAGTCCGTGCACTACTGCCGCTTTTAGTTTTAAATCACCAACAGGAATTTGCGCGATTCTAACACCGTCATTTTCTCTCAAATTTACAAAGGCAACCTCTTCCAACGTTGTATTTGTAAGCTTTTCAAATGCACATCTCATTACTGCTTCGCTCACACCGCCGGAGCTTCCAAAAATAACACCCGCGCCGGTGGCCAAACCAAAAGGAATGTCCATCGAAGACGGTTCTATATCGTTAAAACAAATCCCGGCTTCCTTGATCATTTTGCCTAATTCCTGAGTGGTCAGCACATGATCTACATCAGGATTGCCGTTTTGAAAAAACTCGGGTCTTGATGCTTCAAATTTTTTTGCCGTACAGGGCATTATTGATACTACAACCAGGTTCTCTCTCTTGATGTCCAGCTGTTCACAGAGCTTTTTCTTGAGCACTGCGCCGAACATTTGTTGCGGAGATTTGCACGAGGACAAATTCAGTAAAATGTCGGGATAGTACTGCTCTGCATACTTAACCCAAGCCGGGCAGCAAGATGTAAACATTGGAAGAAGCTTGTTTTCTGTTTTTCGAATTATGAACTCCGAAGTTTCTTCTACCGCTGTTAGATCCGCCGCAAACGATGTATTGTATACTTTATTGAATCCCAGCATACGCAGCGCTGCGGTTAGTCGTCCCATTACAGATGTTCCGGCTTTTTCGCCAAACATTTCACCCAGAGAAACACGGCATGCCGGTGCCACTTGAGCAACAACCGTTTTTGCGGGGTCGCCGAGATCTTTCCAAACTGTTGAAGTTTGATTCTTTGGGGTCAGAGCACCGGTGGGACATACCGCTGCACAGCCTCCGCAGTTAACGCACTCACCCTCTGCCAAACCTTTGTTAAAGGCCGGTACCACTTTAGCATTAGAACCTCGCTTGGCAAAGCCGATGGCACCGATGCCCTGAATTTCTTCACAGTATCTTACGCAGTCTCCGCAGAGCACACATTTGTTCGGATCTCTCGTTAATGCACAAGAGGAAAAGTCAATAGGTTCTAATCGCTGTATAGATTTAAAACGAACTGTGTCGATACCGAGTTGCGCTGAAAGCTCTCTTAGTTTGCAGCTGTCGCTTCGCTCGCAAGTAGGACAAGCTTGATTGTGGTTGGCCAACAACAGTTCCAAGTAAATTCGCCGCATTTCTCTAAGCTCTTCTGTATGAGTGCGTATGCGCATACCGGGTTTCGGCACGATAGAACAAGATGCTTGAATGCCCATATTTTCAATATCAACAATACACAAGCGACAAGCGCCGTAAATACTCAAGCCGGAATGATAACAAAAAGTGGGAAGCTCTATGCCGGATTTGCGAATTAACTCCAACAAGTTCTTTTCATTGTTAATAACAATTAGCCTGCCGTTTATATCCAAAGTCATTTGAGTGTCAGTCATGATATTCTCCTTGAAACAGTTGAGCTACGCTACTGCGCCGAACTTGCAAATGTCTGCACAAACGCCGCATCTTATGCATTTGTCCTGATCGATAATATAGACGTGTTTCCTTTCGCCGCTAATAGCGCCTGTCGGACACTTTTTTGCGCACAAACCGCAGCCTTTGCATTTGTCAGACAAAATATCCGGAAATTTCATATTTTTGCATTCTTGTGCTTTGCATAGCTTTTCTTTAACATGCTCTTCAACTTCTTGTTTAAAGTACTTAAGAGTTGCAAGAACAGGATTCGGTGCTGTTTTTCCCAAACCGCAAAGCGAACCTTTTTGCACTGCATAAGCTGTCTGTTCCAAAACCTTAAGGGTATTTTCGGTTGCTTTACCTTCTATTATATCGTCGAGCATCGACAACATCTGACGAGTGCCCTCTCTACATGGCACGCACTTGCCGCACGATTCGTTCTGGGTAAACTGCATAAAAAAGCGTGCAACCTGGACCATGCAAGTTGACTGATTCATTACAACCAAACCGCCGGAGCCCACCATTGCTCCTATTTGTCGAAGCGAATCAAAATCGAGGGGAAAATCCAAATGCTCATTTGTAAGGCAGGCACCGGACGGACCGCCTATCTGTACAGCCTTGAAAGCATCATTGCTTACAGCACCGGTCTTGTCTGTTACACCTCCGCCAATATCAAAAATTATTTTTCGCAATGTTGTGCCGAAAGGCACTTCGATTAAACCGGTATTTGCAACATGGCCGGTCAATGCAAAAGTTTTTGTTCCAGGAGACTGCGAAGTTCCGACGGCTTTAAAAGCTGTTGAACTATCAATTAAAATTCCAGGTACTGTGGCAAGGGTTTCCACATTGTTAATAACTGTAGGATATCCCCATAAACCGCATTCTGCCGGGAACGGCGGTTTAGGAAGAGGCATGCCTCTGTTTCCCTGGATAGACGCTATTAGTGCAGTTTCTTCACCGCACACAAAGGCGCCTGCACCTTCCATTACTTGAATTTCCAAAGAGTCATCAGTTCCAAAAATATTATGTCCCAAAATGCCGAGACTGTTTGCTTCCTTGACAGCCTTTTTGATTCGTTCAACCGCCAACGGGTATTCCATTCTTACATAGACATAGGCTTCAGATGCGCCTACAGCTTTAGCTGCGATCATCATTCCCTCGATAACAGCATGCGGTGCCCCCTCTAAGAGGCTTCTGTCCATAAAGGCACCTGGGTCACCCTCGTCACCGTTGCAAATTACAAACTTTCTTTTTGCCTCTTGTATTAAAGTCAAAGACCATTTTTTCCCTGTCAAGAAGCCGCCGCCTCCGCGACCTCGCAGTCCTGAATGCTCTATGAGCTTGCAAATTTCTAAAGGAGTCATATCTATATAAGCTTTTCTTGCAGCTTCATAGCCTCCTTCGGCTATATACTCCCTAATATCTTCAGGATCCGTATTTCCGCACAGTTTGAGAACCTCCCGATGCTGTAAATTGTAAAAAGGAATTTGAGATATTCCCCTACATGCACGGCCTTCTTGTGGAGTGTGATATAAGAGACGCTCTATTACTTCGCCCCTTTTTAGAGTGCGCTCAACAATTTCCGGGATATCCTCCGGTTTTACATGTGTGTACAAAATGCCGTCCGGTGCTATGTTCAAGAGCGGCCCCTGCTGGCAAAATCCCTGACAGCCGCTTTTTGACAAAAGAACATCTGTATCTTTGTTATCAAGAGACAAAACAACATCTACTTTAATTTTTGCCTCTTCAAGAGCTTCAACTAAAGCTGTATGAACTTTAAGTGCACCGTTGGCCACGCATCCGGTTCCGCCGCATAAAATAAGTCTCTTTTTACAGCGTAGTCGAGATACTTTATAATCTTGTCGAATTTTCTTAAAGTTGAGTTTATCTTTATTCATAGCCGTTTTCCGCCTTCTCAATTGCATCAATTATTTCTAACGCATCGGCTTCGCTTACCTGACTGTGAACTTCATCATTAACAACAAGAACAGGTGCAAGACCGCAGGCTCCAAGACACGAAACAGTCTCTACTGTGAACAATAAATCCGGAGTAGTTGTGCGATTATCTTTTAGTTTTAGACGATTGACCAAAATGTCGTGCAATTTGGACGCGCCTTTTACATGGCAAGCAGTTCCGTCACATACTTTAATTACATATTTGCCTTTGGGTTCGAGCGCAAAATGGCCGTAAAATGTAGCCACACCATAAACCTTTGCAGGCGAAACATCTAAGGCGTTGGCTACAAAACTCAATATCGGTTCAGGAAGATATCGATATTCTTCTTGAACAGACTGTAGAATTGGAATCAGTTTAGAGCTGTCCCTGTTGAAGTGTTCAATAATAGAACAAACTTTTTCGAACTGTCTGGATGTAAGATCGGTTTCAGTCATTTGTTACTCCTTTGAGACGGTGCTTTAGCTTGTGCGAAAGTGGGGCAAGGCTTGAATACATGTCTGAATTTTCCACTATTATATCATCCGGCACGTCAAGTACACGAGGTGCGAAATTCCAAATGGCCAAAATGCCTGATTCGACCATAAGATCTGCAACTTGTTGTGCCGAGTTTTCCGGAACGGTAATAATTCCGATATGAACCTTCATTCGTTTTGCAAGATTGGGAAGTTTGGAAGAATCGAAAATTTCTATATCCCTAAATTTGGTTCCTATTATTCTTTTATTGTTATCAAATAGTGAGACTATTTGAATGCCGCTTTTTTTTACACCCGAATAAGTCAGCAAAAGCCGTCCCAAATTTCCCATCCCCACTAAGAATGCGTCCGTTGTGTTATCCCATCCCAAACAATGTTCAATTCCCGCAATGAGATCCGCTACCCTGTGACCGACTTTAGGCACCCCATGTAGACCGGTAATAGACAAATCTTTCTTTACCAATGTAGGAGGAAGCTTAAAAACAGCTCCCAAAGTAACCGCCGAAACATATTCAGCACCCTCCTTCTCAAGCTGTCTAAGATAAGACAGATAAAGCGGAAGTCGTTTTAAGGTTCGTTTGGATATGGAGATAAGATCATTCATTGCCTTATACTTCTCTTTCGGCCGATAACGCCTGTTTTATGTCGACACATTTTTGTCGACATAAAATTATCTAATTCCCTGGTGAGACTTTGTCAACCAATTTTTAGCGTCTATTTTCTTTATAATTTGGCAAATAACCTGCCGCCAATTTTTATCCGCAAGGGCAGGTATGGGTATTGTTATTGTATTTTACAGATACGATTTTAATACAACAATCAGTTTAACGCGGATTTGCGAAGTGCTTTGATTTCTTCTTCTTGAAGACCGGTAATTTCAGAAATTCTTTCTGTCGGCATACCCTCCGATATAAGCCTGGATGCAACCTGACGCAAACCTTCGGCAATGCCTTCGGCTTTACCTTTAGCAATGCCTTTAGCTTTACCTTCAGCTATACCTTCAGCTTTCCATTCCGCTATAAATCTCTCTACATTTTTTGATAACATGGCTGTTACCTCATCTGTGCTTTTCGCTTCTCGGTATAATCTTTCGACCTCCGACTTGCTTTTATAATATATTCGATCAATAAAGTTTGCAAAAGTTCTTTGTAATTCCGGCGTTTCCTTTAGCACCTGAATCAAACCAACCAAAAGCTCTCGATTCATATTCTTAAATGGGGTTTTTTCTAGTTGAAACAATAAAGAAACAAAATTTCTTGAGCTCAATAGGGACAGTGTCTTTTCTACTTCGCTTGTTAAGTTTGCTGGAGTTGTTCCGCAGAAAATACCCAGTTCCGTTGCGATGTCCATATACCCTTGGATTGAAAGAGGAAAGAAATTCTTGCGCTGTCCGAACAAGGTCGCAAGGTAACTATCAAGTGGATCGTTGAAATTAAACGGACTGTTGAGAAAAATAGCTCTATTTTTAATGAGATCAGTGACATGAGTTATATTCTTGAACTTGACTACTGACTTCATGACTTCTCCGATAGTCTGAGTAAATCTAACGATTTCAGAGCAAGGGGGGTGGCAATTTGCCCCTTTGAAAGCTTCGGCCAAGGAGGGGTCACGCCTTCGCATATCCTTGAGATAGCCGGAGGGATTGGCAGAATCAGTGAGAACGGCGACCACATCCACAATGACAAACCACCAAGCTTCTTCGTGAAGCGTTTTTCGGATCTGTTTGCCTTCAAATACCGCGAGTTTTAACTCTTCCTGTTCACTCATAATCGATCGCTCCTTTCGCCGCGCACCCAATTCACCGCCCAGGCGTTGGCGTAGTTCTGTTCTTGTTGTAGGGGCGACCGGCCGGTCGCCCCTACAGACGAAGACGAACCTTCCATGGTGACCGGATACGGTTTTACCGTTTTGTAATTGATGTGCAGCTCGGCCAAAGCGCGCCCTGCTTTGCTGAAGGCCCAGAAGTCCGCGGGCTTTTTCACGCAGGGAATGCGCGGCAGCTCCTTGCCGAGATTGTCGGCGCAGTGCTTGCGGTATTCGAAACGGGAAGAATAGACTTGGAAAATTCCTTGCACTAGAACAAAACCCCCACCGGCCTTTCAAGCCGAAACAGTCTTGCTTTGTTAAAACCGTTTAACACACAGTTGTTACTATAAAACAAAGAGACAACCTCCGACAACCGGTTGTTACAACCCCAAAATGCTTATCGCATGACCATATTAGCCTCAGACACACAAAATCGTCCAGTTTATTACAGGGGCTGTTTAATTTTTCAGTTTCGAGATTGGGTTTGAAGAAGGCAAAATCTCATATGCACTTTCTGTTCATTTAATTGATATAGACAAATATGCAGGGGTTTATTTTTCGGGAAGGTCAATTTTAATGGAGAGTTCTTGCAACTGTGCGTCGGATACTTCTCTGGGGGCCTCCATCATAAGGTCTTCTGCCGCTTGATTCATCGGGAAGGCTATGGCGTCTCTTATGCTGTTTTTTCCGGCCAGAAGCATTACTATTCTATCTAGTCCCGGGGCTATTCCTCCATGGGGCGGAGCTCCAAGTTTAAATGCCTTTACCATGTTTTGAAATTTTCCGTCGACTTCTTCTTTTGAATATCCGGCTATTTCAAAAGCCTTGTACATGACATCTAAACGATGGTTTCTGATCGCTCCGGAGGACAGTTCTTCTCCATTGCAAACAATGTCGTATTGATAAGCAAGAACATCTAAAGGATTCTTTTTTATTAGGGCATCCATTCCGCCTTGAGGCATAGAAAACGGATTGTGCGAAAACTGAATTTTGCCGGTTTTCTCATCTTTTTCGAACATGGGAAAATCAACGATCCAACAAAATTTAAAGTCATCCTTGCAAGGTAATAAGAGCTGTTTGGATAATTCTCGTCTCAGTAGGCGTGCGGCTTTGTTTACTTCTTTACCCTTTCCGAACAAATAGAATGCTGCGTCTCCGTCTTTTAGTTTTATGCGATCTTCCATAATGCGTCGGTCTCTGTTGGGTAAGAACGCAGCGAAAGTGCTTTGAATTGCATGTCCGTCTTTTGAGGCTACATAGAAAGCCAACGAGGCACCTTTTTGTTTTGCAACCTTTAGCATATCATCAAGAAACTTTTCGCCTTTGTTTGCAGCTCTCGGAACCACAATAACATTAAAGGCGGCTTCTCGTTTTTTTATCGATGAAATACTCGGGTCTTCTGAAATTGCTTTGTCAATAAAAGACTCATCTTGTGTATCTTCACCTTCGACAGATGCGGTCTCCATGGCGCTGAGAGAGAAAGTCAGAATATCCGGAGACAATCTTTCTCCTATTTCCAAGCGAACCTGTCCTGCAATTTTATCAGCTTTATCTTTTTTGTCGCACACAAAAAAGACGGTATCACCGTCAGACAAACCGCATTTTTGGCGAATCAACTCTATTTCTTCAGCGTTTAGATGATTGGTAATGGGTTTTCCTGATGCTTCGTTGTTGTGAAAAATTATGTAGGCTAAACCTTTGGCACCTACAGATTTTGAGGTAGCGTATTCGAGCAGACTCTCGCAAAACGGTTTGCCTCCTGAAGCAACGCCTTTTACGGGAATTGCTTTTACCACAGCGCCTTTATCAACTTGCTTTTTAAAAATGTCGAATTTTGAATTCTTAAACACACAGGATACATCTACCAGCTCTATCGGAATGCGGAGGTCGGGCTTATCGGAACCGTATTTGTCCATGGCCTCTGCATACGGAATCCGCAAAAATGGTGCTTCATCAACTATACAAAGCGGATCTGAAAATTCTTTAAACAAGCCGGACAAAAGTAATTCTACCATGGCAAAGATTTCATCTTGAGTAACAAATGACATCTCAATATCCACTTGATAAAACTCGCCGGGTGAACGATTTGCCCTTGCATCCTCGTCTCTAAAACACGGTGCTATTTGAAAATATCTGTCAAAGCCGGAAACCATTAAAAGCTGCTTAAACTGCTGCGGTGCCTGGGGTAACGCATAAAATTTTCCGGGATGAAGTCTTGAGGGAACCAAAAAATCTCTTGCGCCTTCAGGGCTCGATGAAGTTAGAATCGGAGTTTGAAACTCTACAAAACCCATATTGTGCATTCTGTCTCTAACCGATTTGATAATTTTCGAGCGAAGCAAAATGGTCTCGTGAAGCTCTTTTCGTCTCAAATCTAAAAATCTGTATTTTAGGCGAAGCTCCTCTGCCACCTGGTCTTCAGGAAAAACAGCAAAAGGTAGCGGTTCTGCCGGTCCTAAAACCTCATAGTTGTTTATCCAAACCTCCACCTCTCCCGTTTCGATCTCCGAATTGATAAGCTCAGGATCTCGCAACTTAACAGTGCCCTCTGCCTTGATCACAGTTTCTTTTTGAAGGTGACAAATATCTTCGTAAAAAGGTGCATCCTGGTGCACCACAAGCTGAGTAATTCCAAAATTATCTCTCAGGTCAATAAAGAAAACTCCACCGTGATCTCTTCGGTTGTGTATCCATCCCGAAAGAACAACTTGTTTTTCAACATCACTGGTTCTGAGAGCGTTTAGTAGGTGGGTTCTATATGTCGTCATCTGTCAATCCTTGAAACAGCCGATTTTCTGCGGCTTAGATTTTTTATTTTAATCGCTCAATGATAAGCCGGTTTACTTCCTTGGGATCAGCTCTACCCGAAGAGAGCTTCATTACTTTTCCTACCATGAAACCCAACGTTTTAAGATTGCCTTCTCTTATCTGTTGTGCAGGACCGCTGTTTTCGGCGATTACATCATCTACCCATTTGGACATCGCATCGTTGTCTTTAACCTGAGCAAGCCCTCGCTCTTCAACGATTGTTTGCGGCTCTTTATTCTCTACAAGCACGCCTTCTATTACATCTTTTATGCGCGAATGATTTACAGTATCGGATTTTAGCATCTGTAAAATTGAGACCAGTCTTTTGGGTGATAGATTGCTGTTTGCGATACTGTCGATATCGAGCCGTTTTATTTGTGCTTGAACTAAGCCTGTCATCAGATTTGCGACTTCGGAAGGTTCTCCTCCTTGTCCGACAGCTTCCTCAAAGTAATCGGCAAGTATTTTCTCTTCAACCAAGAATTCGGCAAAATCAGGTCTGATACCAAGCTCTTTTACGAATCTAAATTTACGGGAAAGAGGCAGCTCTGTAAGAGCATCATTTACAGATTTCAAAAATGCATCATCAGCATAAAAAGGCGGCAGGTCGGGTTCGGGAAAATATCTGTAGTCGTGCGCGCTTTCTTTGGTTCTCATGCTAAGAGTAACACCCTGCCCTTCATCCCAAAGTCTGGTTTCCTGAATAATTTTTTCGCCTTTATCAAGAGCTCTAGATTGTCTTTTTATTTCATATTCCAGTGCTCGCTTAGCAAACCTGGAAGAGTTCATGTTCTTAAGTTCGGTTTTAACTCCCAAACCTTTACCCGGTATATTAATAGAAATATTGGCGTCGCAGCGAAGAGAGCCCTCTTCCATGTTGCCGTCGCATACGCCTAAAGCACGCACGGTTCGTCTGAAACTCTGAATAAATATTTCGGTTTCTTCCGGACTTGAAATATCAGGTTCTGTTACTATTTCGAGAAGCGAAGTTCCTGCTCTATTATAGTCCACAAGAGTGCGTCCGGATTCGTGTATCATTTTGCCGGCATCTTCTTCGAGGTGAACATCGTGAATGCCGATTCGTTTGATTTCTCCGCCCAATTCTATTTCAAAGTATCCGCCTCTTCCCACCGGAGAGTGAAACTGAGATATTTGATAGTTTTTTGCCATATCAGGATAGTAGTAGTTTTTCCTGTCGAACAACGCTGTCGTAGCCATAGTACAGTGAAGGGCTTTGGCTACGAGATAGGCCATATGTATAGCTTTTTCATTTAAAGCCGGAAGCACTCCGGGATAACCAAGGCATACCGGGCACACATTGGTATTGGGTGCATCTCCGAATATTGCCGGGCAGCTGCAAAATGCCTTAGTTTCGGTAAGCAGATGAATGTGAATTTCTAAGCCGATATAGGTTTGGTACATTCGTCTACTCCTTCCATGGTGTACAGCTAAAGCCGTCCGGCATCGGTGACGGCAAGGCATCTTTTATTCTCATTAGAGTATCAAATATAAGAGCCTCTTGTCTCTCCGGAGCCAAAAGTTGCATGCCGATAGGAAGACCGTCGGCAATATCGGCCGGAAATGCAACAGCAGGTATTCCTGCCATATTGGCTGATGCAGTAAACTTGTCCGCAAGCTTTTGCTGCATAGGCGTCATGCCCGAGTCACCGTGACGAAACGCTCTGACCGGAAACACAGGACATAGTAAAAGGTCGGCGGTTTTAAAAACCTTCGCAAAGCCTTCTCTAATTGCAGTTCTAATCTTTTGTGCTCTTATATAGTATTGGTCTTGAAAACCGGAACGCAAAACATAGGTGCCGAGCAAGATGCGCAGTTTTACTTCATCACCAAAGCCGTTTGTTCGTGTTCGGATTACCATTTCCTCAAGGCTTTCACCTTGCTCCCGAAGACCGTAACGAATACCGGTATAACGAGCCAGATTAGAAGATGCTTCAGCTGTTGCTATTGTATAGTAGGCCGGAACCACATAGTCCAAAACCGGCATAGAAACCTCAACAATATTTAGCCCCGTATTTCTGAGTATCTCAGCTGTATTCTGATACGCCTTAGCTGTTTCGGGTTCCAAATCTGAAAGACCTGTAAGCATGGCAACCGTTCGGGCAGGTTGCGCAGGAAAATCATCCGGAGCTTCAATGGAGGTTTGGTCTTTTTGATCGTAGCCTTTTATTGTATCAAAAACAGCTTTTAGAACTTCTGCTTCGCGAGCCAAAATACCTACTACATCTAACGAAGAAGCATAGGCAACAAGACCGTAACGAGAAACTGCTCCGTAAGTAGGTTTGAGCCCGTATACTCCGCAAAAAGCGGCAGGCTGACGCACAGATCCTCCCGTGTCCGAGCCCAAAGCAAAGGGAACGAGACCTGCAGCCACTGCAGCAGCTGATCCTCCGCTGGATCCTCCCGCAACCCTCTCCACATCAAAGGGATTGGATGTTTTTAAAAGAGCAGAGTTGTCACAAGACGACCCCATGCCGAATTCGTCAAGATTGGTTTTGCCGACAACCCTTGCTCCCTTAGCCTGCAAGCGCTCCACTGCTGTAGCTGAGTATGCCGATTTCAGCGGTTTCAGTATTTTTGACCCGCAGGTCAAGGGAAAGCCTTTTACGGCTATATTATCTTTTACTGCAAACGGAACATTGGAAAACGGCAAAGACAGATCGGCTGTTTTTCCTTGAGTACCATCAAAAGAAAGCAACGAATGAATCTTGTCTTCCCATGAATGAATATAAGAAATCCAGCGGGACTCTTTTTCTAAATCCGGTGCTGACTCCATCCAAGATTTTAAGCTTTCAAGCATGAAACCTCCCCGAAAAAACCGAAAGACAAGCTGTTTCAAACAAGCCCGTCTGCGGTACAGCTAATCCGCACATTTTAAAGTACCTTAGGAATTACATAGAATCCGTCTTCGCTTACGGCTGCGTCACTGACAAGGCGTTCCGGATCAGTAAATGATGAGGAGGTATCTGTTCGTTGACGATTGCCTAAAGAAAGCACGTGAGTTGTGGCTGATAATCCTTCAATATCAACTTCCATCATTTTTTCAAAGTGACCCAGCATTTCTGAAACGGCCTCTGCAACTACAGCTTCGTCCTCAAGGGAAAGCATTGCAAGGGAGGCGGTTATCTGAAGCTCTGTTTTTTCCATATCTAACTCACATTAATAACAATTCATGACCGGCACAAAAATGTATCAACTCGCTATTTTTAAAGCTCTTTTTCAAGCTTTGCCCTTCGCTGTTTACCGACCTTATGCCTAAGTGTCAATTGTCCTTATATTGAGAACAACATTTTTAAAACAGATATCCATATGAAAAGAGCTGTTGAGAATACTGTTAGGTTTACTTTTGGGAAATGACTCGTTCAGATTATTTATTCTTCGCTGATAATTTGATTTATACATACATGGTAGTACACTTGCATACATGAGTGAGCTCAAACCAATTAAGAAACCAAAAGGACTTCCTGTTTTACAAGAAACAAGAGGAATCTCCTTAACATATGTCGCAGCGGAAATGATGGCGTCGCATGCCGAAGCGGTAAGTGAGGGAATGGTTGAATCTGTTGACCGAGATGATTCGATTTATCGAGGAAGTACGTTAATCACTATAAATCTCGATAAACCGTATTTTGAAATAGAAAAAGACGAAACAACCTTAAACCAACTTAAAGAGGCTGCTGAACGTTCTGTAGCACTGCACATCCGTATGGTACGGCTTGCGCGACTTGAAGCGGAACGGAAGGCAGCGCCTCTTTTTGTACGTGAAATGAGAGCTGAAAGTACATTCAGGATTGTCGATAAATGTTTGTTGGTGGATATTGATATAGAATGTCCTCTAGCCGTTGCAATTGGCGAATCAGATGATGCACAGGGCGGAAGGCAATGAACAATGGGTCAACGGTATATTACGTTCGCTTTGGAGGAAAAAATCCGGGCATTATCGGACGCAGGCTCTTCGGGGGACAATCCATTAGAAGGGGAGGTAAACGACTTGAAATTCCTATTACTATATCAAGACAATCGGTCTCAACAGCACCGGGGCAACTCATGAGCGGCACTTACTCGGTTCGCGATGTCAGCAGGCTGTTCGATATAACCGAAAGCCGTCTTAGATATTGGGATAAATCCGGCATTCTTTCTCCTTCCGGTCGAATGGGACGGTGCAAGTGCTACACATTTCAGGACTTAATAGGTCTTAGGTCGGTAAAGCTTCTATTGGAAGGCGGCTTAAGTCTTCAGCGAACGAGGCGCATTATTAAAAAGCTACAAGATGCAATTCCCCGATCATCCCATCCGCTCAGTCGATTGAGAATAATGGCGGATGCAAAAACGGTTATAGTAACTGATGTTGACCACAGCTATAACGCGGATACAGGGCAGTTGCTTCTCAATTTTGATGTAAAAAGCTTGGAGAGACAGATAGTATCTCAGTTTCCTGACAAGGCAACAAAAGAACAAGCTCTATCTGCATATGAATGGTACCTTGAAGGCTGTAGATTGGATGAAAGTCCTGAAACACTGTCCGCTGCAGAAGAAGCCTATCACAAGGCAATTCATTTGGATCCGACAATGGCAAATGCCTATACCAATCTCGGAAATCTTCGCTACAGACTCGGCTCCGTAGAAGATGCCAGGGTATTGTATGAAAAAGCCGTAGAGGTTGACCCCGAACAACCGGAGGCCTATTACAATCTCGGCTTTTTGGAATTTGAAGCACAAAACTATGAAAGAGCTGAGAAGCTTTTTTCACGTGCAGTTGCTTTGGATTCATCCTTTGCCGATGCCAGATTCAATTGGGCGATTACGCTATTTCGCCTAAAGAAGAACGAGTTGGCCGGCAAACAATTAGAAGCATACCTTCAATTAGATCCAAGCGGTCCATGGGCAGACCTAGCCAGGCAAAGACTGATGGAGTCAGGTCAATAAAGGTAAACTTAGTTGTATATGTCTTGAACACGATTACAGGATTATAGGATTAGCAGGATTATTTATCCATTTGTCCTTAATCCCTAATCCTGTCCGTCTTGTAATCTTTTTAATCCTGTTCAGACATTTTTTAATCCTGTTCAGACATTTTCTAATCCTGTCCGTCTTGTAATCTTTTTAATCCTGTTCAGACATTTTGACGTGTTTGTATATGTCTTGAACACGATTACAGGATTATAGGATTAGCAGGATTGAGAAGTGGTGAGCTTGCTATTATATACCCTTTTAAATTCGAGACTCTTTGCTCCAAAGTTTATTAGCAAACCATCGGCTATATTGTATGCTTCACAGTAGTTGATTGCTTGTGCTTTATGAACATCTTCAATTTTCTCGAGTGCCTTCAACTCAACCATAACTTTATTCTCGACAAGAAAATCAACTCGACGAGTACCAATGTGTTGTTCGCGGTAAAATATACTCATCTCTTTTTCCCGTTCAAATGATAGATTCGCGCTATGCATCTCAATTGCCATTGCTCTTTGATAAATAACCTCTTGAAAACCATTACCAAGAGTTGAGTGCACTTTCATTGCACATCCTATTATTTTATGAGTCAGTTCATTGATGGGTAATTTATTCATCAAGTTCTTTTCGGATATTTTTTTCATCTTCTTGAACACGATTACAAAATTACAGGATTAGCAGGATTGTTTATCATTTTATCCTTATATCCTTAATCCTGTCCGTCTTGTAATCTTTTTAATCCTGTTCAGACATTTTTTAATCCTGTTCAGACATTTTTTAATCCTGT
>CAYWLQ010000053.1:0-13326 GCA_964458775.1 uncultured Myxococcales bacterium | reverse complement strand
TTTTTAATCCTGTTCAGACATTTTTTAATCCTGTTCAGACATTTTTTAATCCTGTTCAGACATTTTTTAATCCTGTCCGTCTTGTAATCTTTTTAATCCTGTTCAGACATTTTTTAATCCTGTCCGTCTTTCTTCTAATTAGTATTCTTCAGCAGAGTACCTAATATTTAAGCCCTTACAATTAACCGACCGCTGCATAATTCGAATATAAGCCGGCAGTTGCTACAATAACAGTTACGGGCTATTGAGCAGATTAGTGCTCCTGTGTACGCCTTGCGTTATTAAGCGAACGCAGTTACTCGTCAAGAATCACTTTTGAGAATCATCTTTATTCTCACTCATTATCCAAGCTTGCATAGAAATCAACTTTCCGGTATCCCTGATTAGAGTTTTCGAAACGGGGAACAAATGAAATCTCTTGACTTGTTTATTGGGATAAAAGCTGAGCAGTCCTTGCGGGACGTTGTAAAAAATCTGTCAGAATCAGACAGTACAGAAAGCAGCGAGATAGAGCTCTACCCTGTCGGAAAAAAAGACTGGGTTGCGGGTATTAGAATTAAAGAGGGAATTTCCTTTTTCTCCTTAAAAGAGCATCATTCTGAAGCGTTACGAAAGCTTATTTCTCTGGGTTCTCAACAGCGAATAAGACAAGAAAGCTTGAGAGTGTATTCGGTACGTCCGCCGGTTCCTGTTTTTCGAGACCCGACTGATGAACAAGATGCAGAAAACACATCATCCAGGAAAGCAAACAGCTCATTGATAGCCGCAGACGGAACAGCTATTTGTCCCAATTGCGGCACAGAAGTTCACAAATTCAATCTACTTTTTGGACCTCGTGAAACAATTATCGGATGTTATCTATGTCGGGGTGATCGGCGGTAAAGCATAAATCATGCGTTATTGGATAATCAGTTTTGTACTCGCAACAATATGCATAGGACAATTCGGCTGCGTCTCCAAACTTTCGACTCTGGAATCTTTGACATTTAAAGGACATTTTGCTGAAGCAGCAATTGAGGCCTTAAACAGCAAGGAATCGGCTGTACAACTTTCGATTTTAGTACTTGAAAATGCAGCACTTTCGTCGGAGCACATGTATTTAGCGCTTGAGCGTCTCTATGCATCCGGAAAGACAGGCAAGGATTCTATTAAGCGACTTTCATCTAGACTTGACGAAACGGGACGGGCTGCTTCTCTTTTATTACGTCGCATAAATAGTGTTCCGCTTAAAAAAGCAGAACAATGTTTTAAAGAGCCGAATCCTGAGGTTAGAAAACTGTGTGCATATCTTTTCCATCGACGATTGACAGAAGATGTACTGATGCAAATGGTTATGGATATTGATCCGACTGTTAGGCTGTGGGCACTTAAAGGTTTGGCAAATCTTTCTACAAAACCTGAACGCGCTTCAGTTTTTGTGGATGTTTTGAAAAGAGATCCTTCTGCCAAAGTACGCTCCGAGGCTGCCGGTTTGGGTTTGCTACTGGGAGATGATGCCCTGCTTTTGCTCAAAGACAGAGTTACAGACAACAATCTCGGCATCCAAACAGCCGCAATATCAAGTATAGCAAAGCTAAATACTGATGATGCCCTTAATCTTTTAGCAGAAATAACGAGACAGCCTATTGATGAAATATCCTTACATGCAGCGGCGGAACTGTCAGCCAAAGGATATCCTATCGGAAGGCAAACGCTTTTAGCGGGGTTAAAAAACGATAATTCTACTATTCGGGTATCATCTCTTTATCTGCTTTCTCGTGCCGGATTTAAAGATTACATAGAACTCACATCAGAATTATTAAACGACAAAGCACCTGAAGTAGTATTGGCTGCTGCGAATCTTTTAAGAAATGAATATTCATATCGAGAAGAGATACTCGCTGCTCTGCAAAAGATATCTGATAAGCAAACTTCTGTTTCTAAGTCTGCTCTAGACCTACTGGCAGTATTGGGCGATATAAAAGCGATTCAAGAACTTAAGAGCTTTTTGGACAAAGCAAAAGAAGTTGATGAAAAAGAACTTATCCTACGATTGAGTCGGCTCAGCAGCAAAGAGACTGTCGAATTCTTGTTAGAGTCATTTACAAAATTACTTGGCGATGATCGCGAAGCCGTTCGGGTGCAGGCTGCAATTACAATTATTTTTTCTATGCCGAAAATTTGATTCCTTGTTTATTGAGGCATACCTTCAATAAGAGAAGGAGGCCCTGCCATGAATAAGCAAAAGCAATCGCTTCGCCGTCTTCGTGAAATGATGCGCGAATTACTCAATACTCGCTATCAGGGGGCGGATGCTGTTACAATCTCAAGAGCTCAAGGACTGGCTGACGGATATATGCGCGCCTTGAGCGATATGGGGGTTGTCAAAGAATGGGAATTACTTGATTTGATAGCTGATGAGCGACGTCGACTTGGAGAACATCTTGACCGACCGGAACGTACAATGTTGCGATCGTCAAATGCTGCGCCAAGTTTGGTTTAGAACGAAAGCTTGTTGTCTTACAGCGTTTGAAATAAAAATTTCTGCCTAATGAAACAATGCGATAAAGTTGCAAAGATTTTAAAAGTGTTGGATGAACTTTTTCCAAATCCTCATATACCACTAAACCATAAAGATCCTTTTAGTCTGTTGATTTCAACTGTTTTATCCGCACAGTGCACGGATGTAAAAGTAAATCAGGTAACACCTGTTTTGTTTACCCATGCTGATACTCCAAATAAAATGGCTGCGCTCGATTTGAATACAATATATCAAATCATTAGACCGTGCGGACTTGCTCCGGCAAAATCCAAAGCAATTGCCGGTTTGTCACAAATTTTGATTGAAAAACACAACGGCAATGTGCCCGAAACTTTTGAAGAGTTGGAAGCCCTTCCCGGAGTGGGTCATAAAACCGCAAGTGTAGTAATGGTACAGGCTTTCGGAAAGCCGGCTTTTCCGGTAGACACGCATATTCACAGACTGGCAGCAAGATGGGGGCTGTCTTCCGGACGATCAGTCAGTCAAACCGAAAATGATCTAAAATATCTTATTCCCAAAGAACTCTGGGGTAAGGTGCATTTGCAAATGATCTACTTTGGCAGAAAGTATTGCCCTGCAAAAAAACATATACCATCCAAGTGTCCGATATGCTCGTTTGCGGCTGTTGATTTGTAGGCAAGTTGCTTTAAAGTTGCTTCTTATTTAGTTGATAACTTTTACGGATTACTGAAATGTTGTATTGTAAGGTTGAATGTTAGACCTTGGTTACAAACGAGAAACTCAAAAAAGAAAGGATGTTTTCATGAACACAAAAAAAAGAGTGACAATGGTTGTCGCAACCGTTCTTGTTTTTTCTTTGAGTTCGGTCTCTTGGGCTCAAGACTATTCAGTGGATTCTTCAGAATCAAGTACGTCGACTGACAATGACCAAAAGGACAATAACAACGCTAGAGAGGGCGGAGGATTGAAAATTGACAGACCGCTTCTGTTAACCAGGCATACTATGGAATTGGGAGGCCAAATCGCCATTAATCCTGAGGTGGTTATTCTAAAAGGAGATGTTCCCGATAAATCCGCAGGAGGCGGGTCTTTTACCTTTTCTCCCTATCTGGGATATTTTGTAATAGACAAGCTTGAGCTTTTATTCAATTTTCATCTCAATGTTCCATTCGGAACTCTTCGCGGAGGAAATGATGTTTCTCTCGGTTTTGATGTCGGAGCAAGATACTTTTTCGACTTTAATGTGGTTGCTCTTTATCTCGGCGGGATGGTAGGTCCGTCATGGCAAATTCCTGACAATCCCAACGCTGTTATCCGCGACTATTTCACAATAAATTTCATGGTAGGTATTCTTGTTCCTCTTAATAAACACATAGGTGTAGATTTCGGCATGAGAATGATCACCAACATCAGACTTGATAATGATTTTCCGGACGGAGGGGCGAGAACAACAATATCCTTTCCCATCGGATACTTCGGTGTAAACGGCTTCTTTAATATTATTTCCGGCGGTTGATCAGTATGTTGATATGTTCAAATCTTAACGGTCAACTCTCTTGTTCACCAAAAAAATAAGCTACAATAATTGATACTGCATACAAAAATATAAGCGGCGTAGCTAATAGAATTTGAGTAATTACGTCAGGCGGAGTCAGAACGGCCCCAATAACAAAGGCAAGAACAATAAAATATCTAAAAAAATGTATCAACTGACGATAATTGACAATACCTGCAAACGCCAAGAAGGAAATCAATATAGGCAATTCAAAGACAAGCCCGAAAGCTATCAACAGGCGAATTGCAAAAGACAGATAGTCTTTTACTGTTAGAATCGGTGCCAATCTGTGTGCATTGGGATTCTTGGGTACTTTCAATGAATATGTGTAAGTTCCTGCACTTGGAGGTAAGTCTTCAGCAATATAGATTTCTACATTTATTGCATCGGAAAAAGCCTTTTTCCATTCGGGATAGAGAATATCCTCATTGCGGCGAATTTGGATGTTCATCGGCAGAGAACCGCATCGCGCTCTATGCCATTGAATTGATAATTCTGCCTGCATTTGTTCGGTTTGTTTTATTTCAAGTATGCCGCAGTCATCGGTAAATATTTTGCTAAGAAAAGCAGTAAACCAATGCGATGTGGGTTCGGTTTTTAGATCATGACGATCTAATGCATCATTTGTTTCTGTGTCAGTATCCTTCTTTGCATCAGAATACTCTTCATCAACAGAAGCATCCGGCTCATTGTTTTCTATTGTAACAACTTCTTTGCTTAATACCGACTTGCTGACATCGTCAGTGCCGGAAATTGAGTCATGAAAAAATAATTCAACAGTTTTTTCTGTCATTTCCTGTCCGGCGGCAAACTCTAAAAAGAATTTAAACCCGATCGGAAACACTGTTGTGTAGGCCATCACCGACCCTCCCACAAACAAGAGCGTGGATACCAAGACAAAAGGAACAATTAGTCGTTTCTCTTTTTTGTAAAGTCCCGGAGATATAAATTTCCACAATTGATAGAGAATAACCGGTGCGCTGAGAAATACTCCGCCGATAGCCGACAGTTTTAGATATGCGACAAAAGGCTCTATCATACTGGTAAAATTGAGGGGATGCGGCTCGTCCAATCCGTCAACACTGCGCCATGCTTCATAAAGCGGTGACAAAAGAAAGCTTAAAATAGAATCTCGGAAAGTCCAACAAATCACCATGCCTAACAAAATGGAGACGATCATAATTATTAAACGTCGCCTAAGCTCCTCAAGGTGCTCAAGAAAGGTCATCTTTGATTCATCATTCACGATTGGTTCTCTTTTTTGTAGGGGACGGGCCGCTATCTTCCTTATCTTCTTTTTTGGAGTGATAAGCCTCACTATAAGGATCTTTTATGTCATCGCTTATCTCATCAATAATATTTTTAAACATGGTTTCCGACGAACGAATGTCACCGACATTTTGCTCTATATCTCTGATTTCCTCTGTAACTTGAGTTTGTAATTCTCTTCCGGCTCTTTTTATTTCTCCGACCACAAGACCGAACTTCTTTAATACGGAGGGAAGGTGTTTGGGACCCACAAACACCAGAAGAACAAGCGCGATAAGTATAAATTCACTCCAACCTATGCCGAACAATGTTAACTCCTAAACTACAGAAGAGGATGGTCCTATACTCTATACTAAATCCCCTAAATATACTACCCGAAGCAGACACTGAAACCAGCCCCTACATAAGTTTCGTAATTGTTGCAGGGGCAACACCCCGTTGTTGCCATTGTTATATTCAAAATTCTAATTGACCTATTAATTTTCACGAATCTGTTTTTTCTATTTTCGGAGACATGTTTGTCTTACTTGTGACAGAAGAGGCTCCTGATCGCGTGATACTTGTCTAATTTTGTGAGTCAACGATGCCAGTCCGTCCAGAGCGCGCTGTTGCTCTTTATAGACTATATCAAGCTGTTTTACCTTCTTGGATATGGCCTCTACACTTTGGGTAATCTGACGTCCTCCCTTTGTTTGTTCGGCAGTTGAACGCTCAACGTGTTGAGTGATAGAACGCATTGTTTCTGCTCCGCTAATAATCAACTCAGATCCTCGTGCCTGTTCTGCAGTTGCAGATGCAATTTGCTGTACATGTTCTGCAATTCTACTGATAGCATCGGTTACCTGCTTTGAGCCGAAGGATTGTTCTACTGTAGCACGTGCAATTGCGTTCATCATTTCAACGGATTTTTTTGAAATATTGAGAATTTGCATTAGAGAACGCTCAGCCTCCGCTGAGACCTTTACACCTTCGTCCACACGTGCATTACCCTGTTCAACCGCACTGATTGCATTGGAGGACTCTGCCTGAACTGACTTAATTAGGTCTGCTATTTCCTTGGTGGAAACACCGGAGCGTTCAGAAAGTTCCTTAATCTCATCTGCAACTACAGCAAAACCCTTTCCATGCTCACCGGCCTGTGCTGCAATAATTGCAGCGTTAAGTGCCAATAAATTGGTCTGTTCTGAAACATCATCTATCACATTGAGAATATGGCCGATTGCACCGATCTTCTCATTGAGACTTGAAATAACGTTTACCGCTTCCTGACTGGAATCCTTGATACGATTAATTGTTTCAAGGGTTTTTGCTACAGCCTCCGCACCTTTTTCAGCGTCCACAGCCACCTCAGCCGCCATTTTTGCCGTTTCGTTTGCGTTTGTCTGTACCTGATCAATCGATCTATCTATTTGTGTCATCGAAGAGGATGTTCCCTCAGCCGCAGCAGAGAGTGTCTCAATACTGTCAGCTGATTCTTTTATAGAATGAGCCATTTGGTCAATAGAACTGACTGTATCGCGAACGGATGCGCTCATTACGGTCATGTTGTCCGCAACCTCTTCAGTGGTCATGGTCATTTCCAAAATTGACGCAGCGCTTTCCTCTGCCGAAGTTCCCAAAACTTCAAGATGAGATGCTACATGATTCAAAGAATCAGACATCTTTTGCATTGCCTCATCAACCTGAGCAATTAGTTCCCATTGATCACTTAGGCTTTTTTCTAATAACTGAATAGATTTAATAGAGGTTTCAGCCTTTTCAGTTAAAGTTGATTCCTTTTGTTTTGACTCGTCCAATCTTTCTTTTAATTCCTTAATGCTCTTTTGTACTGAAATTACAATAGGAGCCAGGCTCGATGCCATATTTCTCGAATTATCCCAATCTCCGGTGCTTAGACTTTCCAATGTTTTGGATAACTCAGTTACATCGCGAGTTAGTGCAAAGAACATAAACAGCGAAAAAGCTGAGAAAACAATCGCAATCAAAAAAAGCATATTGCCCGGAAAGACGAACTCCAGAATACAACCTATAACAAGTCCGATAACCGAAATTATTTGAATCAAATGGTTTTTATACAAATAGGGCGTTTTGCTCATTTTTGTCACTTTTCGAAAATCGTACCGTGTACGAGTTATATAAAACTACTCGGCAGTTGGTGCTAGGTCAAGAATCGAAAACGTAGTTGTAAAGTGAAGTCAAAAATTGTCCCCTAATATTTGAGGTTTGTTAATATCTTGTTTAGCGTTTGCAGAGAATCTAAAAAATTATTTTGATCTTGCTCAGACATATCTCTAAGAAGTTTTTGATAAGCTTGATGAATTGTTTCTTTGTGTTTGTTAACTAAAAGTTGTCCCTTTTCAGTTAATTTCGCTAAAACAAATCTGCTATCATTTTTATCCTTCTGTTTTTCAACCAAATTCAGTTTTACAAGTCTGGATACAATTTCGGAAGTTCCGCTATGAGATGACCCAATAATCTCACTCAAATCTCCAATAGTAATTTTTGACATTTGCTTTATGGCAAGCATAACACGATATTGAGATTGTGATAGCTCGCAGTCTGCATAACCTATTATCCGATTAAAATGTTTCAAAAACTCTTCTGACTGTTTTTCAATCGTTTCGACTAAGTTTTCTTTTTTCATATCTTCATTCTCATATCTTCATTGTCCCCATCTCGTTGGTTACAAAAAGTTGAATGAGGTTCAGCATAATGCTACAAAACAAATTTGATGTTCAAGGCTCCGACTTACGAAGCCGTTATTTCTTTAGGTGACTGATGCCCCATGGATACTTATCGCTCTATAAAAGAGTTGAACGGACAGCAGAATCGATAGAAGCTCGATATAGCGAACATATTGCTTGCCGACCGGCTTGCTCAGAATGCTGTCGGGCCGGTTTGACAGTAGTTTTGGTAGAGGCTGTAGTAATCGGAGAGTCTTTGGGAATTTCTGAGGAAAGAATTCTGTTGCAAGCCGGACAACCTCCCATAACCGAACAGGGAGTTTGCTCTATGCTTACAGATGAAGGTACATGCCGTATATACAAACACCATCCAATTTTGTGCAGAACCCATGGGCTTCCTCTGCGATACGGCGAAAATGAAATTATGCTTTGTTATAAAAATTTTTTAGCAGACGATCCCCATGAGTCTGCAATTATTGACATGCAGGACATCAACACCAGATTGTTCAATGTCAACCTTGATTACTGTCGAAAACGGGGTTTAAACCCCATGTCGCGTGTGGCAATAGATAGAATTTTTCAACTAATGATGTCTATTTCCAAAAAAAATAAAAACTCAGGTTGACCATTTTATAGTCATGGTGTAATTCATTTTTGGCGGATACGGGAAAACCCAGTATCTGATTCGGGGCGTAGCGCAGCCTGGTAGCGCGCTTGGTTCGGGACCAAGAAGTCGGAGGTTCAAATCCTCTCGCCCCGACAGAGGCTGTTTCAATAGCATTGATTTATTTAACAACTTGCAGAATAAAAGGAGGCCTGTCATGGCAAGTCCGATTTCTCAAGTCGGCATCCTCATTGTTGATGATGACCAAGAGATTTGCGATTATATGGAAACCTTTCTCACTCGTGACGGTTTTTTTGTCAAAACCGTAACAGTGCCCCAGAATGCTCTGGAAGAGGTTAAATCCGGCAGATATCATTTGGTTATTCTCGATTTAATGATGCCGAAAATGGACGGTATTGAGCTTCTGAAGCAAATCCGTAAGATTGACAGCGATATAGCAATTATCATTTTTACGGGCTATCCTTCATTGGAGACAGCGGTAGCTTCACTTAAACTGGATGTGGTTGATTACATTAAAAAGCCCTTTAATCCTGACGAATTTAGGGATGTGATCGATCGCGTTCTCAAAAACAAAGGTTTGGCAAGAAATCCGGAAGAGCAGCTTCACAAAGTAATCGGCGCAACAATCCGTACACTTAGGAAAGAACGAGGCTTGACTCTTAAACAAATGGCCAGGCGTACATCTCTTTCTGTTTCTTTGTTATCACAAATAGAAAGAGCGGAAAGTTCGGCATCCATTTCTTCGCTATACAAAATCGCTGTTTCATTGGATACTAGAATTACTAAACTGTTTGGCAATTTTTAGATTAAGTCCTGTTTTTTTTATACATTTAATGGAAGATCGCACTGTGTTAGTGTGTTGATCATTTTAGAGCGCACAAAAGGAGGTCCTTGTGCTTCAAGAAAAAGATTTCACCGACAATGATGTTGACGATGAAACCGTTTTGGAAACACAGCTCGATCATTTGTATCGATTTACCGGCATTACAGGAAGCACTCTTAGAGCAGACATGCTGGCTGAAGATGCCCTTACTCCGATTCTTGCTCTTTCAACAGGAACAGATATTCTAATTTACCTATGTAAATCGGATAACTTACAGCACTCCTTGGCAAAAAAAATAGGTCTTGATTCGATTCAGTTTGATGACATTGATTCCGATGATATTGCAGCCTTGGGTACTGACAGCATTCTTCTTTGCAATGGACAACAATTAAAATCACACCCTCAATGGATCTCTCGTGTTCTGGGCGATCTAAGCGGACATTCTGCTATTATACCTCTTTGGGCATACGGTCGTCCGCTTGGATTTCTTTTTGTTCACGGAGATTCTCCTTTTGAAGATCGAACCCTCAAACTAATACATATTGCAGGTCGACAACTTGCCCTCGCTGTTGAAAACGCTAGACTTTTCGAAGACTTAGAAAAATCCTATCATAACCTACTATACAAACAAGAAGAGATTATTAATTCGGAATGTACGGCGGCAGTCGCCGGATTGGCTGCTACAATGGCGCATGAAATACGAAATCCTCTGGCAACTATATTTTCATCATTGTCGCAAATAAAAAAACATGCTCATGTAACAGGTGATGCGGCAACTCTGTTAAATATAGCAGAAGAAGAAGCTGTCAGGATGAACCGCATTATTTCCGGATTAGTTGAGTTTGCCAGGCCCGGCATTCCTCGTTTTGACAAAGTAAATTTGGTTGATATTGTTTCAGATGTAATAAAAGAAACCGGATCATTTGATGACTTTGTAGAGACCGTACAAATTGAATTACAAGCCGAAACCCAGGAAATCTGCGCCGAGGTTGATGCGGGAATGATAAAAAAAGCGCTTTTGCTTCTCATGTCCAATGCCTTGGCAGCTGTTGATTCTCTCAATGGAAAAATTGTGTTAAAAATAATGACTGATATGGAACAATATTCCAAGAGAGATGTTGTCAAAATAATGCTAGAGGACAATGGACACGGAGTTTCAAGTGAAGTGCAAAATAAAGTATTTGAGCCTTTTTATTCTACAAAACCTTCGGGAATCGGTCTCGGTCTTCCTACCGTATCTCGAATTATAGAAGATCATGGCGGTAAGGTAAGCTTTGATTCAAAACACAAACAAGGAACCGTTGTGAGTCTGACGCTTTTTAAAGAACACAAAACAAACAGTGACAGTTAGATATCGTTTAGATAATTTATTTATGGAGATGAAATGGCAAAAAACAATAGTTTTCAATTTATCATCGGTCTTACAGCATGTTTGGTTACAGCAATTACTGTTTTTGCGTGCGGTAAAAAAAACGATACAACTAATTGTAACGATACAAAACAAACTGATGCAAAATCCGCTGCGATTAGTTCATCAGAGTCAGCCAATAAAACTGAGAATGTTGCGGAGTTGAATAAGAAAACATCTGATGACAACGCATGGTGTCGTTCTTGTGTGGTTGGGCCGGCAGGTTTTATGTCGTGTCAAACAGTTAGAGACGAAAGTGCAGCGCAAGCAACTGCCGAATTGAGGGAAAAGGCTAGAATAAAAGCCTGTGTTGATTCAGGTTTTACAGAAGACAATTGTCCTGACTCAAAGATTATCTCATTGCAATGTAAAGGAGATCCTCAACCCTCGGATCCACAAGAAGCCGGTAAAAAAATGATGGAGGCGCTTAGAGGCAGCAGCCCAGTAATTGTAACAAAGGACGGTCAAACCATTCCCAATGCCATGCACAAACCTCCGTCAGGTCCAGGAGAAATTCCCAAACCTTCTAAAGAAGCTGAAAAAAGCTCGGAAAAAGATGCGCCGAAGGTTCCGATTATTTGATATAAGAAATCATGAAAAAACAACTTACTATTGCAATTTTGGTGTTTTCCATTTTTCTGTTCACCGAATATTCCGCAAAAGCCGACGATAACGCCTCTGCTAATTCAGAAAGCAAAGAAATCTCTCTACTTGAAGTTAACACTGATCCCGTCGGTGCTTCGGTTTCTATGGGAGGAACCTCACCTGAGTTTCAACAAACGCTGGGAACAACACCGCTAAAGACTGAAATCCAACCGGGACCTCTCACTTTACATATAGAACTCGAAGGCTACCAAACAGCAGTTGCCGCAGTTGAAGCTGTTGCAGGACAAAATACTTTAGTACAAATCAAACTCGAAAAAGAAACTGTGTCCTCAAGAGACTCTTTGCGAATAGCAGGTCATTTGCTTTTTTGGCCCGGAATTCTTACCGCCGGAACAGGTGCAATCCTCATAGCCGTTGATAATGAATCTCGAAATACCGGGATGTCAGGATTTATAACTGCCGGAATAGGAACCGCTATGGTTATTGCAGGAGGACTAATACTGGGACTGACGCATCGGGACAAAACTCCATATACCATGCCGGTTGTATCATTTACCGGATCTTCCCAGAATCCGGGAGCAGCAGTATCTATAGTCCGCTCTTTCTAATAACGGAAACACAAACAGTCTTGATATATATCTTATTCTTGACTTACCATTACGGTTTCGAATACCACTTTGTCTATGTTTAGAACATACATCGCAATTATGGTATTATCGACCGCGTCAATTGCTTCGGCAGTTGAGAAGGCAGCGGTTCTCCCGGTATCTTACAAAATTTACAGGACAGCATCTCAGTCAGACGAGCGAGCAGCTAAGGTATTTGAAGCTGTTCGCCAATCTGTAGAGAAAACGGGGCTTACACCTGTTATCGGCGAATCGGTTGAATCCGCACTTCAATTGTCAACATCTTCGCCGTCTGAAGATTGTACGGAAAATCAGTGTTTAGAATCGGTTGCCCAAAAATCAGGAGCAGATTTTGCAATTTATGTGTCTATTATCGACAATGACGGTCAATTTTTCATCAATGTGCATATAAACGGGGTTGACCCTTCTGCCGGAAATCCTTTTTGCACGTTTAATTCTATGGTTCAAAGAGTTTCGGGTTTTGTCGAGACATCTCTGAAAGAAGCCTTAGAAAAGAAATCCAAAGAAGAGAAAAAAGAAGAGTCTGTTGCAGTGGCTTCTATAGAACCTATTGAAAATGCTTCAAATGCTTCGTCAGCGGTTGAAGAGCAGCCTGTTGTGCAAGAAAAAGAGTACACGGTCAATACTTCGAATATCGAAACTGATAATTCAAACAAGAAAATTTCCAAATCGGTGTTTTTTACTGCAATGGGTATAACCTTAGCCTTGGGCGGTGCCTACGCAATAGTAGAAGGTGTGGGATATTCAAAGTGGCAGGATCGCAAATCTGCTTTAGACCGCACAGCGGAAGAAGAAAAATCTATTAGTAATATGCGAATATCCTCCAGAGTTCTGCTGGGATGTTTCGGCGCGGGGGTAATTACTTCTATAATTCTTGCACCTTTTACCAATTTTAAAAAGAACTCGAAATCGATTTCCGCAATGCCTGTTTTTACAGGGCAAGACGGCGGATTTGTAATTAGAGGAGAGTTTTAATTATGCAAAAAAATATAACCTTCGGAATTGTTGCTTTTACTGCAGCTGTTTCGGGATGTTTTACTTTCAGTGATGATCTCTGGGAAGATGCAGGCGTTGATACAAATGATTCAGCCCATAATGACACTGACGTTGACACAGATACCGATGCGGATACGGACAACGATACCGATACCGACACTGATACTGACACCGATACCGATACCGATACAGACACCGATACTGATACAGACACTGACACTGACACTGATA
>CAYWLQ010000052.1:11462-30839 GCA_964458775.1 uncultured Myxococcales bacterium | reverse complement strand
AACCAAACCGACGCTGACCTTTACGGAATTGAGAACGGCAAAGTCTATCAAATTGTGGTGTTCCAGGCAGAGAGACAGAAAGAGTCCTCCACCTATCAGCTGACCCTGAGCGGATTTAACACCGCACGTTCCGAATGCCGCGCCGATTGCGGCGACGGCGTGGTTGGCATCGGTGAGCAGTGCGATGACGGAATAAACGACGGCGGTTACGGCGAGTGCGCCCCCGGATGCATTCTGGGAGAATACTGCGGTGACAATATCGTCCAAGAAGGTTTTGAAGATTGCGACGACGGCAACTTCCTCGACCATGACGCATGTCCATCCTCTTGCCGCATCATCCCAATTGTCTAGGAGTCTCTAACATCATCTGACAATCGAAACCGGCCGATCACTTTTTACGGGTACTTCTCTTTATGAGCATTTCTATACAACATCATGACAAACGAACTTACCTTTTCAATTAGGCGGAGGCGGAGCAAAGCCGATTTTTTTTTAAAGTAAAATAGAGATGAGCCTCTCACCCGGTATGGGGTTAAATTGTTTATTCAGTGTAAAAGTTGCAACGGCTTACCAATGCTCTGCTTATACTATAAAAACTGTTTACAAAACGGATGATCCGGACGAGCCGGATATGTTCTGATTCCGTCTATATCAGTGTAGGTTCCGGAGTAAGTTTCACCGTCGGTAATTCCTCGATTTGTATCGGTATCTATTATCTGTGTATTCTCCAGCGTGTTGCAGCGGAAATCAATTTGGTCGGTCTTATATGAACCGCTGATAGGTATAAGAGGATCATCGCTATTTCTACGTACATTACCGCTGAATGTTCCTTCGGCAATACCTTCTTTAAATGTTATATGAATTGTTCCTTCTTCGGATGAATATGGATCAGAAAAGTCGCTTTTATCTACAGACAATCCAAAACCGTCGTAATCTTCTTCATTCACAATATAGTCTTTGTCAACAGAGAGAGCATTTTCAGATGTAGAAAGTGCATCCCTTACGACAAAAGAAAAAGATTTATGAGACCAATCTTCTCCTTTCTTTATAGACCAATGTGCTTCTAAGTATAATTCTGCCAAATGGGGTAATTCCTCTCTCTCGTGTATTTCTATATAAAACACCACATTAGGAGGCGTATCCAATTGCAAGTCAAGTCCTCCTGTTTCTGTGAAACTAATCTCACCTCTGGGAGGAATATCATATTTCTTTTGTTCTGAATCAGATTCACCTTCGTTTTTACACGCAAACAAAAAAACTGCACAAAATGCTAATTTGTACATTATTGCTTTTCTCATAATTATTGTCCTTTCTCCTTAAAGTCTGCAAACCATAAACACCTTATCTTCAGCATCCCGTTGTCTTTACTGTGACTTTCAAACCTAAATACGATGAATTGTTGTAATGAATATCCTCAGAATAAGCATTATTGTAGTCTATAATAACACCCACATAATATGATTGACCGGGAATCAGATTATTCGGCACAGTAACAGGACGATCTATTGTATTTTGTTCGTTCCCGTAATTGTCAATCCATCCCCATCTTCCTTGAAAATCCGTGGCTGCAATTATTTTATCCGAAGAAAAGAATATACCGTAATCTATCTGAGGCGTTCGCTGCTTGCCTTTGTTGCCGAGGGTAAAGGTTACGTTGATAGACTGGCCTCTGCATACTTGTAATGGATTTTCTTCTGCTTTGTCGGAATAAATTCTTTCAGGCTTCTTGGTAGTATCGTTTATTCTCCATGCCGAAGTGAACGGATCAATTGTTCCGGAACTTGAGTCTGAGTGAACGGCAACTAAATATGCGAGGTCGTCGGGAAAAATAGTCTCGTAATTCGCCAAATTATGAGTAGTTCCCTGATGAGACATCTTACCTGTCTTGCCGCATGTGCCGGCCGGACACATTACACTCCATGGATCGTTATGATCGTCAATACCCATAGCATGCCCAAATTCGTGTATAAGAATTTCCCTCGCTGAAAGATAGGATGTACGCTCGTCAGGAACCGTTGTTACTGCATCTCTATTAAATCCAATATCAAAAGTCTTTATTTTCCCCGTTGACACGTATGTGTCACACCGGATAATTCCGGCATGTCCTTCAAGTCTGGGATCACCGCCCGGAAATCCAATTATCCAAGATTGATCATCCGTTCGATTCCATGAAACATTAGAACAAGGCAGCGAACTCTCTTCAGGTATCAACAAGTTGAGTATTCCCGTAGGATCATTCCATGTCCATACAGCATCTTGAACAGCATCTACATGAGTTGTGTACATCGAACAATTTGCAATTCTTACAGTCTCTTCATGAGTCAATCTGATATGGTCACCGTTTGGGTCATACAGTTTTTTCCATCCCAAAACCTCAACCGGTGCCGTTATGCAAACAACTAAAACACAGCCAACGAAACACTCCAGTTTCTTTCTTGTATAAATTGACATCTTCTACTCCTCCCTTTCGACCACTGGTGCGTTAAAGAATGCTTTGGGTTTTAGTTTTGCTTTTATCTTTTTATCTGATTTGAACTCCTCCTTAGCCGCTTTTTCTTTGATAAAGGCACAGATTTCCTCAGCGCTATTCGCGTTGTCTAAATAGCTGTCATCAACAACTAGCGAAGAATTCGATTGGCCGGTTTCCAATTGGGAGGCGGCAATTTCGCCCACAGTCTTTGCTGCTTTATTTGAAGTGTAGATATCTCCAAGTGTTCTGCTTATCCCCACAAGATGACCTAGAACATCAGTAACAATAGGTTTTTTTCCGGATTCATCAATTCTTAGAATTGAGTTTCTCGATTTCGAAAAAGGGGAATACACATAATCTCCGTCTCTGAAAAACAAAATAAATGTTTCTCCTATCGGAAGATCGGTTACTGCACTGAAACTTCTCCGCAATTCTCCTCCGGGCATCAAACCGCCAAGCATTATTACTTCGAGAAAGTCAGTCTCCACATTACCGTACAAAACCTCCTCAACCATAATAGTATACTTTGTTTGAGGACCGATTTCCTCATCAAATAAATTCTCGTCGATCTCAAAAACTGTTCCCACGACAACAGCCGCAGATTGTCTCAGCATTTGATTGAGCGATTCATCGGTAAACTTATCTGATCGTGCTTCAAATGAAAACATCTGCGTAAAACTTACCGCTATTAACACAAAAGGCAATTTCTTAACAATAGGCATAATTTACCCCTATCCTTTCAACAAACAACAATTTATTAATAAACAAATGTACCAGCGATCCGGATTGCAAGATAATCTATATTATCCCCCCCCCCCCCAATGAATTGTCAATTGGATTTTTTTGATTTTATTAAGAATATGTGCTTCTTGCGCTTCTGATAACGCTATCCATTTGATGAAAAGGCAAATGCAGATTTAAATCCAAGAATATTTCAGGAATTTTAGAATGATATTTGGACAAGGTGCGGTCACAAAGACCAATTATTAGAGACTAGAACAACATCATGACAAACAAACTTTCCCTTCAATTAGGCGGAGGCGGGGCAAAGCCGTTGTTGCCGGCTCCGGGAAATGGATTGGGTTGAGTATTTCTTGTTTCTCTGTCCTTTTTGGAAATTTTAATTCCCCTAGCCTCTAAACCCTTTTTACTGTCGTAATATACAACAACCAATTCTGCCGGCTGCTCTGCGTTACGCCTTGTGAACGGAACAATTTCCACCGGAGATGATACAGAATCTCCATATCCGGATCCGAGGCTTTTTGAGCTTCTACCGGAACCTCCGTAAGCTTCTTCAGCAGGAGACTCCGCTGACTGATCGTAAGACCCTCCTGCAATTATATGAGGTCTTTGCATAGGCATTACCTCTCCAAATTCCTCAAAAACAGCAACTCCTATAACCCCAACATTAGAACCGTCTCCCATTTTTGATGCATACGATTCTTCGGCCTCTGTAAAAACAAAAGACGCTGCTGACGAGGTGCTTTCCTGAAATCCCTGGATACATATTTCTTCTCCTGACTCCATTACATATCCGCGATCAGTTCGGTAGTCTGCGTTTCTTCCGCTCACAACATCTCGTCCGTCAACCGACACAACCGCTTCAACGCGAGCCGGAGCTCTGTTTTTAAGACATATCTGATAGTTAACACCCTCTTCCCCCAAAAGATAGGTTTCGTTTTCGTGAAAATATACAGGCAACTGTGAACGACCTGACCTAAAAGAAACTTCCACAGTATTTCCCATGATAGTCCTCATAGAATCGTGTTTTTGATTTCTAGAACCGCATGAACATATTGCGATAGTTATTGCTGCACATGTTATTAGAAATATAGTTCTCATAATTATTCTCCTTAGAATGTATTTCTTCACTGCTTTTCATTACGAATGAAGCAGTCAAAAAGATCCATTTTTTTACAAACCAAATCTCTTTATTTGTACGCTTTTATCAAATTGCTCCTCATGATAACTTTCCTATCGGAAAAAAGAACATGATAACTGCCAAAATACCTTCTCTAAACTTTATATTTCGAATTTTGGCAGGCAATATTTCTAAAGCAACCGAATAAGGAGTGTTTCATGATCAGCCAACATTGGACAATAAGTTTCAGTTTAATATTTTTATTCGCATGCGGAGGCTCACCCAAAGAATCTAATACGCCAAAAAACACATCGATTGAAGGAACCGTAGAAGACGGCGAAGCTTTTATTGCCAAAGGCGATTATGAAAGTGCACGTTCGTTGTTTTTAAACTTGTCAGAAAAATCTTCCAACGACGCTCGTGTCTACTACTATTTGGGTTTAACCCAAAAGCATTTCGGAGAATCGGACGCAGCTATCGCATCTTACGAAAAAGCTCTTTCGATAGATCCTGAACTTGCCGATGCACGGATTAATCTTGGGTTAGCTCTTCTGGATAAGGGCGACCTGAAAAACGCGGAAGCTCAGTTGTCAATTTGTCTCAAAGCAAATCCGGATGCATCTGATGCAAATTTTAATTACGGATTGGTTCAAGAAGCTGTGGGCAATTTTGAATTGGCAAAAAAGCACTACAATAAAGCAATGGAACTAGATCCGAATGATCCCTCTCCGCTTTTCGGATTGGGAGATCTGGAACGTAAATCAAAAAAGCCGGATGCCGCACTTAACTACTATAACAAAGCCTTGGAACTTGCACCCGATATGTCCGAATTACTTTTTGCAAAAGGAGAGCTTTTGTTAGAAATGAAGCGAGAAAAACCGGCCTGCGAAACGTTCCTGTCAATTATCAATGATTCCGAAACCGCCCTTGCAATTGCAATAGAGGCCGCCAAACTTGTTTCTCAAACAAATGATGAATGCGCTATGACTATATATAAAGCTATTTTAAAGACAGATGACACCTTTGCATCAGCGCATTTCTTTTTGGCAAACCTATCGGCTCGAAAACAAAAATTTGCCGAGGCGGTTACCCACTTTGAACGTTTTTTAGAGTTGGCTCCCAATGATCCTGCTTCTGACGAAGCAAAAAAAAGACTGAGTGTTTGTAAGGCAAATCTGAAATAGGTTTATTCATAGTCTTCTCATCATCAAAAACGTTTTTTTGAGGATGACCTCGTTTTTCTTATCTCAAACACTAAATAGCAGGTTTAAGACAAAAGGAGTCGATAAATGATTGGGTTAGAGATAAAATTGTTTCGCAACATTACAGTAATTTCGATAATTTGCTTCTTTGCAGCATGTAATGATGACTTGAGATACACATGCAACGATAACACCATCCAAGGTTGTACCTGCAACGAACAGGGCTTATGCGGCCAAGGTTTAAGCTGTGAAAACGGGTTTTGTGTTACAGACTCTACGGACCAAGACACCTTAGGCAATTCTGATGCTGATACTGACACCGATACTGATGCCGACGCTGATACTGACACCGATGCTGATGCCGATTCTGATGCCGATTCTGATACCGACGCTGATGCTGATACCGATACTGATGCCGATTCTGATGCCGATTCTGATGCTGATGCTGATACAGACGCTGATGCTGACGCTGATACCGATACTGATTCTGATACCGACATCCAATCGTGCAAATACGAATGCAGTGACCATTGTCGCTCTATTGGCGGAACGGTAATGGACGGTATATGCGACAACCCCGACCAAAAATGCTGTGATTTGGGATCAACATCGGACGCTGATGCTGACTCAGATGCTGATGCAGATGCTGACTCAGATGCTGACTCAGATGCTGATGCTGACTCAGATACAGATACCGATACTGATACTGACACGGATACCGACACTGATGTTAAAGTAAAATTTGTGGGAAACATTACCACAAGCGGTCAAATACGCTCTGACTTTTTGCGTTACTGGGATCAGATTACTCCCGAAAACGAAGGCAAATGGGATTCGATAGAGAGTTCTAGAGATAATATGAATTGGAATAATGTTCAGCGAATATATGATTTTGCTCAAGAGAACAATATTCCGTTTAAACAACATACCTTTGTATGGGGAAGTCAGTATCCTTCGTGGATCAACAATATAGGTGCCTCTGAACAAGCCGCAGAAATTGAAGAATGGATTTCTGCGTTTTGCAGTCGTTTTCCCAAAACAGAATTGATCGATGTTGTTAACGAAGCAGTCGAAGGACATGCACCCGCAAGATATGCTGCCAATGCTTTTGGAAACAATTGGATTGTTAGATCATTTGAGCTTGCTCATCAATATTGCCCCAATTCAGTGTTAATACTTAACGATTATAATGTGCTCAGATGGAATACCAATGAGTTTATTGCCTTAGCAACGCCTGCTATTGCATCCGGTTACGTTGACGCAGTAGGTTGTCAGGCTCATAGTCTCGGCGGTCACAACGAATATCCCATCCAGGATTTTAACGAACTAAAAACTAATTTGGACAGAATAGCCGATCTTGGAGTTCCGGTATATATTTCCGAATATGACATTGAGCAAACCGACGATCAAGCTCAGCTTAGAGTTATGAAAGAGCAATTTACGCTATTTTATGAACATCCGTCAGTTGTAGGAATTACGCTATGGGGATATGTAGTCGGCTCTACTTGGAGAACCGGTACAGGACTCATTCAGAGTAACGGAACCCACCGTCCTGCAATGGATTGGTTGATGGAATATCTAGGTAGATAACTAAATTATATGGTTAATTATCCTTAGCAGCTGCAACTGGAAAAGATAGAATCTTCAGGTAGATCATCAGATCATCTGCAAAACTATAATAGTCCTTCATCCTTGCCTCCAATCCATAACCGTTGGATTCATAGAAAGTACGTGTAGGGTTGTACTGAGGTCTTCCTGAGGTTTCTGCGTAGACACGAGTACCTCCAAGTTTGCAAATATATTTCTCAGTTTCTTGAAGCAATAATGCTCCGATACCTTTTCGCTGGTACGACGGATGGACTACAACCCAATAAAGATCAAAGCTCGACTGCGTGCCGGGAATAGGGCCGAAGGTCGAAAAACCCGTCGGCTTACCTTTTTCTTCAGAGATCAGAAAATGATAACCGCTCTTTGTACCTTGCGTAAAAAATGCATCAAAAAGTTCAAGAGCAATTTCCACCTCACCTTCCGAAAAAAATCCGGTAGCGCGGACCATTTCTTCGATATGCAAACGGTCATCAGCAAAAACAGTTTCCCGTAACGACTTAGAGTTGTTGGTTTCTACCATCTTGTCGGTGTTTCCATTGTATTTATGGTTGTTAACCAAGACTGTTTCGATTGAACCGCAGGGCGGTTTTGAGAAGCGCAACAATGCCTCTTGAGTAATGCACCTTATTAATTCGCTGTATGAAATACCCGCCCTTTCTGCTGCTGCCGCAAATCCCGCGTCAGGGGAAAGACAAGGGTTAGCATTGATCTCAAGAATGAAAGGCTCACCGTAGTCGTCAACGCGAAAATCCGCACGGGCATATCCTCTAAGCCCAAATACCTTGAACGCACGAAGAGCAAGGTTTTTCATCGTTTCTATTAACTCCGCATCTTCGGGGGGAAAGTCAAAGCATCGCACGGTGTGCGCATACTCGAAAGAATCGGTCTCCCACTTGGCTCGGAAGTCGATAATCTTCGGCATATCTTTCGGAAAATCGATAAAGCGAATTTCCGCAGGCGGCAATACGCAGGGCCCCTCCGCTGTTTCAACGACGGATAAGTTGAATTCGCGGCCGTCGATGAACCGCTCGGCAAACCAATCCCCGCCGAAAAGGGCTCGTCGATTTAGGATTTCGCTTGTAAGTACCTCAGCCGAAGAGGGGATAACCAGTGATGACTGATCGATACCGACGGATGCATGTTCCCAAACCGACTTAACAATCATCCTTCCTTCGGATGGTATTGAAATGTCACATGAACGTGTTGGGTAAACAAACCAATTAGGAACCTTCAGCCCTGCGGCACGCATTGTTTCTTTGGCGAGCAGTTTATTGGAGGTTGTAAGAATAGCCTCTGATGAACAACCGGTCATAGGCAATCCGAGACGCTCGACAAGAGCGGGTACAAGATGAATAAGCCTTCCTGATTCATCAAGAGATTCAACCAGGTTTACAACAAGGGACGGGGCAATAGACAAGAGTGCAGCCTTTATCGCAGCAAGGTTGAGGTCACACGAAACGGTTACCACATCATCCCCGAAACTTTTCAAAGCACCTGCAATAGCATTAACCTGAACTATTGTGTCAAGGTCGTCCAAGTTTGCATCTGCTTTTACGGAGTTATAAAGGATTACTATTCGCACAATCTATCCTATCTGCAGCCGAGTGAACTATGTCAGCAATGAGTTGTTCGTAAGAAATTCCGACAAGACGGCACATAATAGGAAGGTCTGAGTCAATAGGATTTAAACCGGCCAGCGGATTGACCTCAATGAAATTCGGCACGTCATTACTGTCGAGTCTTATATCCACACGGCCGCCGTCACGGCAGCCGAGACCGCGCCAAGAGTTTAGTGCAACACTATATACAGACTTTTGTAAGGCAAAGTCCTTTAAAATACAGTAATCAACGCGTTCTTTGTAGTTTTCTTTGTTCTCATAGGAATAAACAGCATCGTCCTTTCGAAATCGCACCTCCATAGCTGCAATAACTCTTGCAGCGTCACCGGTGCCGACAATACCGACCGTGAACTCTCGTCCCGGAAGAAACTCTTCGACAATAACCGGTTGGGCAAATTTGACAAGCAGATCACGGCAGACTCTTCTTAAAGTCTCATGATCCTCAATTTTTGACAAAGCGGATATTCCCTTGCCTGTTCCTTCTGCTACCGGTTTCGCAAACAACGGGAAGATAAGGTCGATGCCGTCAATATCAGTTAATCGTGTAATAAGCCGAAACTTTGCAGTGGGAACTCCAAGGTCACGAATAACACGTTTGCACATGCTTTTGTGCAAGCAAAGAGTAAGCACCATAGGATCTGAAAACACATACTGAATATTAAAGGCATCAAGCAGACACGGTACCAGAGACTCTCGTCCCAAACCTCGTAAGCCTTCTGCAATGTTAAAGACAAGATCCCATCGCTTTCCTTCGGTTAATTTGGCGATTAGGGCGATATGATTTCCTATCTTTTCAACGGAATGTCCAAGGGATTCAATGGCTGCGGTAAGACCGTTGACGGTTTCCGGTTTATCAAACTCAGCAGTCTCTTCATCGGAATATCCGAGTGCAAGATATTCTTCTCGCAAATCGTAAGTAAGACCGATCTTCATAATTTTCCCATAGGAGAAGTATATTGACTATCCGTTTCAGCGTCCGTTGCAAAATTTGGGGATAGCGAGACATCAGGGTAGAGAAAAATACGGTCCGTATAGTTACGCAATACAATGTTTCCGTTTTCACATCCAATGAAGTCTTGGGGAAGCATAGGAATTTTGCCGCCTCCGTTAGGTGCATCAATAACGTATTGAGGAATAGCGTATCCGCTGGTATGCCCGCGAAGGCCGCGAATGATTTCAAGACCTTTGGCGACTGATGATGTGAAATGATGCGAGCCTGGAATTCGATCACACTGGTAAAGATAATAAGGGCGAACTCTCTTTTGCAAGAGTCCTTGGAAAAGTTGCTTCATAGTTTTTACATCATCATTGATACCTTTGAGCAAGACTGTTTGGCTGCCGAGCGGAATTCCGGCATCAGCAAGTTTTTCACAAGCCCTGCCGGCCTCCGGTGTCAGCTCCACGGGGTGTGTAAAATGCAAACTCATAAAAAGCGGATGATAGCGCTTTAGCACAGTGACAAGATTGTCTGTGATACGTTGCGGCATTACTGCCGGCACTTTCGTACCGATACGAATTATCTCTACATGGGCTATCGATCGAAGCTTGCTCAATATCCAATCAAGCTCGTCGTCACTAAGAGTGAGAGGATCACCGCCTGAGATAAGAACATCTCTAATTTCCGAATGCTTTTGGATATAGTCAATAGCACTCATCCATCGATGTTTCCGAGTATCGGCTCGTACGGTTTTTCCGACAAGCCGAGACCGCGTACAATACCGGCAGTAGGTCGAGCAGAGGTTAGTTGCCAAAAACAATACTCGGTCCGGATATCTATGCACTAGACCGGGTACAGGGGTTACCTCTTCCTCTCCAAGAGGATCGTCATTTTCCTCTTCGCTTCGGTTCAATTCTAGAACGTTCGGTACAATACATCGTCGAATCGGATCGTTTTCTGCATCGGGATCGATAAGACTTAGATAATATGGTGTCATTGAAAGCGGAAGTGTACGTCCATATCTGTCAAAAGCAGAACATTCATCGTTGGACAACTCTATAAATCTAGCAAGTTGCTCAAAGGTGTGAATACGATGGCGCATCTGCCAGTGCCAGTTTTCCCAATCTGACAACTTAGCCCTTGGAAAAAATCGTTTTCGAAACGCTGTTGGAGCCTCCTTAGGACAAAAGTACACCGAGCGACTGATGTCAGTTTCTGAGGCATGGTGAGCAACAAAATTGTTTTCTTCAACGGCATAAAGTAAAGAGACCGCATTTGATTGGTAAGCGCTACATGATGATGGAGGTTCCGGATCCGGATCCGGTTCTGATTCTAAAGTTGCCGGCAAATCCATTGTTGTCGTTCCCATCTTTTATTTTCCTGTCATCCTCTCTAACAAGCATGGTCGGATCGATTGGTCCGGCTTTCTGTTCCCTATATGCCTAAATATCATTTTTTTTCTTCATATTAAAAATAAAAACATAACCCGCGCTATTTCTTTTGATTTCAGATCTTAAGCATTATGAAGAAACCGATTCGAAATGTTTTTTTGCGGCATAAAAACAACGATTGCTCAATTTTTAATATAAATTCAGCAGGAAACTCAAAAAACTATTGACAGTTGTATCATTTGATTCTTTCGGCTATCGCATCTCATTTCAAGCAATCCGAAATATTCTTTATGTTATAGTCGGAACACCTTGTATTCAAAAAAGACCATACTATGTTTTTGAAAATACAGGAGAGTAAACAATGACTATCAGTCAACACACGATAAAGGAGAAATCAACCACGCGATTCGTTTTATCTTACCTAACGCCCTTATGCGAGAGCGAGTTTACGTGCGGCCTGCCACTCACTCCACCGGTGCTACTTCAGGCCCTGCAACGGCACCGCCCTACGGTGCCAGAATGCGGCTGAAGGCATCCTTTGATGAGAGCGGTCTCAAAGCCGGAGCGCAGGTAGCGGCACGTGCGCTAAAGAAATACGGAATGATTCTCTCAGACGGAGGCGAGTGCTTTTTGTGGAACAATTCATGCGATTGTAATCGAACACCGATAACAAATTAGGATTTCTTTTCCCTACAGCCGTCTTTTCCCAACACCTATTATTAGAATCTTGTCTTTTGACATGCGAAAAAGATTGTCAAAACATCCGATGACTAAAAAAGCTCTTCTATTTCTTTCGCCTTTTCCCACATTATACGTTCGTCTGTTTTTGTGGTGTGGTCATAGCCTAGCAGGTGCAAAATGCCGTGAATTGCCAGGGAGGTTACTTCTTCTAGAGGGGTGTGCCCAAGTTTTTCTCCTTGCTTGATAGCGGTTTCAACGGATATGACGATGTCTCCTAAAACGTTCTCATCTCCTATTAGCACTTCGCCTTCGTTCATGGCAAAGGAGAGCACATCTGTCGGTTTGTTTTTGTTCCTATAGATTTTGTTGAGGTCCTTGATAAAGGCGTCATCGCATAACACGCACGAGATCTTGGCTTTTGGGAGTTCTAAATATCTAAGTATTCGCTCCAATCTTCTGCGGATTGTTTGAGGAGAAATTGAGGCAGGCATGTTGCGACGGCTTACTGATACGTTTGATTTAATCATTTATTGCCTTTCATATTTTTGAGCACTATTTGAGCGTTTTTTCTGAGATTCTTCGGACCGGTGCGTTCCATGGGGGTATCTGCTACTAGGCGATTGATTTCATCATCATCCAATTGAATTAGTTTTTCTAGAGTTATTGAGGACAGTAAATTTGCATTATAAGAAACATCAAGCACACAAACGTCGGTTTCAGCCTTGGGACATATCTGTGTACATATATCGCAACCGAAAATTCTGTCGATTTTTTCCTCAATATCGATTGGAACAGGTCTGTCTTTGCGTTCGATTGTCCAATAAGAAAGACATCGCTCACTGTTTACGGTTCCGTTTGTCAAAAGCGCGCCGGTCGGACACGCTTTAACGCATGCTTGACAAGAACCGCATTCTTCAAACAAAGACGGTATTTTTTGATCTGTGACGCTGAGAGGTAAGCCTTTGCATACAATTTCTCCCAATAAAACCTTGGGACCGAAGTCTTGAACCAAAAGTGCACCGCTTTTTCCAATGGTTCCTATTCCTGAGGTAACAGCCCAATATCTTTCAGCAACAGGAGCACTGTCAGAAAACACTCGATACTTGCATTTCGGATAGCGATTGACGAGTAAATCGGCGAGTTGTCTCAGTTTGTTCTTGACGGTTATGTGATAATCAACTCCTCGCGCGTGGCATGAGATGTGCTTCCAAATACCGGTTTGCTTGGTTCCGGTGCCGTACGGCAAAGCTGCAACAATTACAATTTCGGCTTGTTCTGATATTCCCGTATGACAAATATTTGTTCTTTGGCGCAGGGTTCTCTCCAGGAATCTCATATCTGCGTTCATTCCGGTTTCGATCCACTTTTCCAAAACATTGGTTGCACTTACGCTCAAGCATCCGGCCTTGACAGCTCCCAAAGCTACAAAACCCAAGGATAACGCCGCGTTCTTTAAAAAATCCCATTCGTTGTTGAGCGGCGAAAAAAATGGCATACTTTCAAAGTGTTTTGTCAACTTTACGCTCGTATATTGATATATTTGTTCATTAGTCTTAAATTATGTTCTAGTAAAGCTTTGGTGATAGAAGAACAATATAAAAAAGGATACGGTCTTTTTAACCATGTATGATTCCGGCGGATACGATGAAAAAACAAGGGTTACGGACGGCATAAGCTTCAAACCTGAAGCTGAGATGACCAATGATGCTCTGGTACTTATATATCCCCCAGGTCCGGACATGGGACGTAAATACAAGTTGGAAGCCGGAATTGTTAATGTGGGTAGGGATGCCTCCAATCAAATAGTCGTCAATTCCGATTCTGTTTCAAGAAAGCATGCGAGGCTGACATTAGAATCCGGACGAAGAATGATTTCTGACCTCAAGAGTACCAACGGAACCTATGTAAATAATATGCCTACAATGTCGCAGCATCTTAAAAATGGAGATCAGGTTAAAATAGGCGATTCAATATTTAAATATTTAGTAGGAACTGATGTTGAGTCCGCCTATCACGAAGAAATCTATACGATGACCATAAAGGACGGACTGACAGAAATATATAACAGAAGATATTTTGAAGAAGCTCTTGAGAGAGAGTTGTCTAGAGCTCAGCGACATCACCGCGAATTGTCAATTTTAATTTTTGATATAGATTTTTTTAAAAAAGCAAATGACACTTTCGGACACTTAGCCGGCGACTATGTGCTTAGAGAGCTGGCTTTCTTGGTGGCAAATAGATCTCGACACGAAGAGGTTTTTGCGCGTTACGGCGGAGAAGAATTTGTAATTCTTCTTCCTGAGTCAAACAATGAAGAAGCTATGGTTCTGGCAGAGCAGCTTAGACGATTGGTAGAAGAGCACAAATTTATCTTTGAGGGCGAAGAAATTCCCGTAACCATAAGCATAGGAGTTATGACTACGGGTGCCGGTAAGGAAAAACTCACATCGCAGGAGTTTATTAAAGCTGCAGATGAACAGCTTTATCTCGCCAAGTCACAAGGAAGAAACTGTGTCAGAGGCAGACAAGGAAACTAGGACGGCGACACTCATTCGTCTTAGAAGTCGCCTTCCTATCGAGGGAATCGGTCTCCTCACTGTGTAATATCGTAAAATCATACATACTCGCTCATCAACCTACACCCCCAACCTTTCAAAACAAATAAAATCAGGCAAATTGATGCGTTCTGAGAGGGAAACTAAATGTTTTAAGGGATAGTATTACCTTTTGTGAAATTTGAGATATATTACGTATGGAACGAAACGAACTGCAAAAGGATTTGCAATGCCCAATTCAAACTATAGCTCTGTCTTTCCCGGGAAGTCTCCTCTTATTATTATTACCGGTCTGTCCGGCGCAGGAAAATCAACTGCTGTAAGGTTTTTGGAGGATATGGGATATTACTGTGCTGACAATCTGCCGCCGGCTATAATCCCAACCTTTGTTCATCTTTGTACTGTAAATCGTTTTGCACCAAGCGGAACGGCGATTGTAAGCGATGTGCGCTCAGGTGATGCGTTTGCTGATTTTGAGGAAACAGTAAAGGTTGTTACTGACAGCGGAATTTCTTGCGAGATAGTGTTTTTAGACTGTGATACTGACACATTGATAAGACGATTTAAGGAAGTAAGAAGAGAGCATCCGCTTCAAGCTTCAGGGCTTTCGATGGAAGAAGCAATAGAAGAAGAACGCAAGCGTCTTACACCTGTGCGAAATATTGCAACTAGAATAGTAGATACAGGTAATTTATCTGCAATGGAGTTTAGAAAAGTTCTTTCTCTCGATCTGTTCGGTGCAGATAAGTCGGAATATGCTGCTGTAAAAATTGTCTCTTTCGGTTTTAAATACGGTCTTCCAAAAGATGTGGATTTCACCTTTGATGTTCGTTTCTTACCTAATCCATACTACATTGCGGAAATGAAGCAAAAAACCGGTATGGATTCGGATGTTTATGACTATGTAATGTCTTTTGAGAAAGCAGATAGTTTTTTTGAACATGTTTCTAAATTATTGGAGATAACATTGAGTGCTTTTAAAGATAAAGGAAAGCGCCAGGTAATTGTCGGCATCGGTTGTACAGGAGGGCGTCATAGATCTGTTGCTTCTGCTGTTCGTCTTCATCAATATTTTTTATGGAAAAAAATAGATGCTGTTATAAATCATAGAGATGTTAACAAACCGCAACAGTAATTTTGATTCATAGAGGTGTTGCTAAAATGCAAATCGGCTTAACGGTTTTTGTTCTAATATTGACTGCTGTTTCATGTAAAGAGTCTAATGATACAAGCACTACATCAGAATGCACTGCTTCATTATGCTATGGAATCTGTTCTGCAAATCAATGGAGCGGCTTAAAAAACTCTTACTGGAAATTTGAAGCTTACTGCACTACTGATGATATGTGTGCATGTTTGAGTTTTTGTGATAACTCAAAATGCAATAACTATTGCATTACAGAAAAAGATGCAGTCAGAGGGACTTGCAGTATGTTGGATTGTTACTGCGAAGGAAACGTTCTTGATGCCGGGCCGGATGCCTCTGATTAAGCTTTTAGGAAAATTCAGGTTTCTTGTACTCAGCCTTTAGGTTTCTTGTACTCAGCCTTTAGGTTTCTTGTACTCAGCCTTACATGAACTATAATTACTAAAACATGTATTCAAAAAGACTTACCATTGCATTATTAACTGACCATTTTCTGGGAGACTATCAAACTGTCTTGCGAGACGCAGTTGAGTTTGCGACAAGAGAATTTGATGTTGATTTCATTTGCTTAGTCGGCAGATCATTGGATTCTCCCAATAAATATGAAAAAATTCAGAACGATATATTTAATGACATTTCTAGCGAAGCTGTTTCGGGTATGGTTGTTCTCGGTGCCAATCTATCTATGTATGCCGGAAAAAATAGAATAGTAGAATTTTGTCGAAAGTTAGCGCCTATACCTGTATGTAATATTGGGTTAGAGCTTCCGAATATACCGAGTATAATAATTAACAATCGTGCTATAGCTCAAGCAACGGAGCATCTTATTGAGAATCACGATTGTAAGAAAATTGCATATATTGGGGGGCCTCTCAACAACGAAGAAGCACAGATTAGAAGAGAAGCATTTATCGAGGCTCTTGATAAAAACGGCGTCTTCTTTGATAGGGAACTGGAGAAGACAGGCGAGTTCACAATAAGTTCCGGCGCAAAAGCGGTAGAGGAACTGCTTGCCCAATGCCATTCATTTGACGCTTTGGTAGTTGCCAACGACACGATGGCTATCGGTGCAATGTCATTGTTAAAACGGCAAGGCATATCCGTACCGAATGATGTGAAAGTAACAGGGTTTGACGACACGCCGTCAGCCAGATTTCATTCTCCAAGCCTTTCCACTGTGAGGCAGCCCCTCGAAGAAATGGGGCATCGTGCGGTCGAGTGTGTAATAAGGCAAATAAAGGGTGAATCAGTCGAAATGCTTACGGAAGTTTTGCCGAAGTTTATTAAACGCCAATCCTGCGGATGTGTGCACGGAAAAAGAGATGTGCTAAACAAAGAGCCGATCTATATAAATTGTAACAATCTGAGCACGTCTCTGCTATCAAGTCAAAAAGAGTTTGAGAGTTTGTTAATTGCAAACACACAAATACCCGAACATGCCTATTCACATTGGGCATCTCGATTGATCAATGCCTTATTTGATGACTTTAAAAAGGGCGGTGATAGCTTTGTCAGTGAGCTTAACAGTATTCTCAATGCTTCCGGTTATCGAATGTGGCTCATCGATGAGTTGCAAAATGTGATTTCTTTACTAAGAGAACAATTTCGAAACAACGATAGAAATATTGCAATCGATGTCGATTCAATATGGCACGAATGTAGACTATTGCTTGCTGATGCTGCGGCATGTGCACAAATGAAAGATCAAACAGCGGCGGATCTTACCAGTACGCTGTTTCTGAGAAGAGCGGCAGCAGATCTTCCATCTAAATTGACGGAAAGAGCTCTTGTTGAAGCTATTTCGTCGGAGCTGGAAGCGGTGGGTTTTGAAAACGGTTGGGTATCTATATTTTCTTCAAATAGTCGAGAAGAACTCGATTGTATTGCTGCGGTTTTTGAAGGATCGGTAATTACCGCTTCAGATTGTGCCGGCGACAGTATGTTTCGCACTGGTTCCTCGATAACAAATCTGTCTAATAGATTTAGGTATAAAACAAAATCAATAATTCCAGATTTTTTAGTGACTGACAGACGAACAAGTTATGTGGTCATTCCTCTAAGTATCGGAGAAGATCGTCTGGGAGTTATCGGTTTGGAGTTCGGAGCTGCGGGTATATACTACGAAATTCTTCGAGAGCATTTGAGTTCGTATCTCAAAAGCGTTGCTATCTTTCAAAATCGAGTCGAGCAGTTGCAGGCCGAAGCCGATAGGCACCGTCAAGAGCTGGAAATGCAACACAGGCAAAAGCTGGAGAGTTTGGGAGTACTTGCCGGCGGTATTGCTCACGATTTTAATAATATGCTTTCGGCTATGGCCGGCAATTTGGATGTGGCCATACTCGATATAGAGGACGGTAACTTTCAACTTGAACCGATAATGGAATGTAAGTCTGTGGTAAAACATGCGTCTGCATTGTGTAAACAGCTTCTGGCATATTCGGGAAAGGGACAGTTTCTGATCCGTCGTGTGGATATTAACCGGCTTTTAAACGATTTAAGAGATTTGTTAGATGTTTCGGTATCTAAAAAGGCAGAACTTATATTTGAATTGCAAGAACGGTTGCCGGATATAGAAGCGGACGTAGCACAAATAAACCAAATATTTGTAAATTTGGTTATCAATGCAGCAGAAGCAGTAGGTTCTTCAGGCGGCAAAGTACAGGTTCGTACCTATGTTCGTTTTTGCAATTCTGATTACTTCGAAGGCGATATTCTAGGCAGCAAATTGCCGCCTGAAAATTACGTGGTTGCTGAGGTTGTAGATAACGGTTCAGGAATCGAAAAGGAGAGTCTTAAAAAAATATTCGATCCTTTTTTCAGTACTAAATTTGTCGGACGAGGACTGGGTTTGGCTGCTGTTCTTGGTATAGTCAAAGGACATAGAGGTTCAATTATGGTGGACAGCAAGGTAGGACAGGGAACCATGTTTCGTGTTGTCTTTCCTGCATTGCCGAAGATTAGTATTGTTCCCAAGCCGACATCTTATCCTCCACAGTGGTCAGCTAAAGGAATAGCTTTGATTGTCGATGATGAACCGACAGTGCTTAGGGCCGGAGCACGATTATTAAAGAAACTTGGATTCTCTGTTTTGACCGCCTCCGATGGTCTTCAAGGTATTGAAATTTTTACGAAACAACATGCCGGCATTACTGTTGTAATATTGGATATCACGATGCCGGGAAAAGGCGGTATTGCAACCATGACAGCAATGAGAGAAATCAATGCTGACATACCTATAATTCTAACCAGCGGATACTCTGAACAGCAGGCTATGAATTCATTGGGTGACGAGGCGCCATCGTCATTTCTGCAAAAACCGTATGACCTGCAACAAATGACAGCGGTTTTGAGACGGGTATTCAGTGTAGATGACATCTTAGATGATTGACAAATTGATAAAACCAATATTCAGGCGACTTGGAACGGCGATTGTCTTCTTGTTTTAGACATTCGTGATATTTATATGATAACTTTAGTTGTATGTCGGAAATACAAGTTGCTGTGCTTTAGGAGATGATATGAAACAGTTTTTTTTCTTAATATTTGTTGCAGTAAGTTTTGCCAATTGCGCTGAGAGAGCTACTCCTTTTCATATTTATGATAAAATTAACGATACTGTTGATACGATAACAGATAACTCAAAAGACAGTGTTTCAACTGATACGAAAAGTGAAATAGAATCTGATAAAGATACTCAACCGGTCAAAGATACTGAATCGGAGACAAACAAAACTGACAGTGAATCAGAGGTTTTGATTGATACCGATTCTGATTCTGAGAGCACAGTCGATGATACCTCAAGCAAAGATACATCAAGTGATTCATCAGTCGAACCCGGAGAACTGGGAGATAAATGCTGGATTCCAGTGCTGCCAAGCAATCACCCCAATGCAGGACTCCCTGGTT
>CAYWLQ010000052.1:0-11452 GCA_964458775.1 uncultured Myxococcales bacterium | reverse complement strand
TTGTATTGAGGGGCTTCGATGCGTCGGTGATAATTACGGAGCTTGGTGTACAACAACTTGCCTCGAAACGGGTTCTAAGGCGATTGAAACAAAAATAAAAGGCTGGTGTTGCGGGGAAATCGGTAGTGAATGCAATCCGACTAAATACTACCTTCCCGAAAGTATGTCATCCAACTGTGTACCTAGAATTCTTGAATTTGGACAACCATGCGAGTTGGACGGAGAAGCGCGTTGCAAGCCTGTTTGTGACGGTACTTCTATTGTTTACAGTGCGCATTGCATACAGGTTGATGAAAACACCAGGTTCTGTTCACATCGTTGTGTCTATAATACAGATTGTGTCGGAGAAGAGGCCTTTGCAAACGGTTGTTGCGGTACGGTAATGGGATCTCAATTGTTCTGTATTACTTCTTTGTCTGACCGATGCATTCAACCGTGATATGCCGGTAGGATAATAAACGCCCGCCTATTGACGCGACAAATAAATAGTCTTCGCCTCAGAACCAGGGTTTTAAAAGAAGCAGTCCGAGTGCATCAGGTGTGCGTGACAAAAGAGATGTGAACTGAACAGATTGACATGACCATAATATGGACTATATTTAGGTCTGAGGTGTGAATATGAAACTAAGCGAATCAATTAAACCCATCAGCTACTTAAAAGCGCATGCGTCCGAACTCGTTCGAGAGATTTCTGATGAACACAAGACTCTAATTATTACGCAAAATGGAGAGGCAAAAGTAGTAGTTCAAGATCTGGAGACCTATGAGCAGACGCAAGAGAGTCTGGCGCTGTTAAAAATGCTGGCACAAAGTTCTAAAAGTAAGAAAGACGGCAACTTTAAAACGAAGAAGCAGGCCTTCGATTCTATTCGTTCCAGAATTAAGGATTTGCAGTGACATATCAGGTAAACATAATCGGCGATGCCGAGAATGACCTCTTTGAAATCTATGCGTATATCCTTGAGCATGATTCAATAAAAAGTGCTGAGTATGTTTTGAGTGAAATAGAAAAGGTCTGTGTCAGTTTAGAACATATGTCTCAGCGAGGCCATGTCCCGCCGGAATTATCAAGAATAAGTGTTGTGCAGTTTCTTGAGGTACATTTTAAACCTTACCGTGTGATATATGAGATTGAAGGGAATAAGGTTTTTGTACATTGTATTCTTGACGGAAGAAGAGACCTATACGACATGCTTGCCAAAAGGCTGTTGCGGTAACAATCGCTCGCAAGGGCCTCCTAAGCAGAGTACCGCTTTGGAGTTACTCTTCTGAGTTTACCGAAGGCTCAGCGTCGCCGGCTTTCGACCCTGTTTCGTGGACTATGATTACCAGTGTTCCGTTTTCAACAAATAACCTGACAAATGTTACATCGCGTTTAAATCTTGATATATACATTCCTGAGCTACCGCCGGACCCCTACTGGGTGGGTTATGTACAAGCTTATCTCGAATGCCCATCGGCGAATTTGTACAAAGCGGATGAAGTTTCAAACGTGCGTGGAAGGGGAGGAGAAGGTTGGGCAGTTGTTGTGTCGGAAGATAATTCAATCTATATTGCCGGTAGATATGGAGGGCTACTCGATATGGACCCCGGTCCCGGAGAGTTTCATACTCAGCGAGGCGGTCCAAGTCCATTTTTGATAAAACTGAATTCGGATGGAGCCTTTGTGTGGGGCATTGAAGGCCGATCTCGCGGAGATGTAATGAACATTTCGATACATGACGACCGTTTATACATTTCGGGGGCTTTTTTTCAGGCGGATACAATGAGCCGAACGGTACGCTTACCCTTGGCGATATGAGCGCAACATTGGACGTCGGCGGACAATGGGATTGTTAGGCGGCTTCTCTGAATGCAGAAAACGGACGAGGAAATTGGCTTCGCGTTTGGGGTAGTAACTTTGACGAGTACAATTGTCGCTCTGCCCTCTTTCAAGATCAGTTGGTCGTAGTGGGCACCATGGACAATCTGATGGATCTGGATCCCGGTCCGGAAGTATATCCTCGTGAGAGACTGGACGATCTTGATGATCCGTTTCTGCTTCGCTTTGATGCGGATGCTAATTTGACCTTAGCTCAGATATGGACAAGTGACGGCGGAGACTACACAGATTCGGTAGCAACTTCTGCAGATGCAATATTTATTATGGGGGAGATATTCGGTACTATGTTTTTTGACACTGTTGAACCGCCTAGTACAATCGAGCGAATATCTGAAAGCAGCTTTGACTCTTATATACTTCGGATGGAGCCGGATGGAACCAGAACTTGGGCTCGTTCATGGGGCGGCATCAACGCAAAGACTCGAGCAAGAGATATTGCAGTAAGTCAAACGAATATTTTGCTTGTTGGAAAAATTGAGGGTGGTGAGGTAAATTTTGGCACAGCAGAATCTCCTGAAGTTCGTAGTGTTTCCGAACACAGTCTGGGAAACTCTTTCATTCTATCACTTGATTTTAACGGAAACCAAACTTGGGTTCGGACGCTGCCCGGAGACGGATACCGTCCCTGGATTATAAACAAACAGACCAATTATGATCACAATTTCGCAGGTGCCGTTGCAGCAAAAGGAGGATTCGGTGCAGTAGCCGGAGCTTTCTGGGGTACTGTAGATCTGGATTTCGGTGAGGGACGCGACCTTTGGGAGTCACCGCGACTTTACGCTTGTTATGTTGTTCACTTTCCTACGGAACCGATATCTTCAAAGTCCGGTAGTGATCAGTGACACCTTTTCTCCATTATTACAACGGATCATCATTGTCGATGTTTTGAATCTCTTTATCTGAAGAAGGCATTACCTCTATTTCTCGTTCAGTGCTCAGATACAGATATAACAACATGCAGGCAAGAATAAGCAGCAAGGAGACTATTGCGAAGCTCGTACCTAAACGTCTGTCTTCAGAGAAGAAACGTCCTTTGGATCTTTTGCCGATGGTCTGCTTAACCTTTTGAGTAAAATCTTCCGGAGCTTTTAATGAAAACATTCCGGAGACCTCACTGAGGGTTATCAGGTAGGCTTCCCAATCAGCATTGCAGGTATTGCAATCCTTAAGGTGAGCTTCAATTGCGGCGGTTTCCTCTGCTGAAAGATCTCCGTCGTGATATCCCAAAAATAAAGCTTTTACTTTGTCGCAGTTCATTTGCTCCTCAAATAAGGTGCCAGTTTGTCTTTCAATATCATTCTGGCCCTATGCAATCGGCTTTTTACTGTGCCTAACGGGAGTCCTGTGATTTCTGATATATCTTCATACGGAATGCTTTGAATATCGCGAAGAACAAGAATTGCTCTTTGTTCTTCGTCCAGCTCTGCGATTGCTTGTTGAATTTTTTGTTCGGTTTCAAACCCTTCCAGTAAGTCATCCGGTCTAGACACTTCTACTGAGATTTGCGGTTCTTTGGAGCTGTTTTCGGTATTGTTATTTTCTGTATTGATACTTTGCTCACAGTATCTGCGTCCTAAATATTTTTTTCTATTCTTACAATGATTTGTAGCGATGCGATAAATCCAAGTGGCGAGGGAGGATTCTCCTCTAAAGTTGTCGATGTTTTTAAAAACAGAAACAAAAACTTCTTGAGCTAAATCTTGAGCTTCTTCTCGATTTCCCAGCATACGATAGGTAAAGTTTATTATCTGTGCTTGAAATCTCATGACCAAAGCTTCAAAAGCGCGACAGTCGCGTTTTTGTAACTTTGCAATAAGGTGTTGTTCGTCGGTTAATGCCACTTTGGTTTCTGCGGTTACATGCTATCGGCTTTTGAAATAAGGTCTATAATTGTATCTACTGACATTTTATAGGATGTGCTGTCTTTGTCCATAACAGTTGCATTTCTCAGATTAACAACCATTGTAAAGGGCGTAAAATCATAGTCGCACGGATAAGTTAGAGGATTAGATCCTGAAGCGTAGTCAGGTTGCATTAACTCGGTTTGTTGTAATGCAGTGATATGCGCTAATTCGGTTTGACCGAAATTGTCAGTGCATATTGCAACTACTGCTGAATTGTATTTGTGGATATTGTCAATTCGTTCTCCAATAGATTTGTACCAAGCAGGACAAACACTGCATTTTGCATCGCCGGCTACGATAATTACTGAATTATAACCCAAGCAATGCAGCTCTTCGAAAGATGTTGTAATTTCGCGTCTGGTGGATGCTTCGGCTGCTGAGAAAGTGAGATTATATATCCTGTTTCCGGTTTTGCAGGAGTTTCCCCATGGAACATCGTTACAATTTGGATCAGGATCACTTGATACAACCTCAGATGAGGTGTCTGCCGGCACATAACTTTCTGAGTCGGATTTTTCGGAATCATCCAATGAAGAATCTTTTCTTTCTATAGTATCGATTTCTTCTTCTTTGATACCTTGGTGATCGGTTTCGCCGTTTAAATAGAACGGCAAATAAATATTACCGTCTAGATCCCCGCAACCTGTCGGCACAGTGCAAAGAAATAGCAACAACAATGAAACACCTTTACAAACCGGCTTTTTGTTACGTAGTTTCGATTTAGAAATGCAGACAATTACGGATATTGATGTCGGATATGAGTTTTTCCTATTCTGCAAACGCAAACCAAATATTTTAGAATAAATCATAGGATTCTTTTCTTTTTTGTTCATCTTTATTCAAGTTTAGTATGTGTGCCTTAATAACTGCGTGCTTAAAAAATCGAATCGATCAATTCTGACATCATCACTCAACGTTTACTAAGCGCCTTTATTAAGGCTTTCGGCTTCAAAGCCTACACTTTCTAAAGCTCAAAATACATTTCTTAACGAGCCCTCTAGAATTATTATTTTAACCCAGAATGAGCTGTTTCGCGAATTTAAAAAGATAAAAGAGTATTCGTGCTTGTTTGTTATTATTTATTATTAAGTGATACGTTGTATTTGTGGAGTTTATCCAAGGCGATTTTTGCCCAGACGGTATAAGAACCGGGATCGCTTTCTATTTCTTTGTAGACATCGTTTAAGGATATCCATCGAAATCCGTCAGCTTCCACAGGCGAAGGATTTACAGAACCGGAATATGAGCCTTTAAATACATGATCGAATTCGTGTTCGGTTAGGTTGTTGTCAAGATCGGCTTTGTATATGAATGCGAACAGCTCAACCAATGGACAATCGAAGCCCATTTCTTCTTTAAGACGTCTGTGTGCTGCATCTTCTGTAGCTTCGCCGTTAAGCGGATGTCCGCAGCAGGTATTGGTCCATAAACCTCCTGAGTGATATTTGGTTGATGCTCTTTTTTGGAGCAAAAGCTCGTTTTTATCGTTGAAAATAAAAATAGAGAAACATCTGTGTAGTAGGCCTTTTCGGTGAACATGCATTTTTTCACCTGTGCCTATTTGTCTGTCAGTTTCGTCTACCAGGATTAATTGTTGTGTAGTTTCCATTGTTTTCTATTCTCAATTACAGTGCTATTGAAGCTGCATTCTCTTTTTATCACATCTTTCATCATGAGATCTTTGAACGGAATATTCAAGTTACAGCAGTTTCTTTTGTTTTTTAAAAGACAACTTTTGTTTATTCGCGGTTTTTCGTATCCTGTCGTTGATGAAACGAGATAGACACTCAGGCAAAATTCTTGACGGACGCTACGAACTGATACGATTGATTGACGAAGGCGGAATGGGGGCCGTCTATCTCGGCAAACATACCAAGTTGGGACGGAAGGCGGCGGTAAAATTTTTACATGCTGAATTAACTGCAAACAAAGATACGGTTGAAAGATTCTATAGAGAAGCTCATATAGCATCATCAATCGAACATCCCAATATAATTAATGTATTCGATGTGGGAGTGTCTGAATGGGGTGAGCCCTATCTAGTTATGGAATATCTGTCAGGGGAGAATCTAGGGCGCATGTTGAAGCGCAGAGGTGTTTTTACCGAACCCGAAGCCTTAGGAATTATGGAATCAGCGCTTAAGGCATTGGCGGCTGCTCATGAGCAAGGCATTGTGCATCGCGATCTCAAACCTGAAAATATATTTATGGTTAAGGTGTCGGACAGCAATCCCATCGTCAAGATCATAGATTTCGGCATTTCAAAAGCTGTACAAGACGGTCAGCCTCAACTGACCAAAACCGGAGCTTTGCTCGGTACTCCTTCGTATATGTCCCCGGAGCAAGCTCGGGGAAGAGGAGAGTTTGATCACAGAACAGATGTATATTCGATGGGTGTAATATTATATTTAATGCTTACCGGAGACCATCCCTTTGTCGGTCAGAGCTATAACGATTTGATATTTAATATTCTTACGGAATCTCCAAGAGATCCGATTTCTGTAAAACCTGAATTTCCCAAAGATATTGTTCCGATTGTATTTAAGTCTTTAGAAAAGAATCCGGAAGAAAGATATTCAGACTGTCATGCCTTCTTGTCCGACTTGGAGAAATTGCCGGCATTTGCTTTGCGCCAAGATGCATTGATTGCCCTTGGAAGAGATATTGCCGACGAAAGTTTTGCAACAGGAGATTTAGGAGAAGTTGAGGAAAGTCCGGTTGAGTCCAATGAGTTGGCTGCGACAGTTTTTGCAAAGGTCGGAGGCAATGGATACGGAAGCGACGCAAGCGGAAACGGAAATGTCGTAAGTAATAACGTTGAATGGATAGATCAAGACAAGGCGAAGTCGGATAGTGAGAATCAGGCAAGTGAGAGAATTCCATGGGACACAACAATACCCAGCAGAATACCTCCGCCGCATTCAACTAAACGGGAGAAAGGCGGTTTTTCCTTTGCTTGGATAATGATCATTGCTTTGTTGTTCGCAGCCGGTGCCGCCATAGTGTTAGGCTTGGACATGGCGGGTTTTGCTGAAAGCGAATTTTGGGGGAGAATAAAAAATACAACGAAGTTAATCGGTTTTGAGACTGATACAGAAGTAGAAAGAGAACATCATAACAAGCCGAACACTGCTCTCATATCAAATGAGATCGAAACAGTTACAGATTCTGCAAAACCTGAAATAGAAGCGGTTCCTTCCGGCAAAGAAATAGCGACCGTTCGCAATAATGATACTCTTAGAACTTCGGAACAAGCCGATCTGAAAGCTGAACCTGCGAATACTGCCAATTCGGAATCAGCAGCATCTCCCAATGTAATACCTGATCAGGAATCATTAAATCAGAAATCTACGGATCCTGTATCTGATGAACAACCGGTTTTAGAAGAAGCACCCGTCGATGTTAACAACCCTACAAATAAAGAGATTGAATCGGGCGATCAAAATCAAAAGTTGCCTGATATTATTCCTAACCCGGTAGGCGGCGGATCAAAGTCGACGAAACCCAAAGTTTCAGAATCCGAAAAAAAGAACGACAAAACCAACGAGTCCGAGCTGAATCATGAACCTAACGAGGAACCGCAGGATGACAAAGCATCATCAGCCGGTACTACTCTGACCTCAAAGAAGTTGAACAGTCTAGTCAATACAAAAGCTTCCAGAATACAAAACTGCTACGATACAGCCCGACTTATCAATCCTTCTCTAGAGGGCAAATTGGTTATTTTAGTAGGAATGGGAGGAGATGATGTCTACGCCTCTATACTGCGAAATGAGGTTACTGCCGAATTAGGCAATTGTGTAAAGCGGCAAATCCAAAGCATCGTGCCGCCTCCCAATGACGGTAAAAAGGTTGAAATAGAAAAAGAATACAATTTCGTTATTAGCGATTAACAAAAGGTTTTACACCGCAGTCTGAATCGGTATCGGCATAAAGCACAATACAAATAATAACAAACAAGCAATCCCTGCAAGTTTATGTTTGAAAGAAAGGGTCTCATCATCTGTGGGAGGATGCACTAAACCTCTTCCGTTTTTTCTTCCGAACACGGCCAAGAGCATCAGTCCCAAAATAACCCAATTCATACCGGTCATTACTTTGCTCCAAAAGGCGAGCCCTTCCAGTTCTAATTTAACAGCCCGGCCTGTAGAGTATCCCATTATTGACAACCCCAAAATAAAAAGAAGCAACAGAAAACCCTTTGATACTTTTGTGTGAAATTTGCCGAAAAGAGCATAGAAAACATGTCCTCCGTCGAGCTGTCCGATAGGTAGTAGGTTCAGCATCGTGACCAGAAGTCCTATCCATCCTGCCCAGGCCATCGGATTGAGCATTACGTCCATTCCGTCCGGAATCGGGCCGACTGCAATACGTTTGAGCAGCATATAAAGCAGCGATTGCCCTTCAATGAGAGCATCAGGAGGGATAGGGGTTACAGGAGAATTTGACAGTCCGAGTATCAGAATAGGAATTGCTACAGCCATTCCGGCCAAAGGCCCGGCAGCACCTACTTCCATAAGAGCGTTTCTTGATTTAATGTGACCTTTCATTACGATGACAGCTCCGAAAGTGCCGAAAAGCAAAAAAGGCATAGGAATAAAATACGGTAAAGATGCCGGTACTTTGTTTTTTCTAGCCATCAGATAATGGCCCATTTCGTGAAAAAGCAGAATTGACATGATAGAAGCCATATAAATCAAGCCGCTTTTCGAAGCTTCAGCGACAAGATAAGCAGCCTCTTTGCTGAACGGAGCGATTATAAAAAACTGCGCTATGTCAATTCCTCCTGCCCCCACAAACCAGGTTGAAAACAGGGTCATGACAAACAAAAAGATATGTAAAAGCCAATTGGGTTTATCGAGAGAAGAAGACACTATAAAGAACCTTTCGCATGCATTATCAAGAACCGGGGCAAGTTAATATCACTGTTGATTTAAGGTGAAAAGCATTTATGCAGAAGGTTTATTTCACTACAAATTCTTCGGTTAGAAAAGGTCCAAAAGAACTTCCGCCTACCATTATTTTAACCTTGCCGGATTCTATATCCCATTTGTTTTGAGACATATTCCAATATTTGAGCGAGGATATGGGTAAAGGAATTGTTACCTGTTTAGCCTGACCGGCCTCCAACACAACCCGAGTAAAACCTTTTAACTCTTTGACGGAGCGTCGAGCGGCGGTGTCAGGATATGAAACAAAAAGAAAAACTATTTCTTCGCCTGCAACCGCGCCCTTGTTGACAACATCAACTTTGATTTCTGCAACAGAGTTTTTAGAAGCGGTCTCGCATGGGACTTCTAGGTTATCGTAGGCAAACGAAGTATAGCTGATACCGTGTCCGAAGAAATAAAGAGGCTTAATTCCCTTTTTATCGTAATATCTATATCCTAAATAGTAATCCATAGGAACATCGTTGGGTACGCCGGGATCAAAAACCGGCAATTCATCCCAATTGTTAGGCCAAGAAAGAGGGAGCTTTCCGCTGAAATTCTTTTTGCCGAACAAAAGGTCTCCCAAGGCGCGTCCTCCCTGCATTCCCGAATACCAGCTCATTATCACTGCCGGTACTTCATTGAGCCAAGGCATATCAATAACGCTTCCGCCGACCAAAACAACAGCCATAGGTTTTCCCAAAGCAGCGGCAGAACGAATCAGCTTCTCTTGAGTTTTGTTGTTGACCTTCGCATCAATCGCAAAGGATTTTCGATCTCCGGCTCCGGTATATTCTTCTCCTTCATCACCGGGGGTAAGACCTGCGACAACTACTATAAAGTCAGCATTTTTTGCTGCTTCTGCTTTGTCAGAAGTAATTACCTTAATTGTGCCGCCTGCCGCCAAGTCGATACCGTCATAGGGACCAAAGCTTTTTTTAGGATCTGCATTGGCGCGACTCGACCCCAGATCTCCCAAAGACGGATCTTTGGCAAAGTCGATTGTACCGCTGGGTTTGCTGGCATATTTTCTCTGTTCATACGGAACACGCGCCCCCAATACCGCCACGGTTTTTACCTTATCCCTGTTGATCGGCAACGTATTGTTATCATTTTTTAACAGGACCATAGATTTGAGGGCAGATTCATAGGCTAAGTCTATATGTTTTTCATTGCCTTGTATGGAGCGATTATCATCAAGTCGTGTGGTAGGCTTTGTCAGACCGGGTTCTTTGTTTATATCGGCAATATTAAATCGATATTTTTGCTCCAAAATGCGGCGTGCAGACAAATCGATAGATGCCGCAGATATTTCGTTTTTTTCCGCAAGCTTTTCCAGATATTTATAATTAAGAGCCCAAGGCATTTCCAAATCCATTCCGGCTTCCAGGCTTCGCTTAGCGGTGTTTTCGTATTTTTCCAAGGGAAGGTCGGTTTCGAATTCGTTGTCAAGAGCCCACCAATCGCTGAGCACAAAACCTTTAAACCCAAAATCGTTTCTCAGAATTTCTGTCAAAAGATGTTTGTGTTCAGCAGCGTTTACGCCGTTGAGTTTGTTATATGAAGCCATAATGCAAGCAGCACCGCCGTCTCGAACTGTCATTTCAAAAGCAACACCGTAGATTTCTCTTAGTGTCTGTTCATCCATAACAGCGTTGGTAATGCGACGATCAACTTCAACATTGTTGGCCGCAAAGTGTTTGGGGCATGCAGGTACATACTCTTGAACGCCGGCAACGTAGGCTGTGCCCATCCGTCCAAGCAAAAACGAGTCTTCGCCGTAACTCTCCTGAGTGCGTCCCCAAGCGGGATGTCTGACGATATTAATAGAAGGCGCCAACATCATGGTATGGCCGGAGGCCAAAGTTTCGTCACCGTGAGCTTTGGCAATTAGATATTCCAAATCCGCATCAAAACTAGCTCCGCGTCCGATTTCGACTGGAAACACAGTCGAATAGCACTCTTTGCCCATGGGACATTCTGCATCGAGATTGACCCCCCTAGGACCGTCGCGAAACAGAAATCCGCGTATTCCTTTTTCTGTATTATCGGGGGTTCGGAAGATATCATCCCAGTTTTTCTGTTCTTCTATGCCTTTCAAAACCTTAGAAGGAACTCCGCGCATTTGGTCGGCTTTTTCCTTGAGAGACAAAGAAGCCGACATTGCATCCGCCTGTTTTTGTGCTTCCGAACTAATAGCGTATCCGGGACTATAAGAATTCTCATACCGAGCACCGCCGCACTGAACTCGTTTTGCAGCAGGCCGAGAACCGACCGGAACAACAACATCGCTAGAAGGCCTGACAACAGACAAGGGTTCAACCGCAAGTGAATCAGACGTGTCGGAAGGAGAAGCCTCTGAGGTAACAGCGCCCTGTGTTTCCTTCTTGTCCACCTCAGGCGGCCGTTTGGATGAACAGGAAAACTGAAACAACAAAAGCGACATCACCCCCAACCGTATTAACGATAAATTAATAGTCTTCATAATAAACCCCTTTAAATAGTCAAAACCCCAAACCGTCGACCACAGTAATACAGCGTTTGAATCAACGTCAACCTATGCCCGTTTAAACCGTGCAGATTAGACCGATGGAACAAAGCAGGTCGACAGAAAGAACAAAAGTACCGAGCCGAGACTGCACATCGCATGCGGTTTGGTATTATCAAAAAGGCTCTAGCAGTATTCCTGAGAATCACCGCAAAGCGGTGAAAGAATAAAGCCTGGGGATTCATCC
>CAYWLQ010000051.1:0-31210 GCA_964458775.1 uncultured Myxococcales bacterium | reverse complement strand
TGTGTGTAGGTTCAGCTGCGGTCGCCTCCGGTTGAGTATAGATATTTCGAAAAGCAAACGATAATCACAGTGCGGTTAACCGTTTCGGATGGGTTTGCCTGGTCTTACGATTTTCAGAAAGAAAGTCATTGTAACGACGGTTTTTTCACCTCTTCGGCATGCTAATATCACAATTATGTTTTCAAAAATGTCAGCTAGTCAGGTTGTTTGCAGGACGAACCAATATCAACCCGGGCGCGGGAAAATAAGTTCTTCGGCTTCGGGTCAGCGTTCCCGCGGACAAACGCGAGCTCTCCTCCTCCCAGAAAGCGTTCTTTCAACAATGGTCCAATCCCGTCATCGCTCCGCCCCCGCCGCCGGTACGCGCGGTATATCTCGAGGTCAATAAAACAGCGGGTTGATGGGGTCGTCTCCGGAATCTTCCTGCTCACCTTTGATCAGCGTGAGAATTCCTTTCACGATCAACGCGGCGCCCACGATGCCGATGAGATCGAGCTTACGCTGGAATCGGCCGGTCTCTCGATACGCACAGAGTAGGCATCTCCAGTCCCTCTCGGTCGTCTGCTGAAACATTCACGTCATCACCTCGGCATCCGGTGTGAGCAAGGCCCGTGCCTAAACAGACCGAATCGCTAAATATTCATGCCTTTGCCGATTTTGAGGGCGTTACCAAACGCAACGTTTACGACCGCATGGCCGCCGTGGTGCTCGGCACCATTGGAAAGGGGCACCATTGGAAAGGCCGAAAATGCAAACCCTGTGAGTAGAATCAGTTTTTTTTCATCTCTCCTCGTCCTTCCTTGTTTGTTATCTCGGTTTCCCCTAGCAAACTGAACGTTTCTTTTCAGACAAAATTACGCATACCTATTTCTGTGCTAGTGAAAATTTACAAAATACTTAAGCAAGTCGTTCGGTAAAAGCTGTCGCGTCTATTTTTGCTTGCACAATTATATTGACGTTACATTTTTTTAGGTAGAAAAGATCATCCGGCAGCCAAAAACGAAAGGATATGACCATGAAAACACTTGCAAACATTTTCTTTGTTGTTGGACTTAGTTGTTTGTTAACAGCGTGTGGAGGGAGCGGAGAGGATGCGCCGTCAGGAGCTGCAGCTGCCCCGACACCCGTCGCATCAGCCCCCGCCGCAGCTCCCGTCGAAACGAGTTGGTGTCAGCCCGCAAAGTGCCCGTGCACTGACGGCAAAGAAATCGTTGAGGAGAAAGGCAAATTACAAAACTGCAAGATCGCCGAAAACGCAACCGTGCAAGGCGTGAAAGTGAAAGGCAGTATTTCTTTTAACAAAGAGGGTGTTCTCACCGGCTTCGATCTGACGGAACCCCACACCTTCGGCAACATAGAGTGCAAGGGCGCCGGCGTTCGGCTCTATGCTCCGGACAAAGTGAAGAGCTGCTATATAACAAAGCCCCACGAGGTCGCCGGCATCAAATGCGAAGGCAATCTCTCCATCAACGAGGACGGCAGCGTTCATCGTTGTCAATTGAGCGAGGCGATGAAGTTCACAAACTTCGACGCGCCGGCCAAAACGTGGATTACCTTTTACGACGGCACTACGCTCGTCGACCGCTTTGAAGTCGGCGGGAATGTGAAAGACATCGACGGTCATAAGTGCAAAGGATATATGAATTACATGCACAAAAACGGCAAGGTCCGAAAATGCACGCTGGCTGAAGAGGAGACCATTGAGGGCAAGAAATACACAGCAAGCACAGATGTCTGCTTCGATGAGAACGGCAAAGTAGTGGAATGTTCCACTATGACTTTCGTGACCATTTAAGCAACGCTTTCTCAACGTGCGGACAAGTTCAAGATACTATTATCAGAATCGGCAGAGCTTTCGGCTATTCCGTAATCTTTCGGTAAGCCTGCAATAGCAAAAAAAAGTTACAAAATTTTATTTTCTTTGATGGCTGCTAGAGTTTGGCGGAAGTTCCAAGGCATCCAGTTTTCCGGATTTTGGGCTATAAGGCTTTCGTTGTCGGAGCTTTGCTCGTTTTGCTGTCAGCGCATCATCAATGCGAAGAAATTTAAACGCCAAGAAATTTCCGTGCGGGTATATTCAGTCAGCACATTCAGTAGAATTGTTCAACAATTCGACAGAATCCTGAAAGTTTACGGATTAGCGTATATGTAATCTAATTTAGCTTGTTGTAAACGAAAGGAAACTCATATGAATATGAATGATGTTATTACATTTGCTAATGAAAACTCAGTAACATGGCTCGCCACCTGTGAAGACGGCATTCCCCATGTGCGCGGCATGTGGATGTGGTTTGCCGATGAGACAGGGTTCTATTTTCACACTGCATCCATAAAATCACTGGCACATCAATTGGAGCAATGCAACGCCGTGGAGGCATGTTTTCACTGGAGTAACGGACAGCTCGGAGGCAGTCGCATGCTTCGAGTAAACGGAAAAGTTGAGTTTGTTAGAGATGAGAAACTAGAACATCGACTATTTGAAGAACGTCCGTGGCTCTTGGAAAACCGCAGTCGCATGCCCGAAGGCACTGAGGTAAGAATTTTTAAAATCGCATCAGGAGTTTGCATGTTTTGGGACATGTCCGTTAACGGTCGCGAATCCGAAGCCGAGCGAATTGTATTTCCTGCAACATGCTAAAGCATTTAACAAAAGAAGCCTTGTTTGTTTTGTCCATTCTTTAGTTCTTCTTAATAAGAAAAGATGAAACCTGTAACAGATAAACTGAAGGATCCTTTTTTGTGACATTGACCTTGTAAAATTTTAATAATTGACCTTGTAAAATTTTAATATTGGTAACATATTAAAGCTTTGTTTTCTCAATAAGAAGGGCATCATATGTTATCAACATCACAACCTATTTATTTGTTAATACCAGTTTTGATAGTTTGTTCGTGTATTGTAACTCCGGATAAAATACCTCCTGAAGTTGATGATGAGAGTAATTTGGATTCCTCTCCAACAGTTGAAACTGACACTGACATAGATACTGATACAGACAGTGATACTGATACAGATACCGACAGTGATACAGATGCTGATACTGACAGTGATTCAGATACCGACAACGATACAGATGTTAATACCGATAGCGAAGCCGAAAAAGATACAAATACGGATGAGTATACTTCTCCATTAGAAATTGTTAAGTCGATTCCGCTCTCCGTTGAATGCGGAACTCTAGCTCATGACGGAATATATATCTATTGCGGGGGCTCAAGGACTAAGACATTACAAAAAATTGATCCGGAAAGCGGCGAGAGCATAGGATCGTTTGACCTGAGCAGAGCAACGATAGCTGAAGATTCATATATTAGCCATGTGTCGGGAGGTAACGGATATTTGTTTGTTACTCCGGAAGCAGAATGGGAATACGGGAGTTTTTTTTCATGGTTCTATCCCTATGTGCTTCAGTTTGACCCGAATACAGGAGAAGAAGTCGGTAGAGTAGATCCGTATACACGTATAAATTCTATACAATTTAAAGGCGGTGCAATTTTTGCGGGGGATCATGTAGTTTTTGCGGGTTTGTATGACACATACAGAAGCCGTACCTGGTACTATTATCCAATAAATCCGTTAATTAAAGTTGGAGCTGTTGAGTCTCCATGGGGTGCGTGTTTGCAAGAAGTCGGGTTTAGGCCGACAATTTTAAGAGATGTTATGTACGGTGTGAGCAACAGCATATTGCGTTGTATAGGAAAGAATACAAGTTCTTCCACTGTTGATACAGAGTTAGCGTGGGAAGAACTTACAGATGAACCGGGAAAGACGGTATCAATTCCTGATGTAGGAGAGATTTTAGCGGTTGCATCGGATGGAGAGTATCTTTGGATTTCTACAAATAGTCATCTATATCAATTAGCAGTGCCCGAAAACAGCACATGTGTACCGGATGTTCAGTCCGAACAAACGATGTGTTCGAGACAGGGAGAATCGTATTATTCTTCAAGCGGAGGAGACGGAGATACCGATAGTGATACTGACTCAGACACAGATGCTGACTCAGACACGGATACGGACACTGATACAGATAGCGACAGTGATAGCGATAGCGACAGTGATAGTGATAGCGATGCCGACGCTGACACAGACACAGACACCGACACCGATACCGATACTGATACTGACACTGACACAGATACTGACACTGATAACGACACAGATACTGACACTGACACTGACACTGACACTGATACTGACACTGATACTGATTCCGACACCGACACAGATACAGATACAGATACCGACACAGATACAGATACCGACACCGATACAGATACCGACACCGATACAGATACCGACACCGATACTGATACTGATGCCGATGCCGACACTGATACCGAAACAAATTACGATAGCGATATTGTTGATTACTGTGAGGAAATGGATTGTCAAAACGGCGGAGTTTGCATACCGACGGAAGACGGGGCAGAGTGTGAATGCTTAGTCGGCTTCGGCGGTTCAGATTGTTCTGTTGATTACTGTTTGGAAATAAATTGTCAGAACGGCGGAGTTTGCATACCGATGGAAGACGGAGCAGAGTGTGAATGCTTGCCCGGCTTCGACGGTGACAACTGTTCTGTTGAACTTCCAATTGGAGTTTCAATAACGGCTGAGTTCGATATGGGCCAAGTCACCGGTTCTCCGTCGGTGGCTGCTGACTCAGACGGAGGATTCCTTCTTTCATATGTTTCCGGAGGATTTGATGATGAATGGAATGATGTAGTACTGAGAAAGTACGACGCCGGCGGTAATTTACTCTCATATGTGGAACATGAAAAATCTGACCTTTATCCTGAAATACTTCCATTGCAACTTGGAAAAACTGCTCTTTTCAGAGGACCGTTATTTAAGAGTGTAATGGCGTGCGACTATTTTGATTCCATTATAGAAAATTATAGATACTATATGCAGTTATTTGACTCTACTTTAGATCCTGTTGAAGATGATTTATGGTTACGCGGTTATATTTATAACATATATCCTGATTTTGACGAGCCGGGCGGCTCTACAACACTAGATAAGAATGAATCCATTCAGTCTGTAATGTTATCGGACGGATCATTTTTTGTATTTTTACAGATTGTACCGAAAAACTTTCCTTCATGCGATTCCAGCATCGAAGCTGAAGAGCATAATATTAGAGTTTCATATCACAATGCAAATGGGGTAGAGATAGATTTTTCGGAGAGTTATTCGATTAACTGTCTTGAGAACTCAGAAAATTGTTTCAAAGCCGCCCGAATTGCCAATGATAAGGTTGTTCATTATTCTGTTAACAATAAAAAACTCATTATGACGCTATATACGGTTGACAATGATACCAAGAGAATTAGCAGTGCAGATTTAACCCTGATGGATTGGAACTCTGCTTGGGGGCATCCTTGGACAGTCGAACGATCTGACGGCGGTTTCATTCTATTGTGGAACACCGGTACCGGCATTACAGCTAGAATATTTGATGCCGACAATAAACCGGAATCGGCAGAGCTGGAGCTATCCACAGCACAGATGAATAATGCTTTACCCATGGAAAACGGCCGATTTTTGTTGTCAGCTGGTGAATCAAGTCAGGTGTTTGAAGAGGACTTAACACCAGTAAAGGAGCCCTTCTCTGCTCCTAGTTGTGATCGAATGACTGGTCTTATAGATGGCAAATTTGTCTGTGCTTACTCTTTTATAAATGGCGAAATGGCTGAGCCTGCTGTTGGTGTTACAATCTTTGGGCTTTCCAATTATACCGATGCCGATGCCGACGCAGATGCCGACGCTGATACTGATACCGATACCGATGCCGACGCTGATACTGATGCCGATGCCGACGCTGACGCCGATGCCGATGCCGACGCTGACGCCGATGCCGATGCCGACGCCGACGCAGATGCCGATGCCGACGCTGATGCCGACGCGGATGCCGACGCGGATGCCGACGCGGATGCCGATGCCGATGCGGATGCCGATGCGGATGCGGATGCCGATGCGGATGCCGATGCGGATGCCGATGCTGATGCCGATGCCGATAGCGACGCAGATAGCGATGCCGATAGTGACGCCGACAGTGACTCAGATAGTGATGCTGATACAGACACTGACACCGATACAGATACTGATACCGATACAGATACTGATACCGATACAGACACTGATACCGATACAGACACTGACACCGCTACAGATACTGACTCAAATACAGATACAGACACTGAAATACAGACAGAAAGCATAAGCGCCGGAAATTATCATACATGTGCAGTCAGCACAGAAGGAGCAGTAAACTGTTGGGGAGATGATTGGAGCGGACAAAGTACAGTGCCTGAAGCATTGGGAATAACAAAACAAATAAGCGCCGGTTATGAACATACCTGCGGATTGGATGAAACCGGTTCTGTTAGCTGCTGGGGGTCTGACTCGTTCGGCCAAAGCACAGTGCCCGGAGGAGGAGATTTGGGAATCGTCAGTCAGGTAAGCGCCGGCGGAAACCATACCTGTTCAGTAAATGAAATCGGCGAGGTGAAATGTTGGGGCAGCAATGATTACGGTGAAACCCGACTGCCTGAAGATTTAGAAACCATTTCACAGTTAGCGACCGGAAATTATCATACATGTGCAGTCAGCACAGAAGGAGCAGTAAACTGTTGGGGAGATGATTGGAGCGGACAAAGTACAGTGCCTGAAGCATTGGGAATAACAAAACAAATAAGCGCCGGTTATGAACATACCTGCGGATTGGATGAAACCGGTTCTGTTAGCTGCTGGGGGTCTGACTCGTTCGGCCAAAGCACAGTGCCCGGAGGAGGAGATTTGGGAATCGTCAGTCAGGTAAGCGCCGGCGGAAACCATACCTGTTCAGTAAATGAAATCGGCGAGGTGAAATGTTGGGGCAGCAATGATTACGGTGAAACCCGACTGCCTGAAGATTTAGAAACCATTTCACAGTTAGCGACCGGAAATTATCATACATGTGCAGTCAGCACAGAAGGAACGGTAAGCTGTTGGGGAGCTGATTGGAGCGGACAAAGTACAGTGCCTCAATCATTAGGAATAGTAAAACAAGTGAGTGCCGGTTTGGAACATACCTGCGGACTGGATGAAACCGGTGCTGTTCACTGCTGGGGTTATAACGATTACGGCCAAAGCGATGTACCGGTAGATTTGGGAACTATTGTCCAGATAGAAGCCGGCGGTTATCATACTTGTGTGTTAGACGATGGCGAAGCAGTAAGCTGTTGGGGTAGCAACGATTACGGCCAAAGCGAGGTACCGGTAGATTTGGGACAGGTATCTCAAATAAGCGCCGGCGATTATCATACATGTTCAGTAGATACAAACGGAACAGCAAGCTGTTGGGGCTACAATGATTATGGTCAAAGTGATGTACCGGTAGACCTGGAATCAATAGTCCAAATAAGTGCCGGCGGACTTCATACATGTTCGGTGAGCACTGTCGGCAAACTTAGCTGTTGGGGTAACAACGACTATGGTCAAAGCGACATACCTGCGAACTTGAGAACAATAGTTCAAGTAAGTGCCGGTGAATACCATACCTGTGCAGTAGACAATACGGGAGCTGTTAGCTGCTGGGGTTATAACGGTTACGGTCAAACTGTGCCTCCGGTAGATTTGGGCACTATTGTGCAGATTGAAGCCGGCGGTTATCATACTTGTGTATTAAACGATGAAGAATCAATGAGCTGTTGGGGTAATAACAATTACGGCCAAAGCGAAGTACCGGTAGATTTGGGACCAATAACTCAAATAAGCGCCGGCGATTATCATACATGTTCAGTAGACACAAGCGGGGCAGTCAGCTGTTGGGGTTATAACGATTACGGCCAGAGCGACGTACCGGTAGACCTGGAATCAATAGTCCAAATAAGTGCGGGAGGATCTCATACATGTGCGCTGAACACTGTCGGCAAACTTAGCTGTTGGGGTAACAACGACTATGGTCAAAGCGACATACCTGCGAACTTGGGAACAATAGTTCAAGTAAGTGCCGGTGAATTGCACACATGTTCGCTGGACAATACCGGAGCAGTTACCTGCTGGGGTTATAACGGTTACGGTCAAGTTGTGCTTCCGGTAGATTTGGGAACTATTGTCCAGATAGAAGCCGGCGGTTATCATACTTGTGTATTAAACGATGAAGAATCAATGAGCTGTTGGGGTAATAACAATTACGGCCAAAGCGAAGTACCGGTAGATTTGGGACCAATAACTCAAATAAGCGCCGGCGATTATCATACATGTTCAGTAGACACAAGCGGGGCAGTCAGTTGTTGGGGCTACAACTATTACGGCCAAAGCGACATACCGGTAGACCTGGAATCAATAGTCCAAATAAGTGCAGGTGGATATCATACATGTGCGGTGAACACTGCCGGAACAGTTAGCTGTTGGGGTTACAACGATTTTAGTCAAAGTGAAGTCCCGTCAAACCTGGAAACAATAGTTCAAGTAAGTGCGGGAGGATATCATACATGTGCAGTGAACACTGCCGGAAAAGTGAGCTGTTGGGGTTACAACGATTATGGACAAAGCAACGTACCGATAGACCTGGGAACAGTAGTTCAAATAAGTCTTGGTGAATATCATACGTGTGCGGTGGACAATGCAGGAGCAGTTACTTGTTGGGGTGATAATGGTAGCGGCCAATGTTACGATGAATAAGAGGAAAACAGTTAGAAAGAAAAACTTAACTGCATGCCTGCTGAGCGATTAGATGCGTTTAAAAGAGGTTTCATTTCAGCTTTAGTTACAAGTTGCTGTCTTTGTACTCTGCGAATATATTTTAGAGAGTTTGCCGAACTTATTAGGGTGTAAATTTCTCCTATCAATAAGAGTACGGCTCCTGTTGTTATAATGCTGGTGAGACCATTTTCGGTTACAAATCTATCAGCCAAAGCAGCTCCTATTGAAATCGTCGATATGCCTACAACCTTTACAACGGGAGCTGCAATAGCAAAAAACTTATTAGAAGGAATATGATTTCCGGGAGTTTTTGATACTGCTTGAAAAACGCTTCTTTTGGCCATATTTGCTAAAACATATCCTGTAGTGATCACTCCCTGCCCTCCGAATAAAACGCCTAAAGCCGGAATACCGTCCTGGGTTGCCCTAAGAACTCCCAAGGAAATAAAATAGCTGGAAAAGCCGACAATATTTGTAACAAGTCCGGCTATGATAAGGGCTCGTCTGCTTGCTAAAAATTTGAGATCAACATTGTATGACAAATCATAGGATGGTTTTTCCAAAACAGGGTTTTTTTCGACATCGACAGGGTTTGTTTCGACATTAACAGGGTTTGTTTCAATGTTACTATTAAGAGAGGTTAATCCGTCAACGGTCGACTCCTCGACTGCGGTCGTTTCAACTGGTGTTGAGTTGTTATCTGTCTGTGTTTTAGTTGTTTGATCTTTAGGAGTAAGTTTTATAGGGGTCAATTTAGTCGGTGTTACAGGTGTAGATTCAGCAATTTTGGGTTCTTGTTTGTCTTGCTCCGGATTTTCCAATATTGTCAGGTTTTGTTCTTGAGTTGAATCATTCTGTATTATATCGGTTGAAGTCTCAGGAACATCATTTGCTGTAACTATTGCAGGTAAGAAAACATAAAACGCTACCCCGTATATAACTAGTTTTGCTATTTTTTTTCGATTCTCAAATTTCATGTTGATATTCTTCCCATGTTAATAATAATAACAGCCATGCTGTAATTGTGGCGCATATGTATAAACATGATAGTTGTTTTCTGTCAACTTCGTTTTATTGTAATTGAAATGTTTTGTTTTTAATGTATTCTCTGCTCTGTTTTTATTGCAACAGTTATGCGTTTGGAAAAATCAAATCCGAACTCACCTCTAAAATGGAGTTTATTGTGATTAATAATATTCTGTTGAAACGCACTGAGAGTATAATTGCATACATCCTTTTGTTAACGGTTTCTATTACATCAGGAAGCTGTGGAAGCCGAGGACCTGCTGTACTGGGACCGCAACATCAAGTGCAAAGTATTGCGGTTTTAGGCCCTGTTATGAGGAATTACCAAAACCTATTAAGAAAAGACATGGCTCCTGAGCCGGCCGATCAATTGGTCAACAAAATGGTCAATTCCAAACGAAAGGCAATAGAAACCGAATTGAGTACCGTCTTTCATGTTGTAAGTGCTGAAAATTATCTTCAACGTTCAGAGATCAAAGAACTTCTTAATCAACCATGTCCCAATGCGATGGCTTGCGGAAATTTGCCTAACGGTACTCCGGCCGGCTATCATGGAGGCGCTTTCCACCGAATAGACCAAGCAAAAGCACAGAAATTATGTGCTGCCCTTGGAGTGGATGCAATAATGCTGGTTGCTGTAACATGGTCAACCGAAGGGCGATTTGCGATCAGTGCTGCATTGCATGGTTCTATAGTAATATATGACAAAACGGGAAAAATAATACATCTTGCATCTCCGCTTGCTGTTGGGGAAAACATCGGAGGCGGTCCGGTGCGCATCATTGTTAGAAGTAATTTGGCGCCGATGTATGAAGCATTGTTTGATCAAGCAATTGCACCGTCCTTAGATAGAATAAAAGCAGCCGGTCCTTCCCCAAAGGACTCTACTGTAACTGGAAAGACATCCCCTCAGGTTGCTGAAACCGCACCGGAAACAACTTCTGAACAGCAAACCGAGCCTGAACAAACAATTGCACCTGAACAGACAAAAATTGTTTCTCCTGAACAACGGCCTTCAGAAACAGAAGCAAATAGTTTGGACAATGTTTCAAAAGATACACCGACAGAAAACAATAACGAAACAATAACCATAGAACCGCCCTCGAAATAGAATATTTTTATTAAAAATACGCACTCAGAAAAAAAGTTTTTGGGTTTTATCTTGATAGTTCTAAAATACGTGTACCGAAAGCGACAATGAGCTTTTGGAATATGACTTTGTATACCTCGCAATACCGATCAGGAGTGTTAATATCACCTCGAAAAGCATAGGCGCGTATAGGACAACCCCCATAGCAAAGCTTCCAAAATTCGCATTCACCGCATGGCGTATTCGCTAGAAGAAAATATGAGCGATTGAGAAAAAGTTCTCGATTTTTTGATTTAAGAATAGAAAAAAGTGATTCAGTTTTCAGATTACCGAAATTGAATTGGCGAAATCCTGTTACCCATGCATCACACTGCCCCACTTCACCGTTAGGAGAAATACAAAAGAAATTCTCAGCACAGTTTTTTGCAAAGATACAAGGAATGCGCCCCTTACCGTCAACAATGCGGGAGTGAAAAATCGCAAACGGTGAAACAGGCAGTAATTTTGGGTTTACGGACCACTGATCGTACAATGTGTTGACAAAGTCGATGAGCAAACGGTCGTCCAATTCTAAATCCAATTCGGAGCTGTTTCCCGGAAAGGGAAAATTAAGTTGAACCGCACGCGCTTCGATAACGTCACTATAGTATTTGAAGAAGGATTCTCCGCCCATCTTAAGGGTCATTTCATTTGGTACAGAGATAACGCTTATGCTAATGCCGTCTGCTTCTGCTTGTCGCTTTTTCTCTTGCCATATAGCTGAATAGTTCGACTTGGATATTGCGGGCGTTTGTCTGTATTGGTTTGGAAAATCAAGGGAGGTTCCTACCGCACTGTTGAAGCAAGTTTTAATGAGAGCTTGCCAATCTTTATTGTAACCTAATAGATTGGTTTGCAGAGCATGATGCACTTCTATATTTTCATATTTGAAGGTCTCTTGTATCTTTTCCCAAAAGAGTAAGACGCGGCTTGTTGACATACAAAAAATTTCTCCGCCCTGCCAATTAAATACAAGATATCTAACACCCCTTAATTTTGCATAGTCACGAATTTGAGATAAATAACCCTCAAATTCAAATGCAGACATCTCTTCTCCTGTGCGGTTTTCAAAACAATATTCACAGCTACAGTTACATTTTAATGTCGGTACGAGTATTACACTTAGGAATTCATCCATTTGTATTCTCTTCTGTCTTAAGTGTAGTTACAATAGACTGAAGCTTATCAGCACTCTTTTGAATTTCGTCAAAAACGGCTCTCCAAGCTTCGCAGTCAGCAGTTTGACTTAAAAATGCTAAATATCCGCAACAAGTCGTTCGAATTGAACATTCTGCACAAGGTGTGAAATATCTCTCAGGATGCAAGGAAATATCTATAAGCTGTTTTCTTTCTATAGAACAAAGAGCAGTATCAAGAGTGTCGTTTCTATGACCGTATTCAAATCCCTGTTCTAAAAGCGACTCAGAAATGCTTTTGCGTCCGTCTTCTGCCACAAAGATATCCCTTGCGGGGTCTGTAGATTCTATCTTCCAAAATGAAATAGACCTTTTAGCATATGCTGCGGAAAAAAGTGAATGAAACGGATCAACAGGTACTGTAAGGCTTTGATGGTGAAGATAAAGTTTAAGGCAGCGGCGTACGATATCAGGAGCTTTCATGCATGCTGCAATGGGAATTCGAACAGGAAAACCCTCTGCTGTTAAATGATTTGCCAGCCGTAACAAGTTTTCATCGGGTGTCAGCTCAAAAATTATCCTGGCTCTTCGCCATTTTCGCAGGTCCGGTCTTTTGTTAAGGAGCACATCAAGAGTTATCGGTACAACAAAAATAATTTCAGATGCAGTTTCAAAAAGCGAAGTATCTTCCGGTAATTGTTGGAAAATTACTCTATGTAACCTATTTTTATAGAAGGTTTTGATAGTATCTAACAATTCAAGAGTCAGAATTTTTGGTCCGACATGAACAACCGTTTGAAAACAATGTTGTTCCTCCACTTCTAAGGGAACATGAACTGTAATTCGATTTAATGATGAACTAGAAACAAGAAAATTCAAAACAAACCCAAATGTTTACCAGTTGCTGACATCAGCCCAATTGGGATACTCGATAACATTGTAGTGATTGTCCCAAGAGCCTCCTCCGGAACTTGAGCTTGAATCTTGAGTTTTTTGATTTTGACATTCTTTGTCGCGGGTATCTATACGCTTGTCATTATTACAATCCACAAGTCGAACCTCATCATACCAAGCATCATCATCGCAACCCGAAATGGATGCTCCGGCTATTGCCATGCCGCAAATTAGGGAGAACTGACCCAATTCTCGAAGCAGGCTGTTTCGGAGGTTGTCCGTTTTGCAAGGTTTGTCTGAAATTTCACAACGAACTATTGAAACATTTTCGTAAGATTTAGTTCGTTTTGTTTTTTTTGAAATAGAATTCATGAGGTCCTTTAAGGATTCGATCCTTCAACTACTTAAATATCTTGCAACTACTTTCTCTCATTGCACAATAAAAAATCTATCAAAACTACAAAAAAAAACAAGATTCCAAATTTGACAAAAATTGAAACATTTTAATTGTAATGGATTATCGACTCCGTTATGTTTTCAACTTTCTTGCACTCGTACAATGTTTTTTGTAAAGGAGTTTTTGAAATTGTATTGTTTTGACTATCTAAAAAAAATGCGATTTTTCATTGAGATTGTTATGCTGACAGCAATGCTCGGATGCGCTGCTCCTCAAATCGGTTCAAAATTCTATTTGTCAACCGGCACTATCGAAAAAACACAGGTTATATTACCGGAAGCAAATCAAAAAAGCTTTGTGAAGTATCCCGGTGCCGATCTCAAAAACAAATCCGCACGCATAACTTTTTTTCCTTCGACTACGTGTCGAAAAGAATCAGCTTCAAAAGTCTTAAAGAGTGAATGTCAGCTGATGATTGCTATGTTGGAGCGAACAGCGGCTGCTCGCGGATATGAGGTGGTTTCATGGTCTATTTTGGGCGACAATCCATGGGAAAAACAAGCGGAAGAACAAGAAAAGCTTGATGCTGTTTTTGTAGTGGATGAGGTAAATCTTCATTGGTCTTTGGCTGATGACTATAAAATAGGTAAACTTGCGGTCGGCGAACAAACAAGTGCAACTGAAAAATCAGCAATTACTTTGGATGACCCTTCGGGTACACAAAAACGTTGTTATGACTTTTACAATAGACGCTATCCGGTTACAGATATCGCAGCACAAATAGAATATGCAAGCGTTTCAATACATATGGCATCTGCTGACCGAGGATTTAAGTTATGGGAGTTTCAGGACCGCGAAATGAACAACAATGTTCCTTTGCCTTCCTCCGCGCATGTTCATTATTTTGAAAGCAAAGGCAGTAAGAAGAAGGGGATAGGCGGTATTGTTGCAGGGGGTGTGTTGACTGCTATAGGCATTGGAGCGCTTGCCACAGGAATAGTTTTCAATCAAAACGGTAATACCTTGACCGAGAGAAATGTCGGCGCAGGACTGGCGTGGGGGTCTTCGATTTTTTTTGGAATAGGTTTGCCAATCGGCTTGGTCGGGATAGTTAGAGAAACCCGCGACCCTGTATATCCAAAGGCCGAACAAGTACTTTGTGTAGATTCTCATGAGACTTACGGTCCCTTTGGGCTATCAAGCAGAACAGGCAACAAAATTAACATATCCGCTACTCCCGACTATACAAAAGAAACTGCTGATACGTTTGCTTTGATTGTGGAACGTTTTTTTACAGCTCTCGGTATGATCAAAGCGGAAACACCTATGCAAATTAATTTGGAAACAGAACAGGAAGCTTCTACTTCAGTTTCTAATGACACTTCAACCGACTCGAATGACACGGAAACACCTGCTTCGGTCAATGCGGGGGAAACCAAATGAAGAGCCAATTGAAACATATATCTTTTCTACTCTTGGCAGCGGCATTGCAGTCGGGTTGCTTTGATGACAGTGTCAGACTTTATGTAAAGATTGACGAAAGTTGTGCCGTGTGTTGTGAGGATCAGGAATTTAGAGTTTATGTGGGCGGATATGAAGAAGAAACGTTGTCTTCCGGAGAATCGACACTCATTACTCGTGAAACCGGCACCGGTAATGAAGTGTTAGAAGTTTGGATTATTGACAAGGGGAATATCGCTGAAAGCACGCCGCTTACATGTCAGAGCTGCATTAAGACACCTATTAGTGACCCAGGAGACCGACTAAACGCCAAAGGCATCTATGCTTTGTATGATGATGATCTTTCGTTTGTAGATGAGGATGTAGAAGCAACAATCCATTGTGAACTCGATTAAATGGATTGCTTTATCGGCTAAAGTAACTAATGTCACCTCGACATGCGTAATCTCCGCAATTTGAGGTAACATGCGCTTCTATTATTTCTTCCGGTTCTAAGGTAACAGTGTCACGAGCCGAAGTTACACCGCAATTGGAATGTATTTCTAATGTATATTTGCCGGGTGCAAGTTCAAAAGAGCGAGTTTTGTGATATCCTATTCCGTCATCTTCAATGAAGTTCGAACTCTTTGATTCGCCGGATTTCGTAATATATACCTCAACAAGGGTACAACCGGACTGATTATTGCGAATAATCAATGTAGCAGGACAGTCGGTGCAAATAATTGAATCTGCGGTTTGGTCATCGTCTTCATTTTTTTCGAAGCAACAGACACAGGTAATCGCAACCGAAAGTACAAAAAGGCTGAACAATAGAAATCTTTTTATGTTGAAGTTCATTACAGGTTCCTTTCAGAAAAACTAAATTGATTTTGTTGTCGGCTATTCTGCAGTAACGGCTGATTCTAAAGAAGAATTAGAATTAGTCTTCTCCTTTAGCCTGCATACCTGCAAAGCAAATGACTCAATCCTCGCTTCCAGTATTTGAGGAAAAGGATTTCCGTCTGTTTCTACTGATAGGAACGGAAGTCTGGAAATGCTTCCGTTTGCAGACATGCGCTTTGCAATGCTTGGGTCGATATCCAGCTTTGTTTGCATGGTTGATTCTGCTGAGAGCACGGCTTCGATTACACGTGTCGGCATGCAGGCAAACGGTCCGATAGAAATCACTCCGTCTAGACTGTGCAGCATATCTTTAAAAAAGTTGCCGACGACCAATATGGATTCTCCTCTAAACCTGGCATCGAAAAAATTTTCTCCAAATTCTATTATTTCGTCTATATCGGCAAATTCATATTCATAAAGATTAGATTTTGAGAGAATGCCTTTTATGCGCTTTTCGAGTTTGGATTGTAAAAACAGCTTTATGCCGAATTGAAGACGATCTTTTAAGCTGAAATGCGGCTCGTAAATGCCTCGTTTAATGATGTTGTCCACATATTTAAGCCACTCAAAAAAGTGGGCTCTCTTTACTATTATTCCTCTTGCGGCTAAACGCTCTACCAAGTCCTGACATGAGAAGTAGTCTTTTCTTACGAAGATTTCGCCCATAAGGCCGACTTTGGGTACATCTTCAAATCTTTTTGACAAGGGTATTGCAGCTAGGTTTCGGGATACTATTTCAAGCGTTTTGTAGATATTTTTGCCGTTACCGCTGCTCATGGTTTCTATAATTCTTTGCCATTCTTCTTCGAATACCCGCAAAGCTTCTGTTTTGTCAGCGGCAATAACAGTAAGGGTATTATAGATATCTTCCATTACGTCGGCGACTACAAAACCCTTTAAAACATTAAGTCTGTCTACCCCGCTAAACGCTTTGTAAGAGTAGCCTTTTTCTGCATTGAGGCTAAAAAGCGTAACGTTCTTGAGATGTTGTTTTTGAATTAAATTTCTAAAAAACACTCGATATTGCGGAAAGCGACAGTTTCCCGGAGTAAAGGGCATAAAATAGGCTAAGAGTTCATTTTCATCGGTTCGTCTTTCAAGATATTTTAGTAAGCCCCCTACTGTTAGCAGCAATGGAAGGCATTCTTTGCATGAGGTATGTTTTCGTCCAAGTTTTAAATCATCATGGTCGTAAACCGGAACCGATTCGGCTCGCACTCCGATCCCTTGGAATGCTGCGGTAAGTATCTCTGTGCTGAGTCTTCCCATTGAAGGAATAAGGACTTTAACTCGCTTGTCATAAAAGGTAACCTCTTCGCCTTCTGAGGTAACAAACTGGGGAACGCTGCCTTTAAAATACGCCCTGGCCGGTGTAAAATCTTTTTTGGGAGCATCCTGCTTTTTGATTTCCAGATAACGTTTTACTATATCGAGAAACGCCTCAATACGAGTATTTACTCCCGCATCCGCAGTATGACTGTCCAGCTCCAGCGTAAGCGACGGCTTGGCCTGCATGATGTCGCGAAAAGTTGTAAGAAGAAAAGAATCGGGGCCGCAACTGAAGTTGGTTACAAAAGCTCCGAAAAGTCTCGGATGCTTTTTAACAAAGCTTGCCGCTCTAAGAATATCCTGCCCCGAAGCCCAACACATATCCTTGTCACACGGCTCATCTTCGAATGGCAACGCATCCCACGGAACAATGAGTGTTCCTCTGGAAGCAAATTTAGTAGGTATGCCGAGATTGCCTTCTTTTGCGAAGGCGTTGTAGGAACGCCCGAAAAGCACCACAGCCGTTTGCTCCGGATTATCTTCGAGCTGCTCCAACACTTCCCTACCCATCTCTTTTAGGTAGTTTTTTAAATTTGTTTGAACCTCAGCGGCTTTTTTTAAAGCTATTATTGCAGTCTTTTTGTCAACGCCCAATTCTTGAGCGATTTTTATAAAAGCCGGTTCTGCATGAAGAAAACCTTTCCAAAAATCCAAAACCGGAGTCATAAGCTTAGTAGAGCCCAACTTATCTTTAAAAGCGGATTTAATATAGTAAGCTTCGCTTTGCAAAAGCACACAGGTGCTTTGGTGTTCGCGTTCGGTATTAACGCTGTTATCCACCTTAAGAGACATAATTTTAGGCAAGAAAATATAGTCGACCTTTCTTTCGAGTAGGTCTCCAAAGAAACCGTGTGCCAACTCGCCGGGATAACAAAAAGACGAGCGCCTTCTTTTTAGTCCTTCCGGGTCTGCTTTTTCGGACAGAACAACGGTACATCCGATCTCTGTAAAAAAAGTGTTAAAAAGAGGAAAGAAGGTATTCATCAAATAAGAACGAGACAATCCTACTCGTTTTTTACCTCCGTTTGTTGAGGGCGTAACATAACTGCCGTAAACAGCATTTTGTCGCGCTCTCACCAAGTCGAGAGCTCCCACATCACAGGTTATTTGATGATGTTTGTTATAAAACCTGTCGCAAGCACCGCCGAAAGGAATCTTTTTCCCGTCAATTATGGGTACTGCAATTTCACATCCGCGGTCACACTTTTCTTTGCCTCCGCCGCAAATAAACGGTTTTCCGTATTCTATTTCGCGAGCTGCAAGTTCTTTTAGGCTAAAAGTACCTTTATCGGCTAAACCGGTTTCAATTCTATTTTTTGTTTCCAGCGCCACACCGAAAGCGCCTATCAATCCGGGGTCGGGAGGAACTACTATTTCTCGCTCGATAAGAGAAGCCATAGCAAGAGGAACAGCTTTGTTATAACAAACACCGCCCTGCATAAAGATCTTGTTTCCGGAAGGTCTCTGTCCTTTTACCCTGTTAACATAGTTCATACATACAGAGTAAACCAAGCCGGCCGTAATATCCTCAACAGCCACGCCTTCTTGGGTAGCAGTTTTAATATCTGAGCTGATGAATGCCGCACATTGATCATTGAAGTTTGGCGGTTTCTTGGCGGTAAGAGCAACACCTTCTATTTGAGTATGGCTAAGCCCCATACTTTCAAATGCGGATTCTTCCAGAAATGAGCCTGTTCCCGCCGAACAAGCTTCGTTCATAGCGTAGTCTGAAGGAACACCGTTGGTCAGATGTGTATATTTAGCATCCTGACCGCCTATCTCAAAAATTGTATCAACCTCTGAATCGTAAAACGCGGCACCGGTAGCGTGAGCGATAATTTCATTTATAACACAGGTCGCAGAAGCGTGAAGACCGGCAATGTGACGTCCCGAACCGGTGGTTCCGATAGCCGAAATATTAACAGGCACCCCCAATTTACTATCAAGTGCGGCATAAACATTTCTTGAAGCGGTAACCGGATCACCGTTGGTGCGAAGATACTCCGAAGCCAGTACCGCATTATCGCTAACCCTAAGCACAACACCCTTTGTCGTGGTACTACCGACATCTAAGCCTACGATGCATAAATCGCCTTTTTGAGCCTTACCCGGATGTCCTTCTTTAAAAGAAACAAGCTTTTTTGCTTTGGCTATGGGAGGTAAAAAAGAAAAAGAGGATCGTCCTTCATAAAACAAATGGGACAGATCAAAAGAAAAAGATGATTGTTTGTCCAAAGCATATAAAGCAGCACCCAAAGCTTCAAAACCGGCGGCATGTTCGGGTACATAAAGAGCATCAACTTTATTTTTTAGGTCGTTTATTACAACCTTGTTTTGAGTAACGCCGCCTACGGCAATAACACGTTTATGATCCAGCTTTTCGATTAGCTCAACAATCTTCTCAGCCATCATTCTGCACAAACCTGCAGCAACTCTTCCGACCGGAATACCTTTGTTGAGTGCATGGGTACAATCGCTTTTACAAAAAACAGAACAACGTCCTGAAACGGGATATCTATCCGCTGTTGAAGCGGCCAGGATTGCCTCTCCTGGAGAAACATTCATTCGTTTGATCTGCTGCAAAAAAAACTCACCTGTTCCGGATGCGCACTTGTTTCCGGTTTCAATAGATTGAAGTGCGCCATCGGTGTCCAAAAGATATGCAATAAAACTTTCTGCTCCCAAGCTTACAAGAACGTTGAAGTCATGAATGTGCTTTGTTCTCTTTCGTTCAAACGACAAAGCATACTCTACAGCTTCAGCTTCAGTAAGAGATGCTGCTTTCACAATTTCTTTAAATTTGCGACCTGTAAAAGCGCAATAATCAATATCTTTGAGATCTAGTTTCCCCAACATTTCGCAAAGGGCTTGTCTAGGGTCACTGCCGTGAGAAACCGCAAGTGAATTTAAAACACTATAATCATCGCCATTTTTTTCAATGATAACAGCTTTGATAGTTGATGCTCCTAAGCATATACCCAAAGAAGTTGTTCTGTTGTTCTTTGTAATTTTTTCTTCTATCATTGAAGAGGATTTCGTCATAATTCAGTTGTCTTTCATATAACATAAATTTTTCTTATCGGTTTTCCGACCCTATTCGGAGAACAAGTACCTATCACAAGCAGCCTAGAAAGCTCAATCCCGTGATAAACTTATTTAGTTCACTCCATTTACCCGGTTGAGTATCAAATAAAACCGGAGTATCAACTATGAAGAATGACAGATATCAACAATAATAAACGAATTACAGTATTAGGAGCCGGAAATTTCGGCACGTGTTTGGCGCAACTCTTTGCCGTTAAAGGGTTTGAGGTTATTCTTTGGGATATTGTTCCCAAAATAGCACAAACTATTTCGACACAAAGAAAACATCCGTTTTATTTTTCCAATATTGTCTTATCAGATAGAATTACAGCAGTATCAGAAAGAGACGAGCGAATAGTTGCTGATGCGGATGTAATAATTCTCGCAGTTCCAACTCAGGCGCTGAGAGCCATGCTTACAACATGGAAAGGTATGATTAGAGACGAATCTTTGATAATTTGCGCAGCAAAAGGAATTGAAACAAATACTCTAAAACTGCCGTTAGCTATTGTCTCTGACGTGTTGGGTGATGACATAGGCGCATCATCTGTAGTTCTGTCAGGACCGAGCTTTGCTGTTGAAATTATGGACGGTCAACCGACCTGTGTATCTCTTGCGAGCAAAAACAATGATCGCTGTGTTAAAGCGCAACAGATTTGTCATACACCGTTTTTTAGGTGTTACACCTCAGACGACCCGATCGGGCTGGAAACCGCCGGAGCTCTCAAAAATGTAATAGCAATAGCTGCCGGTGCGGCTGCCGGCTTGGGTTATGAACAAAACAGCAAAGCAGCACTTATGACAAGAGGGCTGGCCGAAATTACTCGTATAGGTTTAGCTATGGGTGCAAATCCAATTACTTTTAACGGACTGGGAGGAGTTGGCGACTTGTTTTTAACGTGCACTTCTCAGAAAAGTCGTAATTTCACAGTAGGTTATAAACTGGGAGAGGGACAAAAACTTGAAAAGATTTTAAATGATTTAGGCTCAGTGGCCGAAGGAGTAAGCACCGCCGCCGCCGCATACTCATTAGCAGAAAAACTAAATGTGGATGCTCCGATAATCAAAGAAGTATTTCAGGTTTTATACTGCCAAAAAGACATAAAAGACACTGTAAGAGACCTTCTCAATCGAACGCCGAAACCGGAAATAACTTAGAAGTTAAACTGTTACCGAAAACTTAACCTCCAATTTGTTTTGCATAGTCTATACAATTGTTTGCGACTACCTCACAAAACAACTCAGTTAAGTCGATAAATTAAAGCATCTTCAATAAAGGCACCGTTGATTACATTGTTGGTAAAACGAATGCTATAGTCATAACCCTACATCGGAATTCGGGTGTTGAAGCATTCTGAAAAATGACCCAGCAGTTCTGCTATTGCGGATGGGCTCATTTCTTCCATTACTGCTCCTAAAGATGCGGCGACTTTTGACATGCCGTAGATAACTGATGTTTCTTCACTTTGTCCTATGGTTATCGCACCTTGTTTTCTCATATCCAATAAACCCTCTGCACCGTCCTTGCCCATGCCGGACAATAGGATACCAAGGGCTTGTTTTCGAAATATTTTTGCCGATGAATGAAACAATGCATTGATCGACGGAACATAAATATCTTTTGGTCCTCCCGGAACTAAAATAATGCGTCGATCATCGGTAAACTCAATATTCATTCCGTCCGGAGCAAAAAGAACATGACCGTAAGGCGGAATTTCTCCGTTATCGGCAATTTTCACAGTCAATTTAGTAACGGAATTTAACCAGTCGGTCATTCCTTTTACAAAACCTTTGACTATATGTTGGGCGATTATAATGGGTATTCTAAAATTATCGGGAAGACATCTTAGTATATCTGATATCACAGCCGGTGCGCCGGTAGAACCTCCGATACAAATAATTCTAGGGAAATAATCTACAGGTATAACGATAGGCATTTTGCCCATCTCAAGATTTTCAGCACCTAAAGCAGCCGACAAAATAGCCGATTGACGTGTTTCTATTTCTGAATTCTGCCATGGAGCCTCAGTAAGCCAGGTAAAACGCTTAGAAGGCTCGGCGGCCATGGTTCTTTTAATTACAGACACAAGAGCATCGCGGACTTTTTCGTATTTACCGCTCATAATATCAGTCGGCTTTTCTATTACTTCGATAGCACCGGCCTGAATGGCCTCAAAAGAGTACTTGAGGTCGTTTGTATTTATCATAGAACTAATAATTACTATTCTAGTTGGGCACTCAGCCATAATTCGACGCGTAGCTTCCAAACCGTTTAATTTGGGCATAAATATGTCCATTGTAACCAAATCAGGTTTAAGTGTTTTACACTTTTCTACAGCGTCCAGTCCGTTATCTACAATGTCCACTATTTCTATATTATCTACATTGTGCAAAAGCATCTTAAGTATTTTTTGAAATACCGGAGAATCTTCACAAATCAATACTTTTGTCATCTCCTATAGCCGTCCTATCCGAGCAACTGCTCTATTGTAGAAATCAGCTCCTTTTGAGACAAATCTTTCTTTACTATATACGCATCTGCACCGGACTCCATTCCTCTCATTTTGTCCTCATCTGAACCTAAAGAAGAAACAAGTATTACTGGAATTTTTAGGTATCTGTATTGAGATTTTATGGTTCTAGCTAGAGTCAGCCCGTCCATATTTGGCATTTGTATATCTGAAACAACCAAATCACACCGTTTTGAGCTGACAATGTCCAATGCCTGATATCCGTCTTGAGCTGTCATAACATTGTATCCGGCAGCTTCTAATAATGACTTTTCCAATGTTCGTGTAGTCATAGAATCATCAACCACCAAAATACTAGCAGCGGACTTAGAAACTTTTCCCGCCATCTTTGTTGTAGCAGACAGGCCTTTTTGGCCTCCTCCTGAACGAACCAAATCTGAGGGATTAAGTACAAGCGCAACTTCTCCGGATCCGAGTAGCGAAACTCCGGATACATAAGATACACGTTCTAACAAATCCCCCAAAGGACGTAAAATAAGCTGAGTATACTCCACAATATCATCCACATCAAAAGCGACCCTTCGCTCACCGAATGAAACAATAACAATAACTCGCATTTCGTTTTTCGGCCTGGGTACCTCAGTTAAATGCAAAAGATTAGACATCTTAGACAATGCGATGCTTTGCTTGTTATAGACAACTGTTTCGCCGCCGCCGACATTTTGAATTGTTGAGGGATTCAATAAAATAACCTTGTCAACATTGGAAGCCGGAATCGCCATAATTCGTCCTGAAACTCTAACCAATAAACATCGCAAAGTTGACATTGACAAAGGTAAACGCAGAGTAAACGTTGTTCCAAGACCAAGCTTTCCGCCTATTCTAACCTCACCGCCAAGACGTTCCATTGTAAATTTAACAACATCCAAGCCCACCCCTCTGCCGGAAATTTTGGAAACCCCGGAAGTAGTGGTAAAACCGGATTCAAACAGAAAATCTAACAATTGATCTTTGGTTAGATTATCGATGTCCGCCGGTTTCATCATATTTTTCTTGCGAATAGTCTCTCTGATTTTTTCAGGATCTATGCCCTTTCCATCGTCACTTATGACCAACTCAACCGCATCACCGACGTGCCGAGCAATCACGCTGAGCTTTCCTCGTTCTGATTTGCCGACTTGCAATCTGGTTTCACTATCTTCAATACCATGATCGACTGCATTGCGTATCAAGTGAATCAATGGGTCTTCAATAGCTTCTAAAACCTTGCGATCTACTGCATATTCTCCGCCGTCAAGAAACAATTCAACTCTCTTATTGGTAACGCGGCATATTTCTCTAACTTGTCGTCGAATCATAACAAATATAGTTGAAACAGGGGCAAGTCTAATTTTTTGCAAAGCGTCTCTGGATACCTGAATTAATTTTGAAAACTCTCGCTCATCACGTTTAAAACGCTTTGCCGCCAAAGCAGCTTGAGCTTTTAAGGCTCGTACTGCGTCTAAAATGCTCTCTAATTCGCCTTTGACAAGAAGATGTTGATTTTGCGATGAAGTTTTTCTGTCAGCCCATCCTTGAATTAGCCGACACACGTTCTCTGCACCGACATCCAAACGTTCTAAATCGTTGTTTACTGATGATAAGTGTAAATGTGCCTCAAACAATTCACCGATATGTCCGATAAGGTTTTCTATGCTGTCTTCTGAAACACGAATAAATTCGTCTTTTGTAGAAGCAGCACTCGGCGCAGCAGGCGCAGATTCCGGTTCAACCTTTTCCTGCTTTGTTTCTATTTTTTTGCTTTCTACCTCTTCTTTGTCGGGAGGGGAAGGCAGCAACGATTTTGATTTAACGTTACGCAAAGCTTCTTCTTGAATAACGTTGGAAAGATCTGCTGCGATCTTTCGGCATTTAGCAGCGCTTTCTGATTCTTTCTCAGATAACTTGGATTCACCTATTTGAGATTCTTTTACCGAATGACGAATAATCTCTAGAGTGTCCAGCAAAACATCAGTTATTTCAGGTGATATTTTTTTCTGATTCTTTTGCAGCGCTCCAAGAGCATCTTCAAGAGCATGTGTTACAGTCGCCACTCGATCAAAGCCGATTGTGCCGGCAGATCCCTTAAGGCTATGTGCTTGTCGAAAAGCGTTGACAAGAATTTGAGAAATATCTCCCTGACCGTCTTCCAAATTAAAAAGCATTTCAGCTAAAGATTTAATATGTTCTGCAGCTTCAGTTTGGAAAACCGAAACCAAATATTGGAGCTGATCCTTAGGAATATCAAGTTCTCTATGAGAAGAGGGAGTAACTGAAATTCTTGGTGTTGCCGGTTTGGAAGATATTCTAATTCCTCCACGTACAGAAGTAGAGCCGACATTGGATGTTCTAGTTGTACGGAAAGGTAAACCGCTTTTGCCTGGGGCTCCGCTTGAGCGAGAAGGAACACCGCTGATGTTTGAAACTATTTCCTTTTCAGAAGGTTCGATTTCGCTAACTGATCTGGTTTGATCAGATGCCGAACGCAAGTGTACTGAGTTAATGAAATCTTGCAGGTTGTTTAAAACAATTTCGTCTTTGGGAAATACTTTTTCAGGCTCCAATACATCATTCCCCAAATCATCAACTGCACATCGAACTGCGTCCAATCCTTCCAAAAGCAAATCTACATCCTGGTAGGAAAGCTCAAGTTGTTCACGCGTAATAGCGTGCAATGCTTCTTCCAATCTTTCAGATAACAAAAAGATCCGCCTTGCACCAATCGTATTGGCAGACCCTTTTATTCCGTGCATTTCTCCATATGCTTTGCTTAGTTTGACAACAGCATTGTCTGTACCTTCATCTGCCAACTGTATAAGAATCTTAGCCACAGCTTTTATGTGACCGAAAGCTTCGTTCTTAAATATTTCGCAAAGCTCTTTCATTTGGTCGGCATCAAGTGTCATATGTGTTCCGTTTGTTCTTCTGCTATATGCTCTTTTCCGCTACAAATCCCTTTGCCTGTGTCAAAGACTCCAAATCGAGAACTACTAACCCGTCCAACATTACTGATGATACATAAGGAATCTGAGCAGGGTCAAAGTTTCCCTGAGGACTAAACAAATCAGATTCTTTAACTGTTAAAGCTCCTACAATATCTTCAACCTGTAATGCAAATCGCATTCTGGCGGCATTGACAATCACCGCAAAATCAGAATCGGATATACCGCTTCTTTCAGCGTTAAAAAAATAGGCAAGGTTAACCAACCCTATCGATTCACCTCTCCTCCTAATAATACCCGGAATATGCCTAGGAGCTGAAGGTATAGACGTAATCTCCTGTATTCTAGTCACAGCAACAATATTTATTAGAGGAAGAGCGTATCGTTTGCCCATTAAAATAAAAACAAGCAGATTTTTCATCCCTTTCTGTAAAACGTCTTTTTCAGGGGGACGAGCTAAAATCTCAGCACGTTTTTGAAGAAGCTTTTGTTTATCTTCATTTATCACAGCTGCTGTTCCTCTCCTTTTACACTAAATCTCAATCTCCATAAAAAGACTGTTTACAATTTCAGACAATCTTCCGGCTGTTAGACCCTCGGCTTCTTCCAGTTCTGTATCAGGTTGTAATTCATCAAGAAGCTTAACAACATTTTTTAGGTGTCTTTTAGCGTCAATGTTATTTCCTTCTCTAAGACAAATAACTCCTAAATAGTAATGACCTACAACAAAGTTTTTTTGTAAAAAAATAGCTCGTTTTAGACTATCAGAGGCTCTAATCGAATAACCTGCTTGGTCGGCAATTAGAGCGGACAAAAAATGTGCTCTGTGATCAAGTCTCAGCTCACCTTCCGTCAATCTCTGAAGCATAGAAAGAGCATCCGCTGTGCATCCGTTATCAGCAAGTTCCCGTGCCTTATCCAAAGTCTCTTTTACATTGAAGAAAGGAAGGATGCTCGGCAGTTTTGAAACACGCCTGAAGAAGCCGCTTTTTGGCATCATGGAGTTTCGTACAACCGCAGACGAAATACCGAGTCCGGGAATAGAAGCAGTTAACGGAACAGAAACCGGAATAGGAATTTCGGAATCTGCTTGGTGTTTGCGATAGTAGTAAGTTGCATCAGAATAAATAGCCTCAAGGTTTCCCAATGCCGGGAATGCTTCAGAGTGACCTACAAATAGATAGCCTCCCGGACGAAGAACTTCAGAAAATTCGGAAACAATGCGGTCAGAAATTTGAAACGGAAAATAAATAAGAACGTTTCTGCATAACAGCAGATCGACTCTGTCTTCAAATAGACGTTCGCCGTTTAAGAAGTCAAACAAATTAAAACGCTGAAAATTTACTGCCTGTTTTATATCATCGTGGAGAAAAAACTCTTCATTATCTTTGGAATCAAAATGTTTGCGAATAATACTTTCATCAACACCTCTAAATGACCACTTGCGAAATACTCCGGCTCTCGCTCTTGTCAAAAAATCAGTATTAATATCAGTTGCTGTCAGTTTAATGTTCCATTCTTGAGTAAAGGGAAATTCATCCTTTAAAAGAATGGCAATAGAATAGGGTTCTTCTCCTCCGGCACATCCTGCACACCATATATGAAGTGACTTAGTTCGTTGCGCATCTTCTATAAGTCTGGGAAAAACATGTTTTCTTAGAACACTAAAATGAGGTTTGTTGCGAAAAAAATAGCTCTCTCCCACAGTTAGAACATTGACAATTTTTTGCAGAACATCGTTAGATTCTTTGGCAGCGCAAATTAACTCTGATGTACTATTCGGAATAACGGTTGTTTTCAATTTGTCGAGCTTAATTTGAAGTTCGCGCTGTTTTTCGCGAGTGAACATAAGCCCCGTTTTTCGTTCAATTACTTTGGTAAGATTAGTAAATTCTGTATCAGACAGTGAGAACTTGAAAGATGTTAAGCCGGTGTCTTCTCTCATAGTTTAATTAGAAACCTTGTTTGAAATTGGTTTTTTTTCGTGCTCATGAGTTATTTGTTTCTCTGACAAAGCCAAAACAGATGACCACAAATCGATAATCGAAAAAGACCCTGTTTCTATTTTCAACACAGCAATCTCTCTCATAATACCTGAAAAAATTTGATCTGATATTTGCACATGTTTCTTAGCTGCAAAGACAACATCCACAACATCGTTCACCATAATTGCAAATTTTTTTTCATTTGCTGTGCAGATGATTATCGTATTGTCGGGAGTTATTGGTTCCTCTTGCATGCCTGCCAATTGTGCAAAGTCAAATAGGGCTATTAATTCTCCATGATAGTCTATAAGACCAATAATTTCGGGAATTGAGTCGGTCATTGTATGAGTACCGACCATTTCAATGACCTCCTCAACTAGTGTAACCGGAATTGCAAAGTGAATACCCTGAACAAACGCAATAAGAAAAGATAATGAATCACCTTTCAAGACCTCCTTGTTAATAATAGAAGAAGGTGCCTCCAAAAGTTGTCTTTTTAAATCAGCAACTCTTTTCTCTGCTTGCTTTAGTTCTTCAAGTTCGTCCTTTATAGGTTTTGGTTTACTTTGGTTATCTGCTGTCGGCATGAAATGTGATTTTCTCTCAGTCAGCTAGTTGTTTAGCAATTGTCTAAGCTGTACGAACTTTAGAAGCTCGGTCATCTTAGATAAAAGCTCTACTCTATTAATAGGCTTTGTCACATAATCATCACATCCGGCTGCAAATGCCTCCTTAACCTTACCGTATTCACTTTTTGTGGTAACTATAACCACCTTTGTTTTTTTCATTACAGGATCTGATTTGATGCGTCGACAGCACTCAATACCATCCATTTCAGGCATCATAATATCCATCAATACCAAATCCGGTTTAAAACTCTTGACCTTTTCCAATGCTTGAACACCGTTCTCGGCCATGTCCAATTCATATCCCTGACCGGAAAGTAACATGTGTTCATAAAGACGCATGGTTTCAGTGTCATCAACAATTAGAATTTTGCTCGGCATCGGTTGTTTCCTTCGGCACTCAATTGTTCCTATCCGACTATAGCGGCAAGAATTCACATCTGTTTAGTCTTTATATATAAATATTTTGATAAATTCACATTATCTCTATTGTGCTTTATCTTTCTAAAAGACGTCAAGTCAAAGAAACAAACCGAAAGATATCGGGGTTTTTATAAAAATAGATTGCAAATAATCAACAGCCCTAATTGTCTAAAAATATTCGCCTTATTTGTAACTTTTTGGTTGTTTTATAGCAGAAAGAATATTTTTCAGTTCTCGGTAAAAATGAATAGTGGTATGCACTGTTCGCGTTTTTTGGTGGATTATTAATACGATTGGGTATCATAGTGAGATTTCTTTTTAATCGTGGAATGAAAAATTGTCGAAAATAGAATTTTGAGTATGGAATGAGAGCATGTATCAGCGGCGTGGGCGCTTATGTCCCCGAAAAAATAGTTACTAATTTTGATCTTGAAAAACTGGTTGATACCAGTGACGAATGGATCCGAACCCGAAGCGGAATTGAAGAGCGTCATATTATTGATGATTCAAACCTACAGCCGTCTGACATTGGAGTGCGCGCTGCTCTGTCTGCTTTAAACGAAGCCGGATTGCAACCCGAAGACATAGATTGCATAATCTGCGGTTCAATGTGTCCTGATCAATTGTTTCCGGCCATGGCAGTTCATGTTCAAAGAAAATTGGGAGTACCTCCTTGTGCCGCTTTTGATTTGACTGCTGTGTGCGGTTTTATTCCCTACGCTGTTAATATTGGTTCACTGATGATTGAAAAAGGTCAGGTTCAAAATGTTCTTATTGTGGGTTCGGAAATAGCCTCACGTATTCTTGATTGGGATGATAGGAATACCTGTGTTTTATTCGGAGATGCGGCAGGTGCTTTGGTGTTAAGTGCTTCCGAAGATGACAGCAGAGGAGTAATTGCCAGCCAGCTAAAAAGTGACGGGCGTTTTGCTGACATTCTTTATACGGAAAAAACAAACGGAAAAGATCTTATCCGAATGAACGGAAAAGCGGTTTTTAAAATAGCTGTCAAAGAAATGGCGGATATTACTGAAAGCACATTGCATTCTGCCGGGTACAGTGTGGCAGATTTGGATTTTTTGGTACCTCATCAGGCCAACATAAGAATTCTTCAAACTACAATGACTCGATTGGGATTGTCCGAGGACAAAATAATTATCAATCTGGCTAAATACGGAAATACGTCGTCTGCTTCTATTCCCTTAGCGTTGCGTGACGCGCTTGATGCAGGTCGCATAAAAAGAGGCAACCTGTTGGCTTTTACCGCAATAGGCGGAGGCATGACCTGGGGCTGCAATATCATTCGTTGGTAAAAACATCTTTCTATTTGCTGAATTGTAAAATCGATCGCACATCTCAGATAGGATGACGGGCTTTCTATAATGATAGAACTGCTGACAGGAATAGGTATTGCTGCTTTTCGTCTAACGGCGGAAATGGCTCCTTACTTGCTGTTCGGCATAATTGCGGCGGGATTACTTCATGTTTTGTTACCTGTAGATTGGGCTTCGCGCAATCTCGGCGGTTCCGGAATAAAGCCTGTTATAAAAGCTGCTTTAATAGGAATTCCGTTGCCTTTATGTTCTTGTTCAACGCTTCCAATTGCAGCGCTGCTAAAAAAACAAGGTGCTTCTAACGGAGCTGTTGTCAGTTTTCTTGTTACAACTCCCACTTCCGGAGTTGATTCGATATTTGCAACCTACTCTTTGATGGGGGGTATTTTTACAGTTGCCAGGGTAATTTCTTCATTTTTTATCGGCATAACCGTCGGAATTGTTGAGACATTTACAAAAACTGAAGATTTTGAAAAACCCGCCGAAAACTTTTCACAAACAACTGTTTCATTAAACAAACTTTCACTTAAAGAAAAAGTCGTTAGCTCTTTTTCTTACGGATTCGGCGAACTTCTGGGAAGTATGGCCAAATCTTTAGCTATAGGTTTGATTCTGGGAGGAGCTATTACTTATTTAATGCCTGCGGATTTTCTTGAAGAGTATTTAGGTTACGGCATTGTTTCTTATGTTGCGGCGGCAGCTTTCGGCGTTCCGCTCTATGTATGTGCAACAGGATCAATTCCCATGGCCGCATCTCTGCTTTCAAAAGGTTTAAGTCCGGGAGCGGCCCTGGTGTTTTTGATAGCCGGTCCGGCTGTTAACGCTGCTGCATTGCCGGTTATAGCAAAAATACTAGGAAAAAGAACAACAACATTGTTTGTTGCAGTTTTAATTATTGGGGCAATAACAGCAGGCTTTATATTTGACAAATTTTTAGGTTTTTTTCCCGATTTTTTAACCGCTGTATCCATACCTTGTGAACACGATAGTATAGGATATTTCAAAACCGTATCTGCGTTAGTATTGGGAGGAATAATCGCATATCATATTGTCAGTCCGTATACGGAAAGACTGTTTGTCGAAAAAAAGAAAGCAAAAGAAATGCTTACGATAAAAATAGAAGACATGACCTGCAATCATTGCGCAAATAAAGTAGAATCGGCAATAAAGGCTTTAGAAGGAATAGAATCTGTAAGAATCGACCTAAGCAACAAGCTGGTGTATGTGAACCATAAAGACAGTTTGACATCACAAGATGTAATTAAAGCAATATCAGATGCTGACTACTCACCTAAAATCGAGTAATCTCCTGACTTCGACTGTTTGAGATGCAAATATGAGTGATTACGGGAGTTTAAAA
>CAYWLQ010000050.1:19964-31355 GCA_964458775.1 uncultured Myxococcales bacterium | reverse complement strand
AACTGTATCATTTTAATTGGTTGATGTCAACAAAACAACTTAGCGCTTATGGGATGAATCCCCAGGCTTTATTCTTTCACCGCTTTGCGGTGATTCTCATAACGCAACAGTCTTTTTTTGTCCGTAAATTCTAAAGCTTTATTCTTTCACCGCTTTGCGGTGATTCTCATAACTACTGCTAGAGCCATTTCATGCTATTACTGCAAAAATGTAGCATCGGCTTATTTGTCAGGTTCATACCCCCCTTGTACCTTCGGCCGACCTGCTTTGTACTCTTGACCGACCTGCTTTGTACTTTCGGCCGACCTGCTTTGTACTCTTGACCGACCTGTTTGTGGCACTTATGAAGATTCCGGGAAAAAAACTCTAAACTGGAAAATACACGAACAAAGATACATGACACGAAATACGCGACATGTAATTCCGAAATACAGGTGGACGAAATATTTAATGTCAGTTATATAAGCCGAAACCGGACGCAAAAAGGAACGGTTGACTATTTCTTTTTGCGTAGTGATTTGATATCGAACGCAGTCGCGCAAAATGCGCGGTGAAATAACACCAAACGGCAATGAGGTAGCCAAACTATGACCAAGATTTGTGAAACAGCATTACGAGACGCCCATCAATCCCTTTTCGCAACGAGGATGCGTACTTCGGATATAATCGAAGCTGCTCCCTTGCTCGACAAGGTGGGGTATTCTTCTTTAGAAGCTTGGGGAGGCGCAACTTTTGACTCCTGCCTTCGCTTTCTCAACGAAGACCCATGGGAGCGCCTTAGACAAGTCAAGGCCGCTGCCCCGAATACACCTATCCAAATGCTTCTCAGAGGACAAAACCTAGTCGGATATCGCAATTACGCAGATGACGTGGTTGATCTCTTTGTAGAGGTCAGCGCAAAAAACGGTGTTGATATCTTTAGGGTTTTTGATGCTCTTAACGATACCAGAAATATGCAACGGTCAATCCAGGCGGTTAAAAAAGCAAATAAACATGCTCAAGGAACCATTTCCTATACAACCAGTCCGGTTCACACTACCGAAAAATTTATTGAGCTGGCCAAAGAGCTCAAAGACATGGGTTGTGATTCCATCGCAATCAAAGATATGTCCGGCATTATTATGCCCAAAACGGCCTACGAATTGACTTCGGCCATAAAAAAACAGGTCGGCCTCCCGGTTACGCTTCATTCCCATTGCACAGCCGGTACCGCGCCTATTGCTTACTATGCAGCTTCAGAAGCAGGCGTTGATGTTTTGGATTGTTCAATTTCCCCAATAGGAGGAGGAACTGCTCAGCCGCATACAGAAAGCATTGCCTATGCACTGGAAGGTACCGCTGCGGACACTGGCGTGGACTTTAAAGCACTTGGAGTAGTTACAGAATTTTTTAAAACCATTAGAAAAAAATATGAGTCACTCATCGATCCGATTTCAGAAAAAGTTGATACCAGGGTTCTTACCTATCAAGTGCCCGGCGGCATGCTTTCAAATCTAATCAGTCAGCTGAAAGCTCAGAACAAAATGGATAAACTTGAGGAAGTGCTGGCCGAGGTTCCGGCAGTAAGAGCGGACTGCGGCTATCCTCCCCTCGTAACACCGACAAGTCAGATTGTCGGCGTACAAGCGGTTTTCAATGTGCTGATGGGAAGATACAAAATTGTCAGCAAAGAAACAAAAGACCTAATCAAAGGAGGGTACGGAAAAACACCTGCTCCGATTGATCCTGAGTTTCAAAAGAAAATTTTGGGCAAAATCCAACCCATCGAAGGAAGAGCTGCCGACAGCATAGCTCCCGAGTTAGACAGTCTCAGGACCGAATATAAAGACCTGGCCAAATCTGATGAAGATCTACTAACGCTGGCCATGAATCCGCAAGTGGGAAAAGAGTTTCTTTTAGGAAACGTAAAAGCCGAAAAAGCCCCTTGGGAATGAAATAAAAACTGCATATAATAATCATAAAATTCAGGTAGATGCGTGTATTGTTTCGCTTTAACCTGAACTCAATACAACCCCCCCTCAAAAAGATATTTTTCAGACGGTAGACCGATGTCTGTTGTCATGATAAGAGACTCTGGCATGTCGGTAGAAGAACAACCGATAGAAAACAATACTTCGGTACAAACATCTGCCGATGAAACCGAAGGTATATCTTTTCCCGCTCAAAAGCTTTATTTCAGCAAAGCCGTGCGTGACACAATAATAGCAGGAGCAGTATTGCTTATTTCCGCCGGTGCAGCTGCTGTTTTCTTTCAGATGTCAAAAAAACAAACCGGCAATTCCGATGCAGCAACTCCCGTTGTGTCAGCTGTAGGCTGGTTTGCGGGAGATACAGAGACGGTTTCGCCGAGTCATGAGATCGATAATTCACAGATCGTGCAAAACGGTTATGCGCCGACTCCTTTGGCATTATCAGATAATGAAACCGAAGAGCCGGAAACTTCGGAAGAGTCGTTTGAAGAGAACGGCGTTAGAAAAGGTACGGTAAAAAGCGGTGTTCCGGTAATTTCCAGTCTTCAAAAATTGGGCCTTACAATACAACAGGCTCATGCAATAATATCAGCGCTTAAAGGAATATATGATTTCCGCCGAGCACGTCCCGGAGAGACTTTTGAACTTTATGTAAATGACAGTAAAGAACCGTCCAGACTTGTTTATCACGCATCTCTTACAGAGGTGTATGTTGTTGAAAAAAAAGGCGGAGAATTTAAAGGACGCAAAAAGCATATTCCGACAACCAAAAAGATGCGTCAACTCGGCGGAACTATAGCGTCATCTCTGTACAAGGCGCTGTCAGACTTGGGAGCAAATCCGTCTTTGGCGGGGAAGATAGTCGGAATATTGGCCAACGAAGTCAATTTTTACAAAGAACAGCGACCCGGGGATACCTTTCGCGTTATTGTTGAAGAAGAATCTTTAGACGGTACTTTTTTAGGCTACGGACCCGTGTTGGCTCTTGAATATCAGGGTGTTAAATCAGGGAAGAAAAGATTTTTTAGATTTGAAGCCGAAGGAAGAGAGTCTGAATACTTCAGTGAAAAAGGAATATCACAGCCTCGTTCGGCCATGGCTATTCCTCTCAACTACACCAGAATCAGTTCTCCTTTCGGCTTAAGAATTCATCCGGTTTTAAAGCGTAAGCTATTTCATAACGGAGTAGATTTTGTAGCCGGCACAGGAGATCCGGTTTGGGCGTGTCAGGAAGGGACTGTTACAATAGCTGAAAAAAAAGGTGCTAACGGCAATCTTGTAGGAATTAAGCATTCGGGCAATTTGGAATCATATTATGCGCACTTGTATAGATTTGCATCCGGTATAAAAGCAGGTGTATCGGTAAAAAAACGGCAGGTTGTAGGTTATGTGGGAAATACAGGGCGTTCAACAGGACCTCATTTGCATTTTGGAGTAAAGCTGTCCGGAAAATTTATTGATCCCTTAAAGTACAGAATTCAACCCGGTCGACCGATTGAAGCCAGGTATAAAAAAGAATTGGATAATATTATTAGCGAACGGAATAGACTTTTGGATAAGACGGCCATTTCAGAAGCAACTGAGCCTTTGGCCGATCTGCCTGAGCATAATGATGATGTTATAGGCGATGAAGAATGGTAGAATTACCCAATATTGCTCTAAATATTCGCATTGTGTTGCTTTTTTTGTTTCCTAAGGGCATTTTCGGAACAGTTTTTTTGTATTTGACCGGAAGGAGATCTGAATGGCAGTTCTAGACGGAAAGAAATTGGGACAGACAATACGCGGAGTTATTGCAGGCCGAGTCAAAACATTTACCGGAAATTTCGGTCGTCCGCCCGGATTGGGTGTTATTTTGGTAGGGGATGATCCGGCAAGTCAAATATACGTCCGCAATAAAGCACGTGCTTGTGAAGATACGGGAATTAAATCTTTTGAGTATAGACTTTCATCTGATACCTCAGAAAATGAACTTCTCGAATTAATACTAAAGTTAAATCAACAAGAAAATATAGACGGGATCTTGGTGCAACTTCCCGTCCCAAAGCAAATTAGACCTGATGTAATAATATCCGCTATCAATCCTGAAAAAGATGTTGACGGTCTACATCCGGCAAATATCGGCGCTCTTATAAGCGGCAAAGCAGCACTGCGTTCGTGTACTCCGTTGGGATGCATTAAATTATTAGACGAAGCCGCAGTTGAAATTGAAGGGGCTGATGCGGTTGTTGTAGGACGTTCAACAATGGTAGGAAAGCCTATGGCAATGATGTTGCTTGAGCGTCATGCGACAGTAACAATTTGTCACTCAAAAACAAAAAAGCTTGCTCATATAGTACAAGAAGCGGACATCGTCATTGCGGCTCTCGGTTCACCTGAATTTATAAAGGGAGATTGGATAAAGAGGGGGGCTGCAGTAATTGATGTCGGAATTAATAGACTTGACGACGGTCGCATTGTGGGTGATGTCGAATTTGATGTTGCAGTAACACATGCGTCTTGGATAACACCTGTTCCGGGAGGTGTGGGTCCCATGACAATAGCCTGTTTGGTTGCCAACACAGTGGAAGCTGCCGAAAGACGAAAGGGCGTTTTATAAATAACAAATAAACGAAAATAGAATTTTTTTGTTTAAAAAAATTTTCAAAATATACGGTTTTTGAAACAACCTTCGCCGAGAAAGACGGCGAGATAAGAAGATGAGGAAATAAGCCATGGCAAAACTTTTTGTGGAAGATCTCAATCTTAGCGGAAAAAGAGTAGTATCCCGAGTGGATTTCAATGTTCCCGTTAAGGACGGCAAGGTGTCAAACGACAAGAGACTCAGAGCGTCTTTGCCTACGATAAAATACATATTGGACCGCGGTGCAAGCTTGGTGCTCATGAGCCACTTGGGTCGACCGGACGGCAAAAGAATTGAAAAATACAGCTTAAAGCCGGTGGCAGATCATCTTACCGGTCTTCTCGGTCGTGAGGTTAAATTCTTGGATGACTGTGTAGGTTCCGAAGTTGAAAAAGCATGTTCATCATTAAAGCCCGGAGAAGTTGTGTTGCTTGAAAACCTTCGATTTCATATTGAAGAAGAGGGAAAAGCCACGGCTGAAGACGGCTCAAAAATCAAAGCTGATCCTGATAAAATAAAAGAGTTTAGAGCTTCCCTTACTCGTTTGGGCGATTATTTTGTCAATGATGCTTTCGGCACTGCTCACCGTGCACACTCTTCGGTGGTCGGCTTGGATCTTCCAAAAGCTTGCGGCTATTTGCTTAAAAAAGAAATAGACTTTTTAGGAGATGCTGTTGACTGTCCCAAAAGACCTTTTGTTGCAATTATCGGCGGAGCCAAGATTTCCGGAAAGATCGATGTAATAGAAGCTCTTTTACCTAAGGTTGACAAACTCATCGTGGGCGGCGGAATGGCTTTTACTTTCTATAAAGCAAAGGGCTTTGAAATAGGTAAATCCCTGTGCGAGGAAGATAAGGTGGAACTGGCTAAAACGCTGATTGAAAAAGGAGGAGACAAGCTTCTTCTTCCTGTGGATTGCGCAATTACCGACAAACTCGATTTTGCTGCGGGCGAGATCGGTTCCTTGTCTTATGTAGACGCAGACTCATTGCCCTCCAATATGCTCGGCATTGACATCGGTCCCAAGTCTTTGAAGCAGTTTTCAGAAATCGTTAAAAAAGCAAAGACTGTTATTTGGAACGGCCCTATGGGTATATTTGAAATTGAAGCCAGTGCAAAAGGCACTTTCGGTGTAGCTGAAGCTCTGACTGAAGCTACTTCAATGGGGGCTATTACAATTATTGGAGGCGGTGACTCAGCGGCGGCAATAGAAAAGGCAAATCTTCAGGACAAAGTGTCTCACGTATCAACCGGAGGAGGTGCATCTCTCGAATATCTAGAGGGCAAGGAGCTTCCCGGACTTACGGCGCTTTCGGATAAATAGACAATCGGGCGAGGTTAATTCGTCCCCATACCAAGGAGTCTTAATAATGGACCGAATGGCATCTATGGAATTAGCAATAAACAACGAACGCGAAGAAATGGCGTTTTACAACAACGAATCGGCTCGATCAAAGAATCCTGTTGCCAAGGCATTGTTTAAAACTTTGGCCGACGAGGAAAACGAGCATATGAACCGCATTACTCAGCTTCACCAAAAACTGGTTGGCGGAGGAGCTTGGCCGGCAGAAGTTAGTTTGGAAGTGAGCGGAACAAACGTTAAAAAAGTTTTAGCCGATTTCAGACGTGAATTAACTTCTACCCAAGAACACGATGATGATGATATTGCCGCTCTAAAGAAAAGTATCGAATCAGAGGCGGGAGCATCCAAGCTTTATGCCGATATAGCCGGAGTATGCACTGACAAACGTGAGAAAGCCTTTTTCTCATTTCTTTCTGAGATAGAGTATGAACATATGTTGTCTCTCAAGGATTCTCTTGCATATCTCGAAGACCCGGCAAGCTGGCTCGAAGCCTCAGAGCATCAGGGTCTTGACGGAGCATAGAGCTCTTTTAGACCGATTTATGCATATCGTTTGAAATTGTATATTCTCAACAATACGTTGTTTTTTCTTCAAGAAGTTGACTTGAAAATAATCTTGGGGATTGAATACAGGTGTTCGAGCGTTTATTCGCACGTAATACGTTTTGGCAACTCCAGCCGTCGGCTTGGAAAAAGGAAAGCACGATGAATAGTATATTGACCACATTCCTTGTAGTAAAAGGGGCAGCGCCGGCCACAACAGCCGGATCCATTGATGAGATGATAAAGCTCATGCTTGAGGCATCTCCAATTGTAAAAGGTGTAATGGCCCTATTGTTTATTTTTATCTTTGTTTGCACATTTATTATTTTTTACAAATATATCCAAATTAAGAGAGCTCAACGACAAACAGCAAAGTTTCTGGAGGTGTTTTGGGAATCTAAACGTTTGGATGAAATCCGTGATGCAGCAGACAAGTTTTCCCGAAGTCCTATCTCCCAACTATTTAAGGCCGGTTATATTGAGCTGTCAAAACTCAAGGGAGCTAAACGCGAAGACGCAAAGGTAAACGAAACAAATATGGGAGATATTGGCAACGTGGAGAGAGCATTGCGAAGAGCTTCTACCTCTGAGATTACCTATCTCGAAAGTATGGTGCCGTTCTTAGCAACAACAGGTTCAACCGCTCCTTTTATCGGTCTGTTCGGTACTGTTGTAGGTATCATGATTTCTTTTATGCAGATCAACGCCATGGGTTCAGCCGGTATGGATGTGGTGTCTCAAGGTATTTCAGAAGCTCTAATCGCTACTGCTATCGGTTTGATGGCGGCTATTCCGGCGGTTATAGCTTACAACTATTTTTTGCGACGAATTCATGTGCTGTCTTCGGAAATGGAGAATTTTTCCGCAGATTTTCTCAACATCGTAAAACGCCACTTTTTAAAGTAGGAGGGCTGACATGGGAATGAGTACCGGAGGCGGCGGTCGCAACGCTGCGATGAGTGAGATAAACATTACACCTTTTGTGGATGTAATGTTGGTTTTGTTAATCATTTTCATGATTACCGCTCCAATGATGAGCAAGGGTGTCGAAATTGATCTCCCCAAAGCAAAAGCTCTTCCTATGGAGGTCGATGAATCCAAGTTAATGATGATGATCGACGCTAATCAACGAGTATTTTTGGGCGAAACCGAAATTCCCCACGAAAGACTTGAGGAAGCGTTGTCGAACAATGTCAGATTACAACGCGAAGGCGAGCTGTATCTTAAGGCTGATCGCGCTCTTCCTTACGGATTTGTGGTGCAAGTTATGGCTATTATTAAGAGAGCCGGCATTCCTAAGTTGGGAATGGTTACAGATCCGGTTGATGAGGAATGGCCGCCAAAGGCATCTTTGCCGCCTGAAAATAAAACTGCTGATGAGTCTTCTGCTCGATCTTCTAAAAAATCAAAAAATTAGAAATTGTCAGGGATTGCCATTGTGTAACATGACTACTATAATACCGTGGAAATATCACAACGATATGAATCTAAAAAGAGGACTATCGAAAACCGGAAGGGGAGCTATGAGAAACATTTTTGCTCTCAGTGTAATTTTGGCTGTGACGTTTTATGCGTTCACAACTACAGCCAAGGATGATGAAGCGTCAGTTCGATTTAAAAAAGGGGTACAACTTTTTAACGAAGGAAAGAATGAAGAGGCTGTGGTTGAATTTCAGGCAGCCTACGATGCCAAACCTTCATGGAAAATCATGTACAATATCGGACAGTGTAATGCTTCACTAAAGCGTTACGGAATGGCTATTGAAGCTTTTGAAAAGTATCTAGCCGAAGGGGGAGATGAAGTTCCTCCGGAAAGACAGGATGAAGTTCTTGCTCAACTCGGCAAGTTGCGACAAATGGTGGGTTATCTTAATGTAAAAGGCGAAGAAGGTGTTGAAGTATACATCAATAAAGTGCTTAGAGGTGCTACTCCTTTGTCAGGTTCTATTATTGAAACAGCCGGTATCGAACATATGATTTGGTTGGTAAAAGACGGGAAAAAGCTGTTAACAGTAAAAAGAACTTTAAGGGGAGGCGAAATTGTGGAGCTGACAGTTCCCTCCGACGATTCTAAAACTTCTTCTCCGACAACAACTTCAGAACCTACTCCGCCTGTGACAGGTCCAACTGCTGATGATTCTTCTACTGTAGCTTCAACGGACAATCCGCCCGACAATTCGGAAACGACGACAAAAGATGAACCGAAAGAACCCGTAACAAAAGATGAAGGCAAGAAATTAAAACCGGTACTGTTTATTGTCGGTACAGCCGTCGCAGTTGCTTTCGGCGGAGCTGCCGGAGGTTTGGCTGTAGCTATTAACTCCAAATGGGAAAAATCAGCCAAATCGATTAATGACAATCCTTGGATTGTCGACACAAAAGCGGTGTCAGCCAACATAAGAACTATGCAGATTCTGGGGTATGCTTCGCTCGGCTTGTCAGCTGCGGGCTTGATCACGGCAATCGTAGCGATTCCTTTGACTAACTGGAAAAAACAGGAATCAGTTTCTTCTTCCCTTAAATTGCGTCTATTAGCAGACGGCAAAAACAGCGGACTTTGTCTCGAAGGGAGATTCTAATTATGTACCGGTTTTGTAAATTCTTTATTTTCGCATTTATGTTGATATTGGTCATCGGATGTCACTTTTTTGAGGATTCAGACAATGTAGATGAATGTCCGCTTAATTCGGGATATCCGTGTGCATGTAGTCCTTTGGACGAAGAAATTACCGCAAGCAAAGGTTTTTGTAGAGATTTCAGTACATGTATTTATTTCCCCAATTCTGACAACACCAGAGGAGTATGCTCTCCTGTTTGTGCAGGAAGCACGGACACGGTTACATGCAGCAATACCAACGGTTACGGAAGTGAGGGTCTCTGTTTGATGCCCTCTGCAGACAACAGTGAGATTTTTTTCTGTGCGGTTTTTTGCACAAAAAGCGATATGGCAAGCTGCCCTCCAGGTCAAAAATGCGTTCTGTTGGATGACGGACAAAACGGGGTTTGCTATCCTAAGTTGCCCAATGAATAAAGATCCGTTCTGTATTCAAGAAAAAGAAAATTTGCGATATTCAACCAAAGCTTGAGTGTGACTTATTCTTTGCCTATAATCCTTTGGGTTTATAATTTTTGGTCTAAACTGAATAATTTGCGAGGGAGCACTGGACAATGAAAAGAATGTTAATTTTTATTTGGCTTGTAGGTTCTGCAGCACTATGCGCAACCGTAAGTGCGGCCGAGTCATCCGACGATTGGGGCAACGCAGATTCAGCCGGTCAAAGTGAGGAACAAGAATTCTTGGGCGAACAAGAAAACAGCGGTATTCCCGCACCGGCCAAAGACCCAAACAAGGGATTAAAAGAAAATCCCGAAGATAAAATTTTCGCAGTCGGTCTAAGACTTCGTTGGATAATGATTCCCGAGTGGTTTATCAAAATGTTTGGAGTTGAAACAAGACAAGCACCGGAACACGAACGAGGCCTTCCTCTGATCAGCAATGTGGGTGTGGGACCTGAGTTTATCTATCGAAAAGACAGGTTCGATATAACTGCAGCCATATGGTATGTGGGCTTGGGTTGGAATCCCATTTCAATGAAAGGGGAAGGAGAATCAGAGGAGTCTTGGGAAGTCATTGAAAACGACATGCGCGGTATTTTGTTTACCGCAGATTTTATATGGAGCACCGCTATTCTGGATTGGTTTGCTATTACATACGGTGTCGGTTTGGGTTTGGGCGTTCGATGGGGAGATGTAAAAGAAACTGAAGCTCGTAGACAAGGTATAGACCCTAATACCGGAAATCCTGTTGGTGACAGAGAATGGTACGATCCTTGTTCCGGATATGAGCCTAATGTAGCAGGTTGTGTCGAAGCTGATGGAGAATATGGTAAAACCTACGATAAATTCAAGGTCTTTCCATGGATTGAATTTCTTGTGGGAATGAGATTTAAGCCTCATCGACATGTATCCGTGTACGTAGACGGCGGTTTCAGTTTGGGTTTCCAGGTTGGTCTTCGTACTCAGTATGTTTTCTAGTTTTTTTTAATAAATCAATTTGGCAAGATAATTCTATTTTACAAAAAAACACTATACTCGATATGATAGATTCCCGCCTATGCGGGAATTACGAGCGTTTACCGGCGATAGATAATTACTGCAATTTAACTCGTTAAATCCAACTCTTATCTTTTTATATATTAATCTATTTTTGGTTATTACTAATTTGTATATTGCCGGTTCAGTTGCTCAGCAAAAACAATTTTTTTTTATTTTTAAATTTTGTGTGGACCTTTTTCGGGCTTCTCGCGGCACTTGTTTGCAGCAAAGTCCTAAGGCAAGAGCTTTGTTTTACAACAAGGAGAAAGTTATGGCGCTATTACTAAAAAACCTTATCAATGTGTTTTTTGTTAAAAGCTGTTTATTTGCAATGTTATTGATAACAGCTTGCGGCACTGACGAAGCAAACAACAATGATTCTGAGTCTGACGATTACAGTGATGCTGATGCCGATTCAGATTCTGATGCTGACACCGATACCGATACTGATAACGATACTGACGCCGATACGGATGCTGATACTGATGTTGATACCGATACTGATACCGACATCGATACCGACACTGATACCGATACCGATACTGATACCGACACCGATACCGATACCGATGCGGACGGCGCATGCGAATATACCTGCATGTCCAATTTTCAGTGCATGCAAGAAGGCGAAGTCGTAACAGGAGAATGCGAAAACGCTCGACAGGTTTGTTGCAACACAGGGTCAGCTGACGGGGATACCGATGCTGATACCGATAGCGATACCGATGCTGATTCCGAAGGCGCATGCGAATATACCTGCATGTCCAATTTCCAGTGCATGCAAGAAGGCGAAGTCG
>CAYWLQ010000050.1:0-19864 GCA_964458775.1 uncultured Myxococcales bacterium | reverse complement strand
GCATGCGAATATACCTGCATGTCCAATTTCCAGTGCATGCAAGAAGGCGAAGTCGTAACAGGAGAATGTGAAAACAATCGTCAGGTTTGTTGCAACACAGGCTCAGTTGACGGTGACACGGATGCGGATACCGACACAGATACAGACACTGATACTGACACCGATACAGACACCGATACCGATACAGACACCGATACCGATACTGATGCTGATACTGAGGAAATAGCGTAGCTAAATACGATATTGAATCTCAGCTGATTAGAATCCTCTCAGCGTTACAAGAATATCTCAATAGATTGTATTCATCTCAAAATGCATCAAATTAGGCAAATTGATACATTGCAAGAGTTTCTCCCTTTATCGCTGTTTAAGCAAATCGGCAAAGGGATTGTTTGAGAACTTGCGGGGCTCTGAACGTCCCTGTGCTTTATTACGAGAATTCGGTGCGCCGGGTTTTGCGGCACTAAATCCTGTCGGTGACGGGCCGGCCTGAGAGGCTCCTGATTCGCTTTTTGCAGAAAGCGAAATACGCTTTCTGGGAAGGTCCAGACCTATTACCTTGACTGTTAATTTGTCTCCGACCTTAACCACATCACGCGGATCTTTTACAAACTGATCTGCAAGTTCAGAAATATGAACCAGACCGTCTTGATGTACACCAATATCTACAAAGGCGCCGAAGGCCGTTACATTGGTAACAACGCCCGGAAGAATCATGCCTTCGTTTAAGTCCTCCATTGTTTGAATATCATCTCTAAATGCAGGAGGCTCAAAATCTTTGCGAGGATCGCGCCCGGGTTTCTTGAGCTCGGCAATAATATCTCTTAAGGTCAACTCGCCTACATTATCATTTACATATTTGGCAATTTCAATTCGATCTGCCAACGAAGCGCTGCCCACCAGTTCTTTTAAGTCAACCGACATATCTTCAGCCATTTTCTTTACCAGATCATAGCGCTCAGGATGTACGGCAGAAGAATCCAAAGGATTCGAACCGTTCATTATACGCAAAAATCCGGCCGACTGTTCAAAGGCTTTAGGACCCAATTTGGATACCTTTAATAATTCTTTTAAGTCTTGGTAGGCACCGTTTTCTTCTCTATAAGAAACAATATTCTCCGCCAATTTAGGACCGATTCCGGCAATTCGAGAAAGAAGCGCAGCACTGGAAGTGTTCAGCTCTGCTCCAACAGCGTTCACACAGCTTTCGACTACGTCGTCGAGTTTTTTTGCCAGCAGTCCTTGATATACATCGTGTTGATATTGACCTACTCCAATTGATTTTGGGTCTATCTTAACCAGCTCGGCCAACGGATCCTGCAATCTTCTGGCGATGGAAATCGCTCCCCTAATTGTCAGGTCAAGGTCCGGAAATTCTTTTGCGGCTAATTCGGAAGCACTGTAAACACTGGCTCCGGCTTCGCTTACCGGCAATACAATAATGTCTCCCATGCCGGCTTCTTTAAGGGTTTCCCGAATAAACTTTTCTGTTTCTCTGCCGCCCGTTCCGTTGCCGACCGCTACGGCAGAAGGAGAATACTTTTTAACAAAAGCCTCCAATTCGCGACGTCCGCTGTGTTGAGCGCCCTCACCCTTAACCAGGTTAAAAGTCATGTAATTTAAAAATTTGCCTGTTCCGTCTACCGCTGCACATTTACAACCGGTTCGCAGTCCGGGATCCACTCCGATAACCGGTTTACCGCCGAACGGTGACGCCAAAAGCAAACTTTTAAGATTGTCGGCGAAAACCTCTACGGCAGCCATATCTGAGCGCATCTTAAGGTCAACGCGCACATCTGTTGAAACGCTTCTAGAAATCAGTCTCTTGTAACTGTCATCAACAGCCAAAACAAGCTGTTCCGAAAAAGGTGATTGAGGATTGCTGTTCAGTTTAAACAGAATCGTATTAACAATTTTTTCATCATCGTCTTCAATCGACAACTTCAGTACACCTTCTTTTTCACCTCGCGAAACAGCCAGGAACCGATGAGACGGAATAGAAGCCACCGACTCTCTATAATCAAAATAGTCTTTGAACTTTGAAACATCGTCACCCTTGTCTTTTAAAACTGTAGATACCAAGACGCCTCTGTTTGCGTAGCTGTCTCTTACCAGCGCTCTGATATCCGCATTTTCGGCAACAATTTCAGCCACAATGTCTCTGGCAAATTGTAGGGCCGCAGCTTCATCAGGAACTTCTTTTTCGATATCAATAAAAGCCGCTGCTTCTACAATCGGATTTCCGTCAGGCGGTTGCGCCATTATACGTTCTGCCAAAGGTTCGAGTCCCTTTTCGCGAGCAATTGAAGCACGTGTTCTTCTTTTTGGTTTATACGGCAGATATAAATCCTCTAACACAGCCTTTTCTGTGCAGGCTGTAATTTTTGCTTTCAGTTCTTCGGTAAGTTTTCCCTGTTCTTCGATAGATTTGAGAATTGTTTCACGTCTGGCATCAAGTTCTACAATGTAGCTGTGTTTATCCTCTATTTGCCTTATTTGTATCTCGTCGAGATTGCCAGTTACCTCTTTTCGATATCTGGCAATAAACGGAACAGTATTGCCGTCCTGCAGTAAAACAACCGTTGCTTCGACCTTTTTTATTGGAATATCCAACTGTTCGGCTACATACCGAAGCTGCTCCTGAGAAATTTGTGTCATTCATTTACCTCCAAAACGAAAATGCACACTACCACGTGAAAAAATAACTTCACGTCTTGAAAATTTTTTTTGGAAACTTTTTTTTGTTTTTTTCGATTAAGAAGGCCAGGAGGGCTGATTAATGGAAAGAATTACACTCTATCATTGCGGAGCACCCGTAGTTAAGCAGGTGTTGCACAAAGATCGCTATATTGTCGGGTCCGATTCTTCAAATGATTTGGTTATTTCCGAAAACGGTGTGCAGGAACAACATTTAATGATTCACCGCGAAAAAGACGGGAAATGGAGCGCCGTACCTTTGCACAAAGAACATGGCAAGGTTCGTTACCTTCAGCAAGGCAAGAAGGTTTCTATGGGCTCTTTTGCGGTTGTTTTAGACAATATTGAAAAAAAAGAAATCAAAGATGATAACTTGATTACTTTATATCAAAACGGAGAGGACAAATTTAAGGCAATGGGTTGGATCGGAACCTCTGCTTCGATGAAACAGTTAAAATGTGAAATACAAATAGTGGCCCCGTTGAGCGCTCCTGTTCTCATAACTGGAGAATCGGGTACCGGCAAAGAGCTGGCAGCACGTGCATTGCACACCTTTTCATCAAGAGAAAACAGTCCCTTCATCGCAATTAATTGCGGCGGAATTTCGTTGTCTCTATTGGAGGATGTATTGTTCGGTCACGAAAGGGGTGCTTTTACAGGAGCTTCAAAAAACAGGTCCGGTATATTTAGACAATCTGACAAAGGAACACTTTTTCTCGATGAAATAGGAGACCTACCTTTGCTCGGCCAAGCAGCATTGTTACGAGTGTTAGAAGACAAAACAGTCAGACCGCTCGGAAGCGACACAGACCAATCCGTTGATTTTCGATTGGTAACTGCAACCAATAGAAACCTACAAGAAATGGTGAAAAAATCGCAGTTCAGACTCGATCTGTATCACAGAATATCCATGCTGCGGCTTAGAACCGTTCCTTTAAGAGATCATTTTGACGATCTCTCAATGTTATCTGAATACTTTTTAAATATAAACAAACCCGAACTTGGAGAAAAGCGACTCGATCCAAGCGCTTTCGAAAAGATGGCGGCATATCGATGGCCCGGCAACATTAGAGAGCTGCGAAATGTATTGTATAGAGCTGCTGCTTTTTCCCAAAACAATATTATTTTGCCGACGGACCTTGATATTCCGGTCAGCGATTCAAAAAAGATTCGTATGAAATTATCGAAATTATCTATGAAACACATAAATAGAGTTCTGAAATGCTGCAACGGAAATGTCAGTGCAGCAGCTCAAGCTCTAGGAGTTCCGAGAAGCAGTCTTAGAGATAGAATACAAAATGCCAAACATGAACCTAACGTTTCTGACTGTGACGTTGAAAAAGCAGTGTAAAATTTGCATCTAGTCCCATTAGAGTTGGGCATTGTTCGATACTTTAAATGTAACATCTCAAGAAGTTGCAGTCAGCGGCAACGCTCTGTGATTGCCCTTTTTATATTCAAGATTAGTATCGACCGGTTAATTCTCACGAACTAGTTATAAGAAAAACATTCTTTGGGATTGATATTGTGAATACAAATGAATAATATATATTCTGTGTGATTCGGTGTTTTTTGAATCATATTTGGGAGAAGACAAATGAAAACCGTTACGATGAGAATTGATGATGATACATATCGTTTGTTTAAAAACGCAGCTGACGGACAAAGGCGAAACTTGTCTAACTTTTTGGAATTTGCCTGTTTGCAATATCTGAATACAACCCAATATGTGGATGCAGAGGAAATGGAAGAAATTCTATCGGACAAGGATTTGGTTGCATCGTTAAAACAGGGTTTAAGAGATGTAGAGGAAGGCAATTATAAAATTGTCTGAATTTAAAATAGCGGAAACCCAAACCTTCGAAAAGAGCATCCAAAAGCTAAGCCCAAAACTATATGAGAAAATTAAGACAGTTGTATATCCTCAACTGCGCAAGAATCCGCACTTTGGGCCGAATATAAAAAAGCTGAAAGGCCCGCTAGAACCGTATTACCGATACCTCTTCGGCAATTATCGATTGTTTTATCTAATCGAAAACGACAAAGTGTCGGTCATTGTAGTCGACATAAGACATCGGCAGGGGGCATATGGATGAGATTTGAGTTGTGCTCTTTGACGCGAATGGGTAACAAAATGGGTCGTTGAGTTTGTTGAAACGAGATTTTATGATATTTGTATCTAGTCCCATTCTATTTCGGCATTGTCTAACAATTTAAGCACATCATCATCTAAAAATCTTGAGACAGTTGTCAGACCTCCACCCGAATCCCACGCCTGAGGACCCGCTACAAAGGACGGGTGACATAAATATAAATTGTTTTCGGCTCTGGTTATTGCCACATAAAAAAGACGGCGCTCTTCTTCTAACGCGTCGGGGTCGCCGAAAGCGCGATTGGATGGAAAAAGTCCGTCTACCAAGTGCGGTATAAATACGGTATCAAATTCCAAACCCTTGGCACTGTGAACGGTGGAAAGTATTAGTTGTTCTTCTTCGTCGTCTCTTTCTACGACACGATCTTGTGAACGATCCCTAGAAGGAGCCAACATCATGTCTGCAAGGTAGGCATCAAGAGTGTTGTAGGGAGCGGCAAAACTTACCAAAAGCTCCAAGTCAGGCTCTCTTTTGGGATGATCGTCATAACGATTCTTTAGAATAGGAACATAGAATTTCTTGACAGCTTCTACCACGGAAACCGGTTTTTCTTCGTTTTTTGAAATGCGAACTAACAGATCTCCCAATGCCGTTAGCTTTTCAGTTGCTTCTTTAGAAAGCTTACCCGGAGAATTTGAAAAAACCTCTCTCGGATTGGGATTGTCGGCCAAAGCTGAAATTAGTTTGTCGCTGGAAGCCGGGCCGATTCTGGGCAGCAGTTCTAAAATTCTTTTAAGCGAAATATCATCCCGCAAATTCATGCCGGCACGGAGAACCGCAAGCATGTCCTTAATATGAGCAGCTTCACTAAATTTTATTCCGCCGAATACAACGTAGGGAATGTTGCGACGATTTAGCTCTAACTCCAAATCTCTTAGATGCCATATGGCACGGCATAATACGGATATTTGGTTAAGAGGTATTCCGTCTTCTCTTAGAGCTAAGACAGATGCGGCGATAAACTCAGCTTGATCTTCGGTAGACTCAAATCTTACCAATACCGGTTTTTCACCGGCAGGTTTAACGGCGCGAAGTACTTTTGTATATGACCTGGCCGCTTTGCTCATTACATGATTTGCAACATCCAAAATTGCCTGACAAGAGCGATAATTGGTTTCAAGTTTAATAGTCTTAATATCGGGATATTGTTTTTCCATATCCAAGATATTGGCAAAATTAGAACCTCTCCAGGTGTATATGCACTGGGCATCATCACCGACAACACAAAGGTTTCCGTGAACCTGCGCAAGCAAGCGAACAATGTCGGCTTGAACTCCGTTGGTGTCTTGATATTCGTCAGACATTACATATTTAAACTTGGAAGAGATAGCCGAACCGTGAGGAGAGGCCAACAAATCTCGCATGTAAAACAATAGATCATCAAAGTCGACCAATTGACGCTCGGCTTTTAGGCGACTGTATTCTTGTGCTACTCGTTCTATATCCTCCAATTCTTCGTTAAAGTGCAGAAAGTCGGTTTGTACAATTTCGCGGATAGTAAGGCCCTTGTTTCTGGTCTTACTTATTATCTCTAATAAGGTTCCTTTTTGAGGAAAGCGTTTTTCTTTGGATCCAAGACCTAGTTTATCCCTAACTTTTTTTACAACGTCTTCACTGTCTGCCTGGTCGAGCACGGTAAAATTGCGTTCAAGACCTATATGAAAACCGTACTTGCGAAGCAGCTTATTGGCAAAAGAATGAAAGGTGCCGCCCTCCACATTTCGAAGATCTATTCCGGCCAAAGCTTCGGCGCGAGAAAGCATTTCTTGAGCTGCGCGACGTGTAAAGGTTAACAAAACAATATTTTCGGGGACAACGCCCTTTTCGGCCAGGTAGGCTGTTCGATAGGTTATAACCCGAGTCTTACCCGAGCCGGCTCCGGCAATAATTAGAACAGGGCCGTTTATTGAGGTTACCGCTTCGAGCTGTTTGTCATTAAGTACCGACCGGTAGTCAATTCTAAGCCCTTCAAACGGATCTTTTGAAGTTGTCCCGATACTGCGTGAAAGCTTTATGATTTTTCTTGCCATTATAAATTCGAGCTATTCGCTAAAGTCACTCCTTATTCTAAGTTTTATGCTACACATTTGTACAATACGGCAAGAACTGTTCCTCTTTTTATCTGCTATAATCCAATATCCCTTCACGACAGGATCCTTGAGTATTGCTTGATTCTTTGGCTGTTACAAACCGAATTTCATCAGCCACCGGTGAATCCTCAATGGCGGGGATTTCTAAGTTATTGTTGTTTTTTAGGCAGATAGATTCTGAAACAATATGATTATTCTCTATACAAAGCTTAGGATTAACTGTTTCGCGTCGTTGTCGGCCGTTTATGAGATCAATGAAATAGATAATTCCGCCATGGTCAGCAGAAAAGAAAACCAATTCATCATCCTGCGGTCTGACTCCTATAAACAAGGGAAATTCCGGTAGCGACCCTAATTTTTTAACAGTGCCGTCATCATTAAGAACGGCAAGTTCACTATTATCATTTTCATTTGATGCAATTACTCCGACCGATGATTTCTGCTCTCTAAGTCGGGCTATATTAATAACACGTTCGTTCTTATTAAGATTGTACTGTGCGAGCCTTTGTCCGTTGCGAGCGTCCCATAGTCCGGACGATGCGGCAATCTTGGCCTGGCGGAAATGAAAAGGATAAGTTAGTTCTCCGTGCACTTTTATACGTCGAACAACACGTGAGTTAATACGATACGCAGCTATGCTTGCTTTGCCTCCTTTGTAATCATCGCAATTACACGGCGGGGTTGCAGGTTCTACAAAGTACAAAATATCTCCGCTAAATCCCATTGCCCATGAAGGGGAGGTAAAATTGGGATTAATGCGAACTATGGGTTTACGTTGATAGAAATCGTACAACACAGCACCGTTGTTTTCTGCAATAGCCAAATACTGTCCTGTACGATCAAACACAGGAGGATGTAATCCTGTATCACCGGTCGATATCATATCCGGCTCTCTTTTAAGAGAGACCTCATCCTTGCCGTCGCGACTTTCTAAATCTACAGCAAATACTAAAATAGTAAAATCCGCAATAGCCGTGATAAAACGACTTGACGGATCAAAAGCCAAGCCGATTGCTTTGTCATAAAAGAACGGTGAAAAAGCCAACGGCTGTCCGTTCCTGCTGTCAAACAGCAAGATTCCTCTGTCAACCAAACTTGCAAACCATTTGCCGTTAGAAGAAAACGCAAGCGGTGTCTGTAGTGAAGAGGTCCAATCAACCCATCCCGTACTTGCGTTGTCTTTATTCTGTGTATCAGAAAAATTGTCGGAAGGAACAGAAGGCGGCGAGACTTCCGGAGAATCTAAAGCTAACGTTTGAGGGGAAATTATTGCGGAAGTCTCGTTAGCAGATTCAGATGAAACATGTTTAACCGTTGCGTTTGAGCGACAGTTGAATGTCCACAAACCGAGCAATAAAACAAAAACTGCTCGAAGACAGGAGCTTTGCAACAGTATGTGTATCGGAAAATAACTAAAGTAAAAATGCCATTGGTGTTTTGATGAAATCATGAACACGATTATATCAATACTGTTTGCAGTTGTCGTTGAACATTTGAAAACAAAGATTTGTTAAGTTTTATCATAAACCTCTATCCGAGAATATATGCGCTTTGTCGACGGTTTTTGAGATAATGATACAAACAACATGTATTACCGGGATTTTATGCAACTTTACTTTTTTCAGATTATTACGCAATAGTGTGAAGGTTTGGAACGACTTACAGTTTAGAGACGCATATCTTGTCTCTTACAACCAAAGGTCTTAATAATGACGAATATGTCTTCCAATGAAAATGCATCAAATCTAAATTCCTACGCTTCAAAAACAATAATCTACTATTTCAGCGGAACCGGTAACAGTTTTACGATTGCCCAAAAATTGGCTGTACGATTAAACAGCGAAATCGTAGGAATTGCCGGCTTGCGCGAGGGCTTGGTGGATTGCCTAAATCAAGCAGTCGGCATTGTATTTCCTGTATATATGTATCGTCCTCCTCGATTGGCGGTTGATTTTATGAGACGGATTAAAAACGCGCGATACCTGTTTGCGGTTGCGGTCAACGGAGGTGATCCCGGGGACGCATTGCCTTTTACAGAAAAGCTGCTCAAGCAAAGCAATCTGGTATTAAACGCGGGCTTTCAGGTTAGAATGCCGGATAATTATTTGCCGTTCGGAGGTCCTCCTTCAGAGGCTGAGCAAGCAGAAATGTTTTTAAAAGCTGATGAACGAGTACAAGAGATCGCTCAAACGGTAGATGTTTTGGGAGCACATCGCGAAAAATCACCCTCTATCATTAAAACACGCATCTTTCCGGGACTGTGGTATGCGCTCGGCTATTGGGCAATTCCGTTTTCTGACAAATCTTACATAGTCGGTGACAACTGCAACGGATGCGGGGTTTGCGAACGTGTTTGTCCGGTGGGAAACATTACTATGACAGAAGGAAAACCGGTTTGGAACCGCAAATGTGAGCAATGTATGGCATGTATTCAGTGGTGCAAAGAGACAGCCATAGAAATAGGCAAAAAGACCAAGGGTATACCGCGCTACACCCATCCCAAAGTTACACGTAAGCAAATAATTTCGCAAAAAGGGATATAATCGCGCTATATCCCGGCGCGCCGGACCGACATTTATAATACTACATTCTAGCAGGGCAGTTTCCGTCCTCTAAATTCAGCAATAGATTTTTGTGGTCTTGTAGCGGAAGGTAAAGAGCGCCGCCGGCAATACAGGCTGAAAAATTATCATTTGCGTCGGGAACCAGATAAAAAATTAAATCAATTTCGGGTTCCATATCAACCCAGGTCATTTCCGCCTTGAAGGAGAATTTACCCGGTCCTGACAGAACTTTTTTTGCAACACATTTACCCGGATGCGTTATAGATACGCTTCCCAATCCGGCGCGAGATGAAGACTCGCTTTGACATGCTTCAATAACGATAGAGCCTTGCTCATAATTAGCATAAACAACCTCACCGCTGAGCGATACAGTTTGATCATGTTCGCAGGCAACACATAGTACAAGCAATAACGTCATTGCCGCAGTTTTAATATTTCCAATACACATAATATTTCTCCAGTCCGTTGCTTTTTAAAAATCGTTAATAAAAGTCTAACAGAGCAGATCTATCCCCTCAACGGATTTTTAAAATGACACATATTTCGATTAAAACTGTGATGTCAGAATATGCCTTACGGACTAAACTAAATGCTGACTGCAATGACAGATCTATTCTGAAAGATAAAATCCGCGTTGCTCTCCTGCTTTAACGGCTGCTTTGGCATATTCCCATAGAGCGAGGGATGCTTCACCGATGTGTTTTTTCTTTTCCATTACTTGAGATGTGCGTACTCGGTGTTTGATAATTCCCCCGCCGCCGGTTATCAGATGATTGATCAGAGGATTTATGCTGTCCAAAGCCGCAGCAAATTTGGCATCAGGTGTTTCGCGGGCTTCAAATTCTTGCCATAGAGCGATGAACTCTTGTTGTTGGTCAGAAGGCAATAGACCGTAGATACGTTTTGCACAATCGGTTTCTCTGTTAGCTTTTGATGCATTGGCTTTTTCGTCGTAGAGAAAAGTATCGCCGGTATCTATTTCAACAATGTCATGAAGCAACAGCATTTTAATTACTCTCATGATATTGATATTTTTGAGATCTGAATGCTCAGCAAGCACCATCGCCATAAGGGCTGTATGCCACGAATGTTCTGCGCTGTTTTCTCTGCGGCCGTTATCCAAAGTCAACGTCTGCCTTCTAACGGCTTTTAGTTTTTCCGCCTCTGCAATAAAAGCCATTTGTTGCGAAAGTCTTTCGCATTCGGTTTCCATGTCTTGCGGAAGGCAGTCAATGGGTGAAGATGTCATATTATTCCCTTTCAGTAGGTTCTTTTCGGATTCAATTAACAAAAACCGGAAGTATTTTGAAATGATAAACTGCTAATTAGTTTCCCTCTCAGAATGTAGCAAATTAGGCAAATAGATGTAGGGCATGGGTTTATCCCATGCCGTAAACATGCACAGGCATTGAGTTTTTCGAGGGGATACACCCCTTGGCTACATTATGATTTGTTCTGATCAGGATTTCTGAGAGGGATACTAATTAGAACAAGCCGTCAGCTGCTTTCTTATTTTCTTGTTCTTTTCTGCGTTTTTCAGCTTCTTCTTGTTCTTTAGCTTTTTTCTCCAACTCGGCCATGGATTTTTCCATTTCTTTTTGCATGGTTTCATAGCGTTTGTTCTGATCGATAGCAGCTTGAGAGGTGCCTTTGGTGGTAAAGGTTCCTCTGGCAAGTTTTGAACCGTCCTTGTCTTGAGCTACCATTTCGTATTTTTTATTTGCGTCAAAAGGAGGTCTGGTAAGGCGAACAGAGCACATCAAGGTGTCAGAATTATAGTCTTTAGTCATTTTTACTTGAGAATCTACATATTTAGAACCAAGATCTAAATCGTAAAAGGCCAGAGTAACCTCATTATCTCCCAACTTTTTCTTAAAAAAGGCCATAATATTAAATTCCCAGGTTCTGTCGTCTCCTGCTTCATACACGTTTTGAGTTGTGTGATTTCTGATAAAAGAATTGAATTCACCTGCTGATTTGTACCAAGTCTTCGGCATTTTGGTTAAAATCTTGATTTGACCTGAAAAGGCACCTGCACCGTTTACTTCACTAAGTCCGGCTACCAAAAGAAAACCTGCAAGCGATAATACCGAAGTGGTAAGAACCAATCGTTTCATTTTTAACTCCTTCTTTATAATAATGCTCAAAACTGTCGAACCCCTCTTCGACAAAAACAGATATATTATCCGTTTTTTGTCTTTCTTTCTATACGAACATTACACAAAAAAATTCAAAAACCGTTTAAAACAAATTTTTTTGGCTTTTGAGAGCAATTACAGTTTGTTTTTTAAAGATTTTTTTTCCTAAAATAAAAGATTCTTGATTATCAACATACTATTAAATAAGAATGATAGTGTACCTTTGTTCAGGTTTAAGTGAGAATAACATTGTCCCATGAGTGATAATCTAATTGTTATCAATGCTGATTTTGGAGAAACCAGAGTCGCTATTATTGAAAACGGCATTATTGTGGAGCTTCTTATTGAGCGGCGACAGGACCGCTCTATTGTCGGAAATATATATAGAGGCCATATCACAAGAGTTCTTCCCGGAATGCAGGCTGCCTTTGTTGACATAGGTCTTGACCGTAGCGCATTTTTGCATGCCTCAGATTTAGTGGATGATGAAGATACAAATGAAAATGATACTGAACGCTATCGCTTGATTCAAAATGTTATTAAAGTGGGTAATGCACTTCCGGTTCAGGTTGCCAAAGGACCTATCAGCACCAAAGGAGCAAGGGTTACCGCCCAAATATCACTTCCGGGACGACATCTTGTTTATATGCCGCAAAGCGAAAGAGGCGGAGTCTCCAGACGAATCGAAGACGATAAAGAAAGGGAAAGGCTTGCCAAGATCGTTCGTCGAATCAACCCTTCAAAAGGGGCTTTAATAGCGCGCACAGCGGCAGAAGGTGCGAGCGCGGACTCTTTGGCTTCTGATGCAGATTATTTGTCCGAAACTTGGGATGAAGTCAGTTGCAAGTTTCAAGAAAGAAAAAAGCCGGGGTTGTTATATGAAGAGTTGGATTTGCCGCTCAGAACAGCAAGAGACCGGCTAAATGATTCAGTCGTTGAAATGGTTATTGATGATGAGGGTTATTACAATAAACTCAAATCATTTGTTGATCGCCTGATGCCGGCCCGTTTGGAATCCATTAAATTATATAAAGGAGACGACCCCGTTTTTGACGCGTTTGGCATAGAAGCGGAGATTAAGCGTGCATTAGAACGCCGGGTTACATTGCCTTCCGGCGGTTCTTTAATAATCGATCAGGCCGAAGCTTTAACCGCAATTGATGTAAACACCGGTAAATTTGTCGGAAAAGGCTCAAAGGATATGGAAGAAACCGTTCTAACTACCAATCTTGAGGCGGTTGAAGAGATAGCCTATCAATTGAGATTCAGAAATATAGGCGGTTTGGTTGTATTAGACTTAATCGACATGGATCGAGCCTCCAGCAGACGCAAAGTGTTGTCCCGAATAAAAGAATTGCTGGAAGATGATCGAGCAAAAGCATCCGTAAAGAGGATATCCGAGTTCGGTCTTGTTGAAATGACCAGACAGCGCACAACAGATAGTTTGGGACGTATGCTACATGAGGCATGTCCTCACTGTGACGGCACCGGACAAATACTTTCTAGAGAAACTATTGCCAATGAGGCTCTTCGAGATATTCGAAGACGTTGTCACGAGTTTAAAGGCGATATAGAACTCAAAGTGCATCCCAATGTGGCAACTGTTCTTCAAGGAGAAGTAGGCGCTGCAAGTCTCAAAGCTCTAGAAGAACGTATTAATCGAAAAGTTCATCTCAAAGCCGACTCAAAACTGCATCAAGAAGCCTTTGATATTAGAGCGCATCGCCGAGTGGGAAACCCTGACATAGGAGGCTGAAAAAGCATTATGGCCCGTTGCTCAGGTACAGCTTCTCTTCCCTTACACGGCGGTCGAGTTCCCGAATGGCTGGCCGGTAGAATGGCCAAAATTGGAGCAGCGGTTGCAGAGGCGGTAATTCTTTTCGAAGGCAGGGACGGTTTTTTAAAACGCCTGTCTGATCCTTTTTGGTTTCAGTCCTTGGGAGCTGTAATGGGAATGGATTGGCATTCTTCGGGAGTTACCTCGTCGGTTATGTATGCTTTAAAAAGAGGGCTTTCGCCGATATCGAAAGAGTTGGGAATCTATGTGTTGGGAGGACGCGGAAAACATTCGAGAAAAACTCCCGACGAGCTTAGAAACTTGGCTGATATAACGGGTTTGGACGGTGAGTTTCTTGTTAGAACTTCAAAACTTGTAGCCAAGGTAGACAACACAGCGGTTCAGGACGGATTTTCTCTTTATCTGCATTCTTTTGTTGTAACGGATGACGGCAGATGGGCGGTGGTTCAACAAGGAATGAACGACATGGAAGGCTTAGCCAGACGTTATCATTGGCATAGCGACAATGTAAGTTCGTTTGTAGAAGAGCCCCACAGTGCAGTAGTTGGAAAATCGCGAGGGGTAATCATTAATCTTACTGACCGTAGGGCTGCTTCATCAAGAGACGCAGCGGTAACGATTGCAAATCAAAATCCTGACAAAACTGTCGAAGAGCTTATTGCCGTTTCGAGCAGATCTCATTCTAGACATTTATCTATGCCTGCACATCATGATGTCAGACCGACGGATGTTTTTTTGCGACGACTACACGCGACTTTAAAAGTCGCCGCAGACCGAGGAATCAAAGGTTTTGAGGAATTGTTGCTTTTAGAAGGTCTGGGACCGCGCACTATGCAATCCTTAGCCCTCCTCTCAGAGACAGTATTCGGCGCTCCCTCAAGATTTGATGACCCGGCCAGGTTTTCTTTTGCTCATGGAGGCAAGGACGGTCATCCTTTTCCTGTACCGCTACATGTCTACGATAAATCCATAGAGACTTTACGCCAAGCACTGCATAGAGCCAAGCTTAATGATATGGAAAAAATAGAATCTTTTAAAAGACTGGAGGCGCGTGTTCGTTTTTGGGAAGAGTCAGAGAGTGTCGGCACCGGTCCGTCACTAAAACAAATAGCGGAAAAAGAAAACCTCAACAGTTCTAGATGGGGCGGAAGAACCGTTGGTGATGTTAACAAAAAACCTTCTTCAAAAAAAAACACAAACTCTTTGGATTCACAAAAACAGCTTGAATTGAAATTCGATACTTCTATCAAAGCGCTATAACACTGCGCTATACAAGGACATTGCTGCTTCCTTTGTCAAACTGAAACCACAAATAAAAGCATCAAGCTCAGATAAAAATTGATTCCCTCTATCGGATAACAGACTAGCAGTACTATGATTCATCCCAGGATTAAAGTGCGGCGGTAACGTTACCGAAAACACCTACAATTTAAAAAAAACAAAAAACATTAAAAAAGGACGGAATATTTCATCAGGACAGGTGTTCACATGCCAAAGCAGCGTTTGAACGGATCTGTAAATGCGCGCTTATAAGCCTTCGGCTTGACATAACTTTTTTGTAATTTGATAAAGACCTACTATGTAGAAATTACATTGACCGTAAAAACGGTATTACAAACATAAGGACAAGAGGCTCAAGATGGCACAAGAAACAATGATCGAGGTCAGAAACCTTGTTAAGACCTACGGCGCATTAAAAGCGCTGGATGATGTGTCTTTCGAGGTTCGAAAGGGAGAAGTGCTCGGCTTTCTGGGTCCCAACGGCGCTGGAAAAACCACAACCATGAAGATTTTAACTTGTTTTGTGGCACCTACGTCGGGAGAAGCCAAAGTGGCAGGAACCAGTATTGTTGACGATACTTTGGAAATTCGTCGACAGGTGGGGTATTTGCCGGAAAGCGCGCCTTTGTACATTGATATGCGAGTAGATGAATATCTCAGTTTTGTTGCTGAGGTGCGAAATCTTTCAAATGACAAACTCAAACAATCGTTGGACAGGGTGGTGGAAACCTGCGGTTTAAACAAGGTAGTCAATCGAGAGATCAGAACCCTTTCTAAGGGATACAAACAAAGGGTCGGTTTGGCTCAAGCTATGATTCACGATCCTAGTGTTCTAATACTCGACGAACCTACCACCGGCCTTGACCCAAACCAGATAGTGGATATTCGAGAACTCATTAAGTCTATCGGAAAAGAACGAACGGTAATTTTGTCGACACATAATCTGTCAGAGGTACAAGCCGCAGCCGGACGAGTTATTATTATCAACAACGGTAAAATCGTGGCCGACGGAAGTCCTCAAGATCTTGAGGCCGACCGCGGCGGCGCTCGTTACAATGTTCAGTTGGCATCCGCCGGTGTTGACAATAAGGAATTAGAAAAAGTTTTTTCTTCCATCGACAAAGTTCAGCAGGTGGAATTGCGCTCAAGAACCGGTGACGAAATCAGCGTAGTTGTTAGAAGCAAACAAAACGCAGATCTTCGCAGGGATATATTTAATGCTGTGGTAGAGCATAAATGGGTGCTTTTAGGATTAGAACGCAAACAAGTGGATTTGGAATCTGTATTTAGAATTCTGACATCAAAAAATGATGCAGTATCCGGCAAGAATTAAGGAGGGGTCAATCGATGCGTACAACCGTTGCAATACTTCGCCGGGAGTTTAAGGCCTACTTCAACTCGCCGGTAGCATATTTTGTAATAACCGTTTTTTTGGCGATGGTGGGTGTTTTGTTTTTTATTCCGTTTTTCGCCCAAGATCGCGTTTCCATGAGAAGCTTCTTTTCTCTGGTGCCGTTCCTTTTGGTATTTTTTGGACCGGCCATAACCATGAGGCTCATCTCCGAAGAGAGGCGCTCCGGCACAATAGAGATGCTTATTACCATGCCGGTGAGAGATGTGGATGTTATTGTAGGAAAATATTTAGCAGCACTAGGCCTTCTTATTGTTGCTCTTTTGCTGACTCTTCCCTATGCGTTTACTATTTCCCAATTCGGACGACTTGATTGGGGGCCGGTAGCGGGCGGATATTTGGGTCTGATCCTTTTAGGCGGTGCCTATTTGTCCATAGGTTTGTTGGCTTCGAGCTGGACTGAGAATCAAATAGTGGCGTTTGTAATATCAATGTTTCTCTCAATGTTCTTTCTCATGGTAGATAACTTCACCACATTCTTACCCAACGCGGCGGCACCTATCTTTGAGTATATCAGTTTTAATGCACATTTTAGAGACATGTCTCGTGGAATGATCGACTCACGAGATGTTATATTTTTTCTGTCTTTTATAATGTTTTCCCTGTTTCTGGCCTTCCGATCCCTAGAATCCAGGCGGTGGAGGTAGTAAAATGAAAACCAAAACTAAAAGTTCAATTCGAAATAATTCTCTAATTTTTATTCTGGTCCTGGCCGGTATCCTGGTGTTTGTGAATATTATATCGGTTAAACTTTTTATGCGTGCCGACCTAACAGAAAACCGGCTTTTTACTTTATCAAAAGCATCTGTAACTCTAATGAAGAGTTTAGAAGACAAGTTTGTGGTAAAGGCATATTTCACCAAAAACCTGCCGGGAAGATATGCTACTTTGGAGCGACAGGTTAGAGATCTGCTTGAAGAATATGCTCAATACTCAAAAGGTCATATGTCTATTGAGTTTATAGACCCGTCGTCCGGAAGCGAAGAAGAAGCAAAGGAAAAGGAAAAAATTGCTCAAAGTCTCGGTATTGCAAAGATGCCCAATCCGGATATTGAAAAAGATAAAGCTGTTGTAAAAGAAGGCTATAGAGGAATTTCTTTCAGCTATCGCGACAAGCAAGAAACAGTGAGGGCGGTAGAAACGTCTGTGGGTTTGGAGTATGAGATAACCTCTATTCTCAAAAAGTTTCTTTCAGACAAAAACACCATTGCATTTTCAACCGGCAACGGCGAACCGGCAATAGAGCCCCCTCAAGATCCAAGACGAAACCCAATGGACCAGCAGGGAGACCAAGGTGCTTTTTTAACAGTCAGAAAGAATCTGGATGTATACGAATACAAACAGTACGACTCCAAAAAGGAAGAAAACGGCGTCCCTGAAAATGTAAAAGGAATGGTTATTATCGGAGCTAATACCAAATTTTCCGACCTCGAACTTTATAATCTTGATCAATTTCTAATGAAGGGCGGCGCTCTAGCGGTATTTGTCGACGGCGTAACTGTAGTCTCTCAAGAAGGTCAGATGAGAGGCATGCCGACCATGTACAATTCCACTGCTAATGATACCAATCTTCGGGACCTTCTAAAACACTACGGCATTGAGGTTGGAAGTGAGTTGATAATGGATGCCAATGCATCTCAATTTATCGCTAAATGCTCACAATTTCCTATTGCTATTCCAAAGCTCTACCCTGCCTGGCCTTTGATAACTTCATTTGGTGAAGATCATCCTCTAACTTTCGGTTTAGGGGCTTTGACCATGCCTTATGCAACAGAGGTTAAGCTGACAAAAGACAGCAAATCTTCAGCATCACTCCAGGCAAGAGAAATTGCCTTTACCTCTGGAAATGCTTGGAGAGTTTCGGCAGGAGGAGATGTTGATCCATGCACAATAAAGCCGTCTGATAGTTGGGAAAGCTCAATACCGGTGGCTGCCGCTTTGTCGGGTAACTTTACCAGCTATTTTAAGGGACGTGACCTCCCCAAAAAGGGCGAAGCAACAGTGGAGGGTTTTGTTGAGCAAAGCAAAGCTCCTGGGCGCATTGTGGTAGTGGGATCTTCAGGTCTTCCGTCAGATGAAAAACTTCAAATAATATCAAGACTGGATAGACGCGCAGTGGCCTTTAATTTTTCCTTTGTACAAAATGCTTTGGATTGGATGACCAATGATGATGACCTTATAGCAGTGCGAATGAAAAATGTAGATGATCCGCCGGTGGAAAGAAAAATGTCTGACGGTGCAAAGTCTTTTGCAAAATGGGGTAACATCATAGGGATTCCCGCGCTATTCTTGTTATTCGGAGTAATAAGATGGCGCATAAGAAAAGCACCTGCTTCTGATGAATCCCAAACCGCTAAAGCTTCCGAGTCGACAGAAAAAAACGATAATACTAAAGCAGGAAAGGAGGCATAAGCATGAAAAATCTCATAGCTCTAGGGGTTCTTTTAGTTCTCGGTATCACGGCATTCCTGTTGTTTCAGGAAAAACCTAATGTAGAACAAAAAAAGGCGGAGCAGGCTATTAAGCCTCTTGATGCCGAAAAAATAGACGAAGTTAGAATAAAAAGACTCGAAGGAATAGGCGATAATAAGAAAGAAGAATCCTATACCATCAAGAAAAAAGACGGGAAGTGGAGAATGACAGCTCCGGTTGACTATCAGGTAGTAGAGTCGTCTGTAGAAACCATGACGAAATCGTTGTCTGACCTTTCGGTAATAGATATTATATCCGAAAATCCCTCTGCTCACGACAAGTTCGACGTTGATGATAAAAAAGGAATTGATATGACAGCGCTGTCAGGCGGTCAGGAGCTTCTTCATATTTTAATAGGCGGTTCCGGCAACGGCGTTACCTACGTTCGCTTTCCCGGCAAAAACGAAGTTTATCGCATGCAAGGCTCGTTTAGATTCAACTTTGACAGGTCGACTAAAAGCTTGAGAGATAAAACGATTATTAAAACTGAAGTCGAGGGTGTAAAAACAGCGACCTTCGGACAAGGTCCTAACGCACTGGTGTTAGAGAAAATCGGTGAAGGCAAGGAACTCTCTGTTAAACCGGTAGGAAAAGAGATTAAGAATTTTGATGCACCCAAAGCCACAGGGGTACTGAGAACTCTAGTAAACCTTAATGCATTAGATTTTGCAGACGGTGATCTTTCAGAAGAGATATTGGGTTTTACAGGTCCCGAAGCTTTTACAGTGTTTGTAGATGCGGAAGAAGAAGGCAAGCCGTATCAGGCAACATTGACGCTGGGTAACAAATTTGAGGATAAGGCCCAAGTATACGTAAAAAGCTCTTTGTCAGATCAGGTATTCATCATAGCCGAATACACAGCGAATCGATTGAGAGCCAAAGCCGAAGACTTTGTTAAAGCCGAAGAAGAGAACAAACCGAAAGACAAATAAGCTTATTACACCTTTTCCATTTCATATGCATTCTTACTAGTTCTAAACAAGAACTTAACCGTGTAGCAAACGTGGCGGCCGCTGCTCTGAATGCCGATCCATATGTCAGCGGTTCTGCGGAACAAGCAATAGAAAGCCTAAGAACCTGGTGGACGGCGCGTCTCGCTGATGTTTCGAAATATGTTACTATTCCTTTATTTCCACATTTGAGTTGGTTGTCAGAGGGAAACTATTTAACAGTTACCATAGAAGGTCTTTTGTAACTATGTCTACGCTCCTGACTTCGACTGTTGATCATCACATCACTTGCGTAAGTTGCTGAAAAAAT